>NZ_JBNBZD010000001.1:0-336382 GCF_049804075.1 Brevibacterium sp. FAM 24630
TGGATCCCCGCAGGGCCGTGGCGACACACGGTGGTCGTGTCATGCTCGAATGGCAGAATCAGTGTCGGTACGCGGCAACGGAGCCGGAATCATGGGCAACCAGCTACCCATGAAAAATCGAGGCTAGATAAGGCCGGGCAAGCTTCCTAACGCGCCAGCTCGAGGATCGCCACGGCTGTGAAACTCAGGTCGCACCGAGCGTTATCCCATTCTCGATCACTACTCAACCGAGACGATCATCAACCAAATTGGCGACCCGTCTCATAGAATTTGATGCTGCCATACCGAGCACTAAAGCGCAGAGGTTAGAGACAGGTCTCGTCGCCATCGCATGCGGGGCCAATGCCACCCAGATCGGTTGCAAAGTTCATTCGCGAAGGGTCATGATCACCGTTTGACGGGTCGTGACGGCTGCGTTCTGCCTGATTGTTTTGTCAGAGTGTGAGCAGGTGAGGAACCGTGCGAGCCTTTCCCGTGCGGCCGTTGCCGGCCTACTTCAAGCCAACGAACTCCGTTACCGCCGACAGCTCTCGCCGAGCCTGCGACAGTCCCATCCGATGGGCGGCAGCAAGCCGCGAGAGATCGCGAGTGCTGTTGTCGACCGGCATGCGTTCGGGCGCGAAGACATGCGCTTTGCCCTCCGCTTCGAGCTCGAAGATGCGTTCACGGGTCTCGTTATAGCGCTTCCACCTAGTCAGCAGTGCCTCAGCCAGGGCCGGATACTTTCTGAAGATGCCGCGAAAGACTGCAGGGAATCGCTGCGGCACTTTCTGGTAGACACGTTCTTGCGTGAGAACAATGACGAACTTCTCGAAGCCCTCGCGCTGAGCCTGACTCAACGCGATTCCGCCGTCCTCCCCCATCGCACCGTCGACGTACACGTGCCCATCGAGGTGCACCGGCGGCATGACAATCGGCATCGTCGATGATGCCTGCACCCGGATCATCAGATCGTCGATGTTCGGGGTATCTTTCTTCGACCACACCGCCTCGTCGCCGGTCACCGCATCGAACGCGATGACGCGCATGTCGCCGAGGCTTGCCTCGTAGGTGTCCCAGTCGAAGGGCAGTGCTTCGTCGGGTGCACCTGCTCGCTGGTAGATGTACTCGCCGTGGAACATGCCCTTTCCCCGAGCGAAGTACCGCCATCCGCCGAACTCTTCTTCCGCCGCGAACTCAACGAATGACCTGCGTATCCTCCAGGCATCTCCGGACAGGTAGTTCACTGCTGTGGATGCTCCGGCGCTGATACCGGCGACCCAGTCAAATGACAGGCCCGCTTTGAGTAGGGTGACGGCCATGGCGCTGGTGAGCGATGCTCGCATTCCACCGCCTTCGAAGATGAGTGCGGTATCGCTGATTCTCGTCGTCTCCACTGGCTCCGTCATTTGGCCTACCCGAGCCCTTCCCACGTCATCCGCTGCCTGAGCGCTGGTGCGAGGACCAACGCCGCAATCACACTACCAGCAAGTAACATCCAGGCGCCGAAGTAGGTGAAGAGTTTGAGTTCTGGCGCCAGTGCTGGCCCAAAGTCAGCGGCCATAAGGATCACCCCGCCGAGGATGAGTGCAGTTGAGACGATGACCTGAATGAACTGTTCAACCGTGGAGACCAGCAGGTTCTTGATGGTCGCAATGTTCAGCCCACTCGTTCCGACGTCGAGCGTGCCGTCCTGCAGGTGACCGGCGATGCGCGAGATCTGTCCGGGCAGCTCAGCGATCTGTGGTGCGGTCGCCGCCGCGTAGAGCGTCATCTCGTGTCGGTCGACTCCCAGTCCCCCGACCTCACGCAGCAGCATCTTCCCGTTCTGCGTGACTAGGGCCAGCAGGTTGAGTTCCGGCACCAGACGAGTAATCGATCCCTCGAGGGTACTGATAGCACGGAATGCTGTGGCTACCGAGGCCGGCATCCGGAAACCGAAGTCGACGACGAAGTCAATGAGCTCGCCGAACAGCGCCGCCGAGCTCGACCCCGGTGCCCCGTCTCCGTATTTGAGCATGATCTGCCCGATCTCACGCTGCAGCTCGCGCAGATTGACCTCGCTCGGTGTGCCGAGCAGCTCAAGGATCGCGGCGGTCGCCGCTTGTGAGTTCTGCGAGTCGAATGCCATGAGCAGAAGTGCGATTGCTCGGCGGTCGCGTTTGTCGATGCGCCCGACGGCACCGAAGTCGACGAGGCCGGCACGGCCCGCGCTTGAGACGACGATGTTTCCGGGGTGGAGGTCGGCGTGGAAGATACCCTTCCCGAGCACCTGTCGGACGACCATGAGGAAGAGGTCCTGGGCGATCTCTCTGCGCGCGATTTCGGAGAGGTGATCGACCACCTCGGCGCCGTGGGAAAGAGGGGAACCCTCAACAAGGTCCATGACGATGACGAACTCGCCGGAGAGATCCTTGTACACGTGCGGGATATGGACGACGGAGTCGGTCTGCGTCGTCGACCGGCCGGTCTCGTCGGCGAGGCGGAGGGCTTCGATGTGCGCAAGCTCACCACGGTAGTCGAGTTCGCCCTGGAGGGAGTCGACGAAGCTGCGGGCGAGCTTGCCGATGCCGATCTTCTTCGCCCATTCCGTGGTGCGTTCGAGTCGCTCGGCGAGAGTGAGGACGATGTCGCAGTCGGCGCGGACTTGCTTGCGGATCTTCGGTCGTTGCACCTTCACGGCCACGGCTTGGCCCTCCCAGGTCACGGCACGGTGGACCTGGGCGACGGAGGCGCCGGCGAAGGGGATTTCGTCGAACTCGGCGAACACCTCGGCGACGGGTTTGCCCCATTCGGACTCGAGCTGGTGTTTGACCTCGGAGAACGGGACGGGTTTCACCCCGGCTTGGAGGGTGGAGAACTCTTCGACGAACTCGTGCGGGATCATGTCACCGCGGGTGGCGATGAACTGGCCGAGCTTGATGAACGTGACGCCTGAGGCGGCCAGGGCATCGCGGGTGGTTGAGGCGATTTCGCGCAGGGACACGCGCAGGGTGGGGATCCGCGGTTTGAGGTAGCGGGCGAGTCCGAATTTAATGAGGATCTTTTGGATCTGTGCGAGTCGGTTGAGGCGGCGGTACCAGGTGGGGATCTTCGGCGCGTTGCGGATGAGTGAGCTGAGTGTGCCCGAGGGCATGATGAGTTCGATCGCGAGGAGGACGAACATCTGGATGACGATGAACCAGGCGAAGAGGAGCAGGAAGACCATGATCGCGGGGAAGCTCATGTCGAGGGTCGGATAGTATCCGCCTGCGGAGATGCCGAGCATCTTGTAGGCCTGGAGGGTGATCGGCCAGATCGACAGGCCCATGATGAGGGAGACGATGGTGTTGCGGGCGGCTCCGGTGCCGGTGAGCATCATCCGCCGGACGAGGAATCCGACGATGAGCGCGCTGAGGACGCCCAGCCCGATGGTGTAGAGGATCGTCATACGTGGGCCTCCCTGAGTCAGATATCATCGTGCCGCTACAACACGTTTCAGCCTAGTTGATGTTGCCTGAGGTCAGGCTGGGTATGCAGTGGTCAAAGTCGATCGTGAACAGCGTGGACAACATCTGAAATGTGCGGATAACATCCAAACATGTCATCTGATCAGGTATCTCTGCCCGACATCGTGAAGTCCCGCCCTGCAGCTGAACAAGACATGGCGCAAGAGGTCGCGGAAATTGTCTCCCATCTGCTTGGCGACCGCCGGTCAATCATTGACCCCTCCGTCGAGATCTGGACAGCCAAATCAGCCGAGGATCTGCGTGCACGGATCGAGGATGATCCGATTTTCGGCGGTTCTATGGGGCAATGGAAAAAGCTGGACATCCAATTGGCGGACGCACCTCGAGAGGTAGTGCTCTTGGCCGCAGAGCTCGTCTTCCTCCGGGAAGTACCTGTGTTGGAAGCTCGCCCGGCAACACGGAAAGCTCATGTCGAACAGGTCCTCTCCCACCTGGACACCCCAGTCGAACTGTCCCAGGTCATTCTTCAATCGTTCGAACGACCTTCCGGCGACGTAGGATTCCGGGCCGGACGCGGATTCAACGGCAGGTTGTGGCTGCACTTAGCTTGGGCTGCAACCTTCATCCGCCATTGGGAATCTTTAGATGAAGCGACTCAGAACCAAGCACGAAATGATCCTTGGATTCTCCAACAGGTGATGCTCGAATGTGGGGATGATCAAGCGAATATTCGAAACGCCTTTCAGTTCCTTTTTCGGCCGGATGTCTTCGAACCTATTGCATCTGCAACGACAAAGATCCAGGTGCGCGATGGGCTTGCCGATTGGGTTGGCACAATCTCCGGCGACGATCCAGCAGCGGTCGACCGCGACCTTTTGACAGCGAGAGCGTCCCTGGCGGAAGAGTTCGAGGGTGAATTCGGATTCTGGTACGACGGTGTCCGAGAGCTCTGGGACGACAGTTTCATCGACTCAGAGTTCGATGGGACATCTGACCCAGATGAAGACGCTCCACGAGCACGTCGCTACTGGCTCTACTCCCCCGGTAGCCAAGCGTCGGAGTGGAAGGTGTTCTCGTCTGAAGGAATCATGGCACTCGGTTGGGATATCGGGGACCTCGCCCAATTCCCAGACAGGGATTCCATCCGCCAAGCTCTTGACGTTGATGAGACTGGGTCATCGATGAAGAACGACGTTTTGGCGCTTTGGCAGTTCCAGAATGAGATTGAGCCAGGAGACATCGTCTATGCCAAGAAGGGGCGTCGACTGCTGGTCGGCAGAGGCGAGGTCACATCTGCAGCGCGGTACGAGGCAGACCGCAGATCATACCGCTATGTCCGGACCGTGGAGTGGACACATGACGGTGAGTGGGAAAATCCGGAAAACGCTGCGATGAAGACTCTCACCGATATAAGTCAATTCCCTGGGTACATTGACCAGCTCGAAGAGCTGTTCGCCGAAGACAGCGAAGCCGTGCAAGAACCTCTTCGAGAAACACTCCCGACCTACACTCGCGAAACCTTCTTAGAGGAGGTCTTCGTCAGCGAAGACGATTATGATCGTTTGGCATCTCTACTCAAACGCAAGAAGAACATCATACTGTCCGGTCCTCCCGGAGTCGGCAAGACTTTCGCAGCGAAGCGACTCGCTTACTCGATCATGGGCGTTAAGGATACCGATCGCACTCAGATGGTCCAGTTCCACCAGAGTTATTCGTATGAGGACTTCATGATGGGTTACCGACCGACAGAAACCGGTGGGTTCCGATTGGAGCAAGGACCGTTCTATCGGTTCTGCGAAGAAGCCCGAGCTGACGATTCAAAACGGCCGTACTTCTTCATCATCGACGAGATCAACCGAGGCAACATCTCGAAGATATTCGGCGAGCTGCTCATGCTTATTGAATCGGACAAGCGCGGACAAGAGCTCCGACTGCTTTACAAGGACGAGTTGTTTACCATTCCAAGCAACCTCCACATCATCGGCATGATGAACACCGCCGATAGAAGCCTTGCCGTTCTCGACTATGCACTGCGACGGCGCTTCGGATTCTTTTCGATGCGGCCCGCCTTCAATACTCCGGGATTTGCAGATTGGCAGGCTGAGGTCGCCAACTCGAAATTTGATGGCCTTGTGGATGTTGTCACCCGGCTCAATGTTGACATCGCCAATGACCTATCGCTTGGCCAGGGCTTCACGGTAGGTCACAGCTACTTGACTCGTCCGAGAAACGGCAATCTCGATGAGACCTGGATCCAATCGATCGTGCACGATGAGCTCATTCCACTTCTCGACGAATACTGGTTCGATGAGCCGGAGAAGTTCGAGAGCTGGTCCAAGGAACTCAAAGCCATACTGACATGAGTGCATCAACTATTCTCATACGAAATGTGTACGTCATGATGGCGTATGCATTTCGGGCACTGCAAACCCGTGATATTGCGTCTGTCAAGGGCGAATCGTTCGACCACCTCCATGACCTCCTTGCCGATTTGCTTCGCCGAGGTTTGAGTTCGCAAATCAAACGCGGTCTGCATCACGACTATCTTCCACAAACCGACACTCTCACCACTGTTCGCGGACGCATCGACATCTCCCTGACAGCTAGTTCTCGATCAATGTTACGTGGACGGCTGGTCTGCCAATTCGACGAATACCTCCCCGACACTCCCCACAACCGAGCCCTCAAGTCAGTAGTGATCTTGCTGATCCGTCGCGGTCAGGTCCAACCGGTCCGTCGAAAGGCCCTCGCTGACCTAATGCCTCATCTCGCTTCGGTGCGAGAGATCAGGCCAACTGAGATTCGTTGGGGCGACCTGAGTATTCATCGAGCCAACGCGAATTACCGAATGCTACTCGGGATCTGCGAGCTCATCGTCAAAGGGCTGCTCCCAACCCAGGAATCGGGCGAAACGAAACTGTGGTCCTGGCTGAACGACGAAGCAATGAGCAGACTCTATGAGCGGTTCATCTTGCAGTACTACAAGGTCCATCATCCTGATCTGTCTCCTCATGCCCGGCAAATCCCATGGGCCTTCGACCCTGCCGAAAGCAGCGGTACCGGCCAGTTGCCTGTCATGCAAACAGACGTCACGCTCACCGATGGCAGCTCGGAGCTCATCATCGATGCGAAATACTACGGTCGGTCACTCCAATCAGGTCGAGGAGACAAACAGACGGCCCACTCGCACAACCTCTACCAAATTGCCACGTATGTGTGGAACGCCGACGTGCAACGCGAAGGCTCGGTCACTGGACTGCTTTTGTATGCTCGGACCGTCCACGAGGAACAGCCCGATGTCGACGTTGTCGTCCGCGGCAACCGAATTAGTGTCCAAACCCTAAACCTCGATCTCCCATGGGATGAACTCCGCGGCGTCTTGGAACACTTGCCAGATTCCCTACGAACAATCAGCAATGACCGCAAGACAGAGCTGCGAAGCAGAGGATGATTACTTTTACAGGAGGACAATGAGAAGCCCTCACAGCCGGTCGAAACTTCGTATTCGATAGTTCACAGATTCGCACCCGCAATTAGACCATAAAATCAAACATAAAGCTCCGGTATTAGGCCTACAGTTGCGATACCTTCGCCTTCACGAAAGAATCATCCCGATCTAAACAAACGAAGGAAGGCAAAACATATTAAACGACAGGAAAACAAACGCCAAACCTGCCCCTTAATCAAACGAAAGTGAACTCCATGCGAATTAAAACTGTCCGAATAAACAACTACCGTGTCTTCGATGACGTTCAAATAGAATTTTCGGAAATCACCGCTTTTATTGGACCTAACGGTGTCGGGAAATCCAACATCCTGAGGGCGCTCGATTGGTTCTTTAACGGACCTCAAAGCAGTCTTACCGAAGCAGACTTTCATAATCGTGATACAAGTAAGCCCGTCCAGGTCGAGGTCATCTTCACCGACCTATCCGAGATTGATCGGGATGCTCTGGGAAAGTACGCACCATCGGGAACTCAATCATTCACTTGCTGGAGAACCCAAGACACCAATGGGGCCGATATTCGATCGGCGAATTCCAAAGGGTTCAGTTCCTTCACACCAATAAAATTGGCATCAAGCGCGGCAGAAAAAAAGCAGCTTTACAAGGATCTTCGAGATGGCCAGCCAGATCTAGGTCTCGAAGACGCAAAGACTGCGGGGGCAATTGCAGACGCAATGACCGCGTGGGAGTCCCGGAACCCCGAGTATCTGACGGATGTTACAGAGCAGCTGGAGACTAACTTTTTCGGCTTTAACTCCCGAGGTAAGCTCAGAGGCATATTCGACTATGTATTCGTCGGCGCCGACCTGCGGGCAGGGGAAGAAACAATCGATGCCAAATCGAGTATCATCGGGAGAATTCTGGAACTAGCGGTGGACAGAACCGCCGCGGACGACGAAATATCCAACATAACAGATGATTTGCGCGCCAAACAGCAAGAGGCTTACAAGAAGGCCTTTGGTGATCAATTGTCCGGAATCGCATCTTCCCTCAACGCAGAGATAGCACGATACTCTCCAGGGCATAGCATTACAGTGTCGCCTTCGGAGTTGGATATAAAAGCGCCCAAAACCACATTCTCGGTTGAAGTTGTCAAGGGAAGCACTCGAACCGACGTCGAGGGCCAGGGGCATGGCTTTCAAAGGACTCTCCTTGTATCTGCACTTCAAGTACTTGCACATAGCGGCCCCGCGGGCAGCGAAGGAACAATTTGCCTCGCCATTGAGGAGCCTGAGCTGTTCCAACATCCGCTACAGGAGAAAGCTTTTGCGCGGGTTCTCCGTGAACTCGGTGGTGCCGAGAACAGCCAGGTCCAAATTGCATATGCCACGCACAGCCCCTCATTCGTCGACCCGCAATACTTCGACGAAATTCGACGTGTGACTCATGCTAGCGATGCTTCTACATCACCTACGGTTACGTCAACAACAATGGAAAGAATCCGCGATAGGGTCTCAAATGTAATTGAACCGGAAAAATTCTCAAAACAAGTTTCTTCTGTAATTAGCGATCGATTACCCGTGGCGCTCTTCGCGGAGCAGGTTCTGGTAGTTGAAGGGACGACAGATGCGGCTGTTATCCTTGGGGTCGGAGACCGGCTATCCACAGTGGTAACTGAAGTTACCGGGTTGTCAGTGGTGCCGGCTGCGACGAAACGCGATGTTGTCTTATTCTCTGCAATTCTCTCCGAGCTGGAAATCCCCAACTATGTACTCTTTGATGGGGATGCCAATGTTGACGAGCGAATGCGAGCAAAAAACCAGAAGGCATCCACTATTCAGAATCAAATGACCGCGAATGCCGAAATTAATCGCGCTCTAATGGAATATTTTGGTACCCCTCCCACTGATTTTCCCAAGACCCAACTGTTCGATCGCTTCGCTGTCTTTGAAGATATCTTAGAAACATTTCTAGATGTTGAATGGCCTGAGTGGGGATCCGCACTATCAAAGCTAGAAAACGAAAGTGGAGTCCAACTTCGAAAACACGCGGACAGCTACAGACTCGTGACCAGCCAAGTTGACGGTCAAATTCCCGAATTTTTCCGTGATCTTCTCAAGAGGTGCAGTCTAAAAATGCCAGACGACGCAGACAGAATCAGCTGATTCACGACCTCGATGATCCTCAGTACAGTGCAATATTGTAGTGATAGGTAGTCATCGCTCTCGGCCCCGTCTAATCTCGATGTGGCCGAGAGCGATTCGATCGGCTTCCCCTTCGCTGCCTCGAACGACGCCGAGAACGATGCCATCTACTCCCGGCAGGCTTGGCTCCAGCCTGAGACCGAGGTAGTCGAGCTAGAATATCCCCACCGTCACTCCGGCCGGTGCTCACTCATGACCTTCTTGAACAGCTCGTCGCCGAGCTTGTCGTAATTCGCGTCCTCCGGGTACCACTCGTCGAGTGAGGCGAAGTCGCCCTTGTCGTCGTAGCCGAGTTCGGACACGGACTTCGCCCACTCAGATCCAGCGGTGCCCAGCGTCTTCGGCGCGCCGTCAACGCCAGCCTTCGCAGCCGTCTTATCCGACAGCGTCTTCGCGTACGTCGCCATCTGCTTCTGCACGTCATCGTCGAAAGGCTTGACCGAACCGTCGTTGTCCTTCGCCTGCTCGACGGCCTGCGCCTTCGCTCCGATGACGACCTCCATCATCGTGCTGAACGTCGTCGACATCGAGTCGAAGATGACCTGCTGATAGGCGACCGGCAGCTCCGAATACTTCTTACCCGCCGTGATCGCACCGGCCGACCGAGCAATACCCGCGTCCGAGGCCACACCGATGTTCGGGGCCACCTCGAAGGTGCCGGCCTCGACGTTCGGTGCCAACTGTCCGAGGTCGCAGTCGACGGTTCCGCGCTGCAGCGCCTCATAGGTCTCCGGGAACGACAGCGACACCGGAGTCGCACCCAGATCGGTCACCTGCTTGCCGGCGGCAGCCGAACCAACACGCACCTGCTTGCCCTTCCAATCATCGAGCGAAGTCATCGGCTTCGAGCACATCGTCGAATACCCACCGGCGGCGAGCATCGGGATGAGCGGGACGAGGTTCTTCTTCTCAAACTCCTCGAGCACCTCGGGCGTCTCCCACGCAGCCTGCACACCGGCCGCATTCGCCGCCAGATCACTGGCCACCGGCGAGGACGGCAGCGTCGACATAGCCGTGCCGATCGCGTCGAAGGCCGGGTACTCGGCCGGGGTGTAAGACGGCAGCGTGAACGCGAGATCGACTCGGCCATCGGCCAGAGCATCATCGACGGCGTCGTAGCCAGCGATCGCCTGACCCCACACAATGTCGACGGTGATCTTCCCGCCCGAACGTTCCTCGATCGCCTTCTTCACATCCAAACCATTGGGCGCGAGGATCGACTTCTCCGACATCGACGACGGCTGGAACTTGATCGTCACCGGGTCGAGGTCGGCCAGTGCCTCATCGATCTCGTCCTGGGAGGCGTCATAGGCGAAGCCCTCCCCCGCGGAGTCCTCCGACCCCGATCCGTCACCGCCGACGGATCCGGCGCATCCGGCCAACAGTGCCAGCGACGCGACCATGGCAATGGCGGTGGCGGGACGACATGCCGCCGAAGAGATGCGCTTCATGGGACTCCTTTGAACGAAGGCTGAGAAATCCCTTAAATTCTATTCCTTTGATTCTCAACCTTCACCATGACTCCCCTCACACCAGGTCACTCAGACCTGCGGCAGCCACACAGACGGCGCATGACACGGTTGGGCAGGGCCACCTCGGCGAGGATTATCCGGACATTCCCCCGCTCGTGCGGCTAATGAGGTCGGGCAGCCATTCGGTCATTCCGGGCACGGCGACCATGAGGATGAGGAAGACCACGACGACGGGCAGGAACCACAGCAGGGAGATGAAGATGTCGCGCAGGGTGACCGTGGCACCGAGGTTGACCTCGGGGTTCTTCGCGATCGAGTGGACGATGTAGGGGATGATGCCGACCGGCGGGGTGACCATGGCGAATTCGCCGAGGAGGACGACGAAGACTCCGAACCACAGCGGGCTCACGCCCATCGCCTCGAGGGTGGGCAGGAGGATCGGGATGGTCAGCAGCATCATCGACAGGGTGTCGAAGAACATGCCCATGACGATGTAGAGGACGATGAGGACGAGCAGGAATCCGATCCGCGACAGCCCGAGGTCCGTGATGAGGCCGGTGAGGATGGGGGCGAGTCCGGTGATGGCGAGCAGGCTCGTGAGCATGGTCGCGCCGATCATGATGAAGAAGATCGCCGAGGTGGCCGCCACCGTATCCATGGCCGATTCCGCGACCTTCCGCCACGGTCGTTCGCCCCGTTTCTCCCACACGCACAGCAGGAGTGAGCAGAGTGCGGCGGCGGCTCCTGCCTCGGTGGGGGTGAAGATGCCGGAGAACATGCCGCCGAAGAGCACGACGAGGATGACGGCGAAGCCCCAGACGCTGGCCAGGGAGGTGAAGCGGTCGCGCCAGGTTGTCGTGGGGCGTTCTGGGGTTGTGGGGTTGGTGGTATCGGTTGCTGCTTGGCCGCGGCCGACGAGTCTCGGGACGAAGACGCCGACGGCGAAGATGAAGGCAGCAAAGCAGACGGCGAGCACGATTCCGGGCAGGGCACCGGCCATGAGGGCGGGGCCGACGGGCACGGAGGCGATGCCGGCGTAGATGACCATGAGGATCGAGGGCGGGATGAGGTTGCCGGTCATGCCGGCGACCATGATCGTGCCCACGGCCATGCGTTTGTCGTACCCGGCCTTGAGCATTTCGGGAATGCCTGCGCGTCCGAGCGCGTAGGTCATGCCGATGGTCGAACCGGTGACTGCCGACAGTCCGGCACCGGCGAAGGTGGTGCCGATGCCGATGCCGCCGGGCAGCCAGGAGAACCAGTGGTCGGCGACGCGGTAGACCTTGCCGGACAGTCCCGATTGGGTGAGCAGCATGCCCATGAAGATGAACATCGGCAGCACGCTCATCGACCAGTCAGAGACCGCGCTGAACGGGGCGGTCGCCAGGATGTTCATCGTCGCCGGGATCCCGGACACGGCGTAGACGCCGATGATCGAGGGCACGGACAAGGCGATGGCCACGGGCACGGAGAGGAAGAGGAGGACGAGCATCATCCCGATGCACCAAGCTCCGCCGATCGCCGCGGACGGACTGGTGAAGAGACCGATGAGGCAGACGGCGACTAGGCCGAACCCGATGGTCAGGGCGAGGGCACCGGGGCCTTGGCGACGGCGGGAGTCCTTCGGGAACAGGGTGCGCGTGGTGGGGGCGGCGGTGCTCGGGGCGGCTGCGTTTGGATCGTCCGGGCGTGGGGTCGGGCCGGTGGTGTCGGTGTTCGCGTTCATTCGGCCGCCTCAGTAGGTCCGGGTCTCGAGGCCGTGTTCGGCGGGTTCGTCGGTGACCAGGTCTGGGTCGGGCTGCCCGGTGCGGGCGATGACGGCAGCGTCGAGGACGTAGAGCACGGCCAGGAGAACGAACACGATGGGCACGAGGAAGTACACCGGCCAGGTGATGACGTCGGAGACGTCGGCGGTCTGCCCGATCGCCATGTACTCCAGTGCCCTGGTGAGACCGAACCAGGCGAACGCGAGCGAGACGAGCGCGCCGAGGATGCACGCGAAGATCGTGAATACCGCGGCGGTGGCGGGCCTGGCCCGTTCGATGGCCATGGTCACGGTGATGTGTTCCTTCTGCAGCTGGGCGGCGGGGATGCCGAGCAGAGCCACGATCGGTAGGTACCAGTATTCGACGATTTCGTTGGTGCCGTAGATCGGGGCGTCGAAGAGGGACCGCGCGAGGGCGTGGGTGACGATGTGGAGCATCATGACGATGACGGCGGCGGCCGTGGTGACCGTCAGCCACCGGTCGAGGACTCTGTTGAAAGTGAACATCACGAGTCACTGTAGCTCTCTGGCGCGGGTTCGGCGCCGGAGTTCGGTGTGACTTCGACTGCGCGGAGTGCGTCGAGGAGGTCGTCGATCTCGGAAGCGGCGGCCAGGCTGTCGGGCATCATCGCGGTCACCCGGCGGGCGCCGGCTTCTTGAAGGGCGATGGGGTCGATGCCGGCCACCTTCGAGTAACGACGGGCGCTGCGGGGCAGGAGGGCGACGCCGAGTCCGTTGGAGACGAGTGATTGGATGGCGCCGGGGTTGTCGGTGATGTGGCGGGTGCGGGGTTCGAAGCCGGCGTGCCGGCAGAGTCGTTCGGCGGTGGAGCGGCAGCGCACGCAGCCCATAATCCAAGGTAGGTCGGCGACGTCGTTGAGGTGTTGGATCTGGCCGGCTCGGTTCCAGCGTTCGGGGACGAGGAGGTCGAGGTGGTCGGCCCCGAGGTCGACGGTGGTGTGTCCGGGCAGTTCGGGTGGTGTTTCGTCTTCGTGGTGGAAGAGGAAGGCGATGTCGATATCGCCGTCGTTGAGCAGGCTCAGCGCCTCGGGCGGTTCGGCCTCGGACACCTCGTAGGAGTGATGAAGCGGTGAGTCCGCACTTGCGCCGGCGTTCGCCTCGAGCCGACCGAGTGCTGCGGCCAGTGGGCCGATGACGAAGCTGGGGAATCCAGCGAGCCGGACATTGCGTCCGCCGAGGCCGAAGGCTTTCGCAAGGTCACTGCGCAATCCCGTCACCGAGGCGGCCACCTCGTTCGCGCGGATGCGCGCGAGTTGGCCGGCGGTGGTCAGTCGGATGCCGCGTGGAGTGCGGTCGAAGAGCGTGACACCGAGGTCCTTTTCGAGGGCGGTCATGTGTTGGGACAGGGCTGGTTGGGACCAGCCGAGTGTGCGAGCGGCGGCGCCGATGCTGCCGGCTTCGGCGATGGCACCGAAGATGAGAAGACGTTTGGGTTCGCCGAGAGTGAGAGCGTGTTCGAACACGGAAGACATAAGTACAGCTTATGTCAGAGCAGAGGGAACTGGGTCTACCGAAGGCAGATGATGCGCACCACACTGGAAGCAGTCGCGTTAAAGTCATTGCCGAGTTGAGGAGTTGGAGTATGCGCAGGATCGGTCTGCTGGGTGGAATGAGCTGGCATTCGAGCATCGAGTACTACACGAAGATCAATGATGCCGTGGCCAAGCAGCTCGGCGGTCATCATTCCGCGAAGATCCTGCTCGACTCGTGCGACTTCGCTGATATCCGGGAGCTGCAGGAGGCCAACGATTGGGCAGGCAGTGATGCATCGCTCGTCTCGACGGCGCAGCGCCTGGTCGATGGCGGCGCCGAGGCGGTCGCGATTGCCACGAATCTCATGCACAAGTGCGCCCCGGCAATCGAGGCGCAGGTCGACGCGCCTCTTATTCACATGGTCGATTCGATCGCGACGATGGCAAAGCGTCGGGGCTATTCGACACTGGCTGTTCTGGGCACCCGATGGACCATGCTGGAGGACTTCTACACGGGCCGACTCGAAGCCCAGGGCATCAAGACCCTGGTTCCCGATGAGGCGACGTGCCTCGAGGTCGATCAGATCATCTGGGACGAGCTCACCCAAGGCATCTTCACGGACAAATCGCGCGCTCGCTATGTCGAGATCATGAACGACCTCAAGACTCGCGGCGCCGAGGCAGTGACACTGTCGTGCACGGAGATCGGCCTCCTGGTTCCCCCGGAGACCGCTCCCCTGCCTGCCATCGACTCCGTTGATGCGCATGTCGCCGCGATCGTAGAGTGGATGCAATGCACATCGTAAACCACAACAAAAGATAAAACTGCAGCAAGAAACAGCCGACTTCGACTTACCTAAACAACACGGCATTGCCCTAAAGGGATCCCTACCTTCACATATAAGGCGGTCCGGCTACGCCACCCACTAAATGACCACAACCCCCACTACTACGAGCAGGTCAATAAGCAATCGCGAGATCCTCTTCCATATCATTGAGCAATTTACTAACTCGAAAATCGAATTCTCGATTTACTTCATATTCGCTCATCTTGCGCACATCAGCACGCACGAGCCCCGCAATCTTATACAACCATTCACGGCGGCGCGTCAATTTCATCTTATCAAAATTCGGAACATAACCGCTGACGTCTAATGCCCGGCGAGCCGCGCACCTGAAGGATTTCACAAATGATTTCGGACGAATCTTACCCGAAAGTCCATACATTACGACACGCTTTAGGACGAAATTGTCCAAACGATGCAGCAACGAAAAGTCTCTCATAAGCGAATAATATTGAAGCCACCCTCTTTTGTGTCCGTCGAAAACACAACCGGAAATCGTTAGGTTCAAATTATACTCGAGCCGCGCATTCCTACGCGATAGAGACTCCTGCTTGCGTAGCTCCTTCTTATAGTCAGCGAATAGTCTGGAGATCTTTCGTTCCAGAGCTTGAACGCTACTTTTGCGAACACTCGGAGTATTCCGCTCACCGCCTAATTTATATCCAAGATAGTCAACTTTATCCTCCAGCTTCCCGTGCGTAGTCTTAGAGCCACGCTCCTCCATGGGATGGGCCTGCAGACCGACAGGTTCAACAAGGGCGCAAACTTTCCTGAACAAAAGTTGATGCTGAACGCGAGGGCTGAGAATCAAGATATCGTCAACATAGCGACAATAATATATTCCCTTCACTCTGCGCATTTCTGAATCAAGATCACGCAAAGCAATTTCCGACAGTAGACTGGAGACTGCCAATCCCTGCGGAACGCCGCGTCCATTAGGAGACGAGGAAGCAACGTTATCAGGCGAAGTTGGAGTTTGAATGATCTTTTGCACTAGCTCTACAGCTGCAGGTAGAATAGCTCGCCCACCCAGCTTCTTAAGAATATATTCATGATCAATGCTTGGATAAAAATTCCGAATATCGATTCGGACGAAATATTTGTATCTACCAGAGTCTACCTCATCAACTAGGCGCGATACAGCGAGCTGGGGCAAGGGCGGATTGACCTCCGGAAAACACTGCTTAAGGAATATTTGCATAGCCTTTATAACAGCGCGATCACGGGCAGCGGGTATCGATACCTGACGCGGAGCACTCCGCGCACCCTTGCTTTTTAGCTTTGAACGATATCCAATTGGCGCGTATTTTCCATTCTCAATCTTGCGAGCAAGCATTTCGGAAATTGGTTTCCGCTCATTGAGCACATCCGTAGGTCTAGTGCCATCTCGCCCGCGCACTTTTGAACCGTGCAACACATTCTCTGTAAATGTAGCAAGTGATTCTGCAGAGAACAGCTCAGACCATAAATCTTCCTGACAGTTACCCAAAGATAATCCAAATCATGAAAGGAAGCACACCGAAAACGCTGGCACCAGACAAGACCAGAGGAATCCGAGAAATCCACGAACTACGCCACATGACGGAACGATATTGCTTGTTTGAGATCCCTCGAGATTTACGCTCTTCTTCGTTTAGTGAGGAATAGAAATCTGCGGTGGAATGATTGAAAGTCGTTCCCAGCTCATTGAGATATTCATCATTCAGTTTTTCAATTTCTTCCAACGAAACT
The DNA here is from genome assembly GCF_049804075.1 of Brevibacterium sp. FAM 24630. Taxonomy (NCBI): domain Bacteria; kingdom Bacillati; phylum Actinomycetota; class Actinomycetes; order Micrococcales; family Brevibacteriaceae; genus Brevibacterium; species Brevibacterium sp. FAM 24630. The sequence continues at coordinate 16,384 of NZ_JBNBZD010000001.1, forward strand.
CGATCGCTGCTATTCCCAGTAACGCATTGTTCGATTTTGGTTGATACTCTTTGCAGATTTTGATAATGCCTGAACAACTCGGAACTTTTGGCCCCGTAATTCGCATTTGTGACCAACAAAGAAACAGCAAGCACCACGATACCCAATATCGCCGAGATAAGATCTCCCCTATCGGCATATATTGAGGGTTCGACTAGACTAGTCGTGGCGATAATTGATGCCGTCAGCGCCATCAAGACAAGGGTTGTATCCCACCTTTTGCCTCTCTTCTCAATTCGCCGTGCAGTCTCGTGCCTAGACTTTCTTGTGATCTCTACTCGGTCCTGCAGTCTCTCGAGTAGTTCTTGACAAGTAGGTGTGCCTGGCCGCTCCCGACTTTCGTCGTGGCCACCACTGGTGTGATCGCTCAATTGATTATCGCTCCGTTGGGAACCGGCTTCAGTAGGAAGCCTGCATTTGCATTAGTTACAGAAGCCTAAGCTCTCGCTCAGACCAGCGGCCAGGTATCTGCCAATATATCAGCTAGGTGCGCTTGAGGTCTATTGCATGTCTGCATGTTCTGCTTCCGTCATATTGGAGTGTCAAGCGAGTACATTCTCCGATTTCTGCCACCCACCTTAAGAGGATGGTACCAAACTCCATGTCTGGGATTGCGAGCACGTTCTTTTCAAGAGTCGCCTCTAGAGTGGAAGTAGTCTGCAATCCCTTAAAATCAATCTCGCAATAGTTACATAGTCGTCTACATCTATCTTTCTGGAAACCCTATTTTTCGCATTTATTCCGCTAGAAATCGGTAACACTGAGCTAACTCATCCTCACGTAGACACTCAATCAGGCATACATTCTGCAATTTTCATAGATCGAAAGATGTTATTCGCGCGATTCCTCGCTCTCAGCAGTGCGCTGCAGATTAACGAATTGTCGCGCCTTCGAAGAGAGGTCATTCGCGCGAGCAGTCATCGGGCTGTCAATTAGTGCCGCCAGCTCCGCCGCAAACTTCTCGTCAAAGCTGGTGTCAGGACCACCAGACGAGACCTTCACATACGAAAGATGCTCACCGATCAGTCGAATCACCTCGGCAAACGTGTCTATCATATAGACTATGAAGCGATCTGCCGCAAGTAGGACGCTGACCAGGTCGTTCGTATAGATACGATCAAGCGCCATGAGCGCTGCCAGTCGGGCCGCTGGCTCAAGTCCAGAAACCCACTGCTCAATGAACCGATCACGAGTCTCTTCGAAGTTGTGACCGTCGTTTCCGGTGTCCTCGAAGCCATCCACTACTGCACGAGCCACAACTTCCACAGGCATAGACTAGGCCAACTTCAGCGCGTCATCCAACGATCCTGAGGCAGAGGAGGTAATTGCCTCAGCCAAGGACGATCCGACGAGTCGACTCCTCCAAGCCATCCGCCTCGGCGAGCAGCGACTCCTCCGTATCCGCACCGGCGCGAACATACCGTCCGGTGAACGCATCCAATGTCCCCGAGGCCAAAGCCACAGCCAGATCGGTGACCTGCTCGGGTGAGGTCCAATCATCCCCCTGACGGAAATCGTGGACGGGCATCGACTTCGTCATGGCTGTCTCGACGACGCCCGGCGCCATCTCGAAGATACGCAGTCCCTTGTCATGCCCGAAGTGAACGACCGAGTCGGCGATGCGGAACAGTGCTGCCTTCGACGCCGAGTACACTGCATACGCCGGCGTGCCCTTCGCCCCCGATCCCGAGTTGAGGTCGATGATGCGGCTGGGACGGCCGGTCGCCTGGGCGCCCGCCATCAATACGGGTGCAAAGACGTTGATCATGAGCGCGACGCCGAGCACGTTCGCGTCGACGACGTCCTTGAGGCTCTCCGGATCGGCGTCCCACAGTGGCCCTTCGGTCGACTCGATGCGCCCGGCATTGTTGATGAGCACCTGCAGGCGCTTCCCCGTCGATTTCTCGAGCTCAGCGACAGAGTCACGCAGCTGTTTCACCGCGGTGACGTCATCGGTGCGCAGACCGACACCGGTCACCGTTCCCCCGGTCGATTCAGCGATCTCTTCAGCCGCAGCTTCCGCCTTCTCCGCCGAGGTGGCCGTGACGATCACGTCATACCCGGCCTTCGCGAACGCCTCCGACAGGTGACGCCCGATTCCGCGGGCACCGCCGGTGATGAGGGCGATCGTCTCTGATGGGACCGCAGTCGCTTCTGATTCAGTATCGCCGGCAGGCAGGTTCGTTCCGTAAGGCAGCTTCTCGGTCATGTCAGATCTCCTCGTGAGCGATGGGGGTACAGGTGGTCGGTGGTGCTTACTGTCTGGGTGCGCTCTACCGTGATGCTTCGAGCGGACACGGCAGAACCCGGTCGAACCACTGTATCGGTCGACCGGGCTCTGTGACGCACTGTTCTCAGCTGCGGACTTCAGCGCCGTGACGCTGGGCGGCCAACTTCGTCGCCGCCTCACGCATCGCCGACGCCTCATCGGCCTTGAGCGTGCGATCCGGGGCACGGAACGTCAGGCGGAACGCCAGCGACTTCTTGCCCGCAGGCAACTGGTCGCCGGTGTAGAGGTCGAAGGTCTCGAGCAGTTCGAGCTCCTCCCCGGCACCTTCACGCAGCGTCGCGGCCAGAGTCTGCGTCGGCAGCTCGGCATCGACGATGAGCGCGACGTCCTGGCGGGACACTGGGTAGGTCGACAGAGCGCCGTCCCAGGCTCGCAGGTCGTCTTGGGCCAGCAGTGCATCGAGGTCGATCTCGAAGGCGACCGTCCGCGCCGGCAGGCCGAGGTTCTCGCACACCTTCGGGTGCAGCTCACCTGCATGGCCGAGCACCTGACCGTCGGCAAGGACAAACTTCGCCGCACGGCCCGGATGCCACGGGGCGATCTGGTCGGCCTCGACGGTGACCTCGAGGCCATTGACCGCAGCGATCCGGCGCACGGTGTCGATGACGTCGGTGGCCTCGGCCTTGCGGCCCTTGCCCCAGACTCCGGGCAGCTCCGCATTGCCGGAGATGATGCCCGCGTAGTGGTAAGGCTGATGCGGCACCGAAGCGTAGATCTTCTCGAGCTCGTCATCGCTCGGGTGGTATCCGGGCAGGTGACGCGGTCCGGGACCCTCAGGCAGACCCGCCGAGGTGGACACCAGTCCCGCCTCGAACAGCGCGACGTCCTTCGCCCCGCGGCCCTGGTTGCGGACCACGAGGTCGACGAGCGTCGAGAGCAGGTTGGTGCGCATGAGCGGCAGGTCTTCGGACATCGGGTTGGCCAGGCGCACGTGCTTGCGACGCACATCATCGGCCTCGAGCCGCAGCTGGTCATCCCGTTTATCGTTCGTAAACGGGTAGGACAGCACCTCGGTGAACCCGTCGGCCGCCAACAAGTTCGAGATCCGGCGACGCGTCTTCTGCGCCACCGTCAGACCGTTGCCGGCCCGAGCGGCGGGCTGAACGGAGGGGATGCGGTCGTAGCCGCCGGTGCGGGCGACTTCCTCGATGAGGTCGACGGTGTCGGTGATGTCCGTGCGCCAGCTGGGCACGGTCACCGACACGGTCTCCTCGTCCTTAGTCGACACTGTTGCGCCGATGCCCTCAAGAAGTGAGGTCACCTCGGCGACGGTGTAATCGACACCGACCAGCGACGCGACACGAGCGACCTTGAAGTCGAGCACCATCGGCTCGGGAGCCTGCCCGATCTGCGTGGTCGCAGGGCTGAGCGTTCCGCCGCCGAGTTCGACGAGCAGGTCCGCGCAGCGACGTGCGGCCACAGGCCCGAGCCTCGGGTCGACGCCGCGTTCGAAGCGACGCGAGGCCTCCGAGGACAGTTTGTGGCGACGGGAGGTGCGGGCAATCGAGATCGGGTCGAAGTGAGCAGCCTCGATGACGACGTCGGTCGTCTGGTCGTTGACCTCGACGTCGGCGCCGCCCATGACGCCGGCCAGACCGATGATCTTTCCACCCTTGCCAGAAGCACCAGCACCGCGGTCGGTGATGAGCAGATCCTCGGCATCGAGCTTGCGCTCGACGTCGTCGAGAGTCGTGAACTTCTCCCCCGCAGTCGCACGGCGCACGACGATCTCGTCGCCGAGCAGCGAAGTGTCGTAGGCGTGCAGAGGCTGGCCGAGTTCGAGCATGACGTAGTTCGTGACATCGACAGTCAGGCTGATCGGACGCATTCCCGCCTGCTGCAGGCGACGCTGCATCCAGAACGGAGTCTTCGCGGCCGGATTCAGCCCGGTGACCTGCAGGGCAGTGAACTGGTCACAGCCGGCCACCTCGTTGATGGGGTTGTTGTCCTCAACCGATACCGGGAATCCATCGTCGGTGGCCGCATTGGTGGGGGTTACCTCGGCGGATCCGATGTCGGTGAAAGTCTGACCCTTCATCTGCGCATATTCGCGTCCGATACCGCGCATCGACAGCTGGTAGCCGCGGTCGGGGGTGACATTGACGTCGAGGGTGACCTGGTCGAGGCCGAGCAGCTCGATCGCGTCATCGCCGGGCTCACCCGTCAGGCCAAGATCCGACAAAACGATGATGCCGGAGTGATCCTCGCCGAGTCCGAGCTCCTTGGCCGAGCAGATCATGCCGTCGGACTTGTGACCGTAGGTCTTCCGGGCGGCGATCTTGAAGTCACCGGGCAGGACGGCTCCGGGCAGGCAGGCGACGATGAGGTCGCCGGCGTCGAAGTTGTGGGCCCCGCAGATGATGCCGCGGCTGGGGCGTTCCTCACCGGGCTGCGGGTCCTTCGGATCATCCTGGGCTTCGTTGTGTTCGGGGCCGACGTCGACGCGGCACCAGTTGACGGTCTTGCCGTTCGAGTGCTCTTCCTTGACCAGTTCGAGCACCCGTCCGACAACGAGTGGGCCCGTGATCTCGGGCCCGAAGAAGTCCTCTTCCTCGAGACCGACGGCTGCGAACTCGGCAGCGAGGGCATGGGGATCGGTCTCGGCTGGGAGATCGACATAGTCGGCCAGCCAGTTCAGTGGGACGCGCATATCAAGCCTTCATTCCGAAACGGGTCGAGAAGCGCACATCGCCTTCGACCATGTCATGCATATCGTTGATTCCCTCGCGCAGCATCAGTGTCCGCTCGATGCCCATGCCGAAGGCGAAGCCCTGGTAGACATCAGGATCGATGCCGGCGGCGCGCAGCACATTGGGGTGGACCATGCCGCAGCCGCCCCATTCGATCCAGCCGGGACCGCCGACCTTGTTGGGGAACCAGAAGTCCATCTCTGCGCTCGGTTCGGTGAACGGGAAGAAGCTCGGGCGCAGGCGGGTCTTCGACTCAGGCCCGAACATCTCGCGGGCGAAGCCGTCGAGGGTACCCTGCAGGTTGGCCATGGTCAGACCCTTGTCGATGGCAATGCCTTCGATCTGGTGGAAGACCGGGGTATGGGTGGCGTCGAGCTCATCGGTGCGGAAGGTCTTGCCCGGGCACACGACGTAGAGCGGGACACCGCGTTCCAACAGGGAGCGCGACTGGACCGGTGAGGTGTGGGTGCGCAGGACAAGACCGGCATCGGCGGGATCGACGAAGAACGTGTCCTGCATCTGTCGAGCCGGATGGTCGGGCCCGAAGTTGAGCGCATCGAAGTTCAGCCACTCGGATTCGATCTCGGGACCTTCGGCGACCTCCCAGCCGAGGCCGACGAAGTAGTCCGCCGCCTGTTCCTGGATGAGGCTCAGCGGGTGGCGAGCGCCGAGGCGGCGACGGTCGGTGGGCAGGGTGACGTCGATGGCCTCTTCGATGAGCACGGCCGCATCGCGTTCGGCTTCGAGCTCTGCCAGGCGTGCGTCGTGGGCCTGCTTGACCGCTCCCCTGGACTTGCCGACGATCTTGCCGGCGGCGGCCTTATCGGCCTTGTCGAGTGAGCCGATGGCCCGGTTGGCGAGCGCCAGCGGGGCTTTGTCGCCGGTGTGGTCGATCTTCGCCTGCTTGAGATCGTCGAGCGTCGTCGCATCCGCGAAGGCTGTCAGTGCCGCGTCGACGGCCTGCTTCACGGCCGACTCGTCCAAGGGGTCGAGTTCGTCTGTCATCAATGTCCTTTTGTCCGTGTCGATGGGACGTCATATCTATTCGCGCTCAAGTCTATCGTCTCCGGTGGGGGCGGCTGGGGCGGCGTCCGCGGGGTGGGTGGGCCGCCTCGGTGACGGTGGTGTGCGGTGGGTCATAGGGATCGTTCGGTGAGAAGCGTAGGGTCGGGACCATGACGACACAGCGTGCATCAGATGTCATGATCAGAGCCTTGGAGAACGAGGGCGTCGACCGCATCTTCGGCATACCCGGTGAGGAGAACATCGATTTCATCGATTCCCTGCGCCGATCGTCGATCGAGTTCGTCCTCACTCGGCACGAGCAGGCCGCCGCGTTCATGGCGGCCACCTACGGTCGGCTCACGGGCACACCCGGGGTGTGTCTGACGACGCTCGGGCCGGGGGCGCTCAACCTTGCGACGGGGGCCGCGTACGCCCACCTCGGCGGCATGCCGGTCATCATGATCACCGGGCAGAAGGGCATCCGCACGGCTGAGCAGGCGGCGTTCCAGATGGTGAATACGGTGGCGACGATGGATCCGCTGACGAAGGTGAGCAAGCAGATCACCTCGGCTGCGATGATTCCGACCATGGTCCGAGAGGCATTCCGCGTCGCTCAGGCCGAACGTCCGGGACCCGTGCATCTCGAGCTGCCCGAAGACATCGCCGGCCTGCCGGTCGACAGGTACGAACTCATCGAACCGCACACGAATTCGCGGGCCGTCGCCAGTGATCTGGCGATCAAGAACGCCGCAAACGTCGTCCGGGAGGCGAAGCGACCGCTGCTCATGCTCGGTGCGGATGCCTCCCGATCCGACTGCAGCGAAGACCTCTCCCGTTTCGTCGCGCAGATGCGCATCCCCTACTTCACCACGCAGATGGGCAAGGGTTCGGTGTCCGGGTCCTCCGACCTGTACCTGGGCACGGCGGCGCTGACGTCCCGCGATTTCGTCCATGACGCGATCGAGGCCGCCGACGTCATCGTCACGATCGGTCACGACACGACGGAGAAGCCGCCGTTCATGATGGATGAGAACGGACCCACCGTCGTCCACATCGGCTACCGCGCGGCCGTGGTCGAGCAGGTGTATTTTCCGCAGTTCGAGGTCATCGGTGACCTGGGTCCGACCCTGCACCGGCTCGCCGAGGTGGTCGACAGCCCCACCTCCACCGCCGAGGCGCTGCTGCCGATGCGTGAGGATATCCTCGTCAAGATCCACGAAGGTGCCGACGAGGATCGGTTCATCCCCCAACGGATCGTGCAGGAGGTCCGCGACGTCATGCCCGTCGACGGGATCGTCGCTCTCGACAACGGGATGTACAAGATCTGGTTCGCCCGCAACTATCGGACGACTCGGGCGAACACTCTGCTGCTCGACAACGCGCTGGCGACCATGGGTGCCGGGCTGCCCTCGGCGATCGGGGCGAAGCTGACGTATCCGGAACGTCGGGTCATGGCCGTCGTCGGCGATGGCGGATTCATGATGAACAGTCAGGAGATGGAGACGGCGGTGCGGTTGGGCTTGGACCTCGTCGTGCTCATCCTCGAAGACGATGCCTACGGCATGATCCGGTGGAAGCAGGAATCCGACGGCATGCCCGACTACGGTCTGACCTTCGGCAATCCGGACTTCGTGAAGTATGCGGAATCCTATGGGGCCTCCGGTCATCGGCTCACCGACGTGTCTGAGATGAATTCGGTGTTGTCGTCGGCTTTCGAAGCCGGTGGTGTGCACATCGTCGTCGCGCCCGTCGACTATTCGGAGAACAAGCGGGTGCTCATCGACGAGCTGGGCAAGCACTGAGCCTGCTCGATCGGTGAGATCTGACTCCGGTGAGGTCCCGCCTCGGCGACTCGCACCGGGCCAAGGCGGGACCCGTCTTTCAGCTCTTTCAGCGCACGGGTGAGTTCCCCGCCCGCCACATTCCCGCGCTCTGCTCCTCTTCGTTGCCGACAGAGAGATCGATGCCTTTGCGGTCCCTGAGCAATGAGACGGCGAAAAGAGAGATCACCGCCATTATCACCAGATAGAGCGAAACCGAGGCTGTCGTGCCCGTCGCCTGCAGGAGTGCCTGGGCGATCGTCGGGGCGAACGCACCGCCGATGACAGCTCCCAGGGCATAGGAGATCGCGACCCCGGAGAATCGGATCGACGCAGGGAAGAGTTCGACATAGAGCACGGCCTGCGGACCGTAGGAGAGACCGAGCCCAATGGAGAAGATTCCCAGCGACAGGTAGAGCAGACCCAATGATCCGGTGTCGATGAGCCAGAACAGCGGGAAAGCAGTGACGATGAGGATGACGAATCCGATGACATAGGTGCGCACCCGGCCGATGGCATCGGACAGGTAACCTGAGACCGCGGTCGAGACCAGCCAGACGAATGACCCGAAGGTGATGGCCAGCAGCACATCGGTCTGCGAGAAGCCCACTGCATCGGTCGTCGCATATTTCGTCACGAACCCGCCAGTGGTCATATACCCGCTGGCATTGTTACCGGCGAAGATGAGTGCGGCGACGAATACAAGAGGCAGATGCTTCTTCAACAGCACGAGGATCGGTGCCTTGCGCTTGGCCGACTCGACCTGGATTTCTTTGAACACCGGAGTGTCCTCGACGGCCCTCCGTACCCAATAGCCGACGCCGATGAGCACGACCGAGAGCAGGAACGGCACTCTCCATCCCCATTCCATGAATGCGTCTCCCGGTGAGATGACTCCGGTCATGAGTGCAATAACGCCTGACGACAGCAACATGCCCAACGGAACTCCGAGCTGCGGGTAGGATCCGGCCCGACCACGCTTGTCCACATCGGCGTGTTCGACGGCCAGCAGGGCCGCGCCGCCCCACTCCCCTCCGGCCGAGAGGCCCTGGATGATGCGCAGGAGAATAAGAAGGACCGGTGCTGTCACCCCGATGGTCTCGTACGTGGGAATGAGACCGATGAGGGCAGTGGCCACACCCATCGTGACCAATGTGACGACGAGGATGAAGCGTCTGCCGAGCTTGTCGCCGAAGTGGCCGGAGAGGAAGGCGCCGAGCGGCCGGAAGAGGAAGGAGATGCCGATCGTCGCGAAGGCGAGCAGCTGGTCGACGCCCTCACCCGCCGGCGCGAAATAGAGGTGGGCGAAGACGAGCGCGGCCGCGGTCGAATACGTGAAATAGTCGTACCATTCGATCGTCGTACCAATGATGGAGGCGAACGCGACCCTCCGCTGATTCGCTTTCTGCGCCGTCGGCGTCTGTGCGTGTGTGGCAGTCATGAGAACGTCCTTGTTCTGTCGTGGTGGTTAGAAATTGTCAGTCCAGAGTCACCGACAGCCGTGATGTGACATCGGCACCCGGGCGAGACACTGAAATCCGGTCGGGGCATCCGCCGCCGGGCTGGAACAGCCGGTCAGACCGGTGAGAGCGTCTCGGACAGATTCGTCAGAACTCCTTCTGCCCACTCACAGGCCGCTTCGGTTGCCGGTACCGGCCCTCCGGCATCGTGGCGACCGTATTCGCCAAGCCGAGTCGCTCCCTGAGCCTCGAGCGCTTCTGTCATCAGTTCGCTGCCCCGCGAATATGTCTTCGTGTAGCTGGCGTCGCCCATCCCGAACACGGCGAATCTGACGCCGTCGAGCTCAACGGGCAGGTCGCGCAGTTCATCGTAGAATTGCGCGGCCGAGCTCGGGACATCACCGTCGCCGTACGTCGAGCACACGAGCAAATAGAATCTCTCCGGCTGCAGGTCCGACGGTGACACCGCGGACAGGTCCGAGACCTCCACCTCGGGAAGCTCTCGCAGGACCGTGCCGAGTTCCTCGGCGACGAGTTCAGCGTTGCCGGACTCCGTGCCGAACAGGATCGTCACCGGCATCCCGGGAGACAGGCCCTCAACCGTGCTCGCCGCAGCGTCCGGCAGATAGTCGTCGAGGTCGGTGTCCTCAGCTGTGGCCATCAGGTCCTCACGAGAGGTGATCTTCGCTCGGCAGCGACCTTCACCGGCGCCGAGGCGCTCCTTGAGGTCGATCCGGCGCCAACCGTCGAAATCGATGGCGGTCTCCCCCGGGTCGAGCCCTGGAGCACCGGTGGCGATCGACCCGGTGCTCACCTCAGCGGCGATGGTCGCAGCATGGATCCTGGCGTCTGTGCGCTGGTCGGGGATGGTTCCGCGGCCGGCACCCTTGAGCCAGCCGATGGCGAAAAGGTTCTCGTCGATCCTGCCGTCTGCGGGGATCGGCGTCGCCGGGCAGATGCCCTGTTTCGCCATCGACATCGGGTCTCCGACAAAGCCGATGGCGGTGATGACAGAATCCACGTCGAGGTGAACGGCCGCACCGTCATGGGTGATGTCGATCCCATCGACCTGCCGAGCGGAGGAAATCGAACCGGTGATCGCATCGGGTGTGCTTGAGAACCACCAGTGCATCTCGATCGCGTCTGCTGGCCCTGTTTGGTATTGGGTATTTTCTGCCGGTTCGACGAGGTCACGGAGGGCATCGAGCTTCGCGTCCTTGCCCTCGGCAACCGTCGACAGATCGACACCATGAAGTGTGTGAGTCAGCCCCGGAACTCGAGCCAGTTCACGGATCATGACCGGATCGAATTTCGCAGTTCGCGATGCTGAACGACCGATGATGTCGATGCGAGCGATCGATTCTCTCATCGGCCCATGTATGGTGTCGTCGATGTCGCTGCCGACCAGGGACTCACGTGCACAGGTGAGCAGCCGGACGATGTCGATGGCGACATTGCCCTGACCGACAACGGCAATTCTCCTACCCAGTTCGACCGCCGACCGCTCCTCATCGGGGTGCCCATTGAGCAGGCGGGTGATCCTGCCTGCCCGGTGCACCTGGGGCAGGTCGTCTCCGGGGATGCCGAGGGTACGGTCGAGGGAGAGCCCGCTGGCGAGGACCACGCTGTCATAGTTCTCCTTGAGCTCATCCATCGACACGTCGATGCCCAGTTCGGTGTTGCCGATGAATCTCACTCGGGGATCGGTGAAGAGTCGGTCGAACTGACTCGTCACGGATTTGGTGCCCTGGTGATCAGCCGCGACTCCATAGCGCAGCAGCCCGTATGGCACAGGGAGCTTGTCGAAGATGTCGACGCGGCCTCCGGGCACCTGCCGCAGTATCTCCTTCGCACTGAAGCAGCCTGACGGTCCGGCACCGATGATCGCGATCGTGGGTCCGTGCGACCGGCCAGCCGCATCGTCACTCGTCGCGGCCGCTCGGCCATAGGCGGACTTTCCGTAGTCGGGCTCTGTCCGCGCGCTCGACCACGCCACGGGGAGTTTGAGCATGCCGCGGAACACCCAGCCTCCGACCGCAGTTTCACGAGATTCATCGACGCGCAATCCCTCAAGACTGTTGAAGAGGAGCGGAAGAGCCACTTCGGCGATCTCGGCTCTTGCGGCCCAGTTGCCCAGGCACACGTGCACTCCTTTGCTGAAGGCCAGATGCGGTTTCGCTTCCCGATGGATGTCGAACCGATCGGCGTGTTCCCATACGGTTTCGTCGCGATTGGCCGAGAGCACGCAGATTCCGAGCTTCGCTCCTGCAGGCAGGTGGGTGCCCGCGAGGACGGTGTCCTGGGTGGTTTGGCGGGAATACATGCCGATGGGGGCGATCCACCGAATGGTCTCCTCGAACACAGTTGGCCACAGCTGCGGGTTGGCCATGACGGCCTCACGCTGATCGGGGTGGTTGAACAGGGCAAACGCCGCAACTCCGAGAGCATCGCGGGGCTCGTTGAGTCCCCCGCCGATGGTCATCTTGATGTTCGCCCGGATCTGCTCGATCGGCATGGTTTCGCCCGGCATCGATAGGAGCCCCGAGATGAGCGAATCATCACGGTGGGTGAGATGGTAGTCGAGCATTTCGTCGAGTGCCGCGTCGACCTCGTTGAACGACCGCTCCCCTTTGGCCCAGACTTCGGGGTCGTCCGCGTAGTTGCCGGTGGCGTCGATCATCGTCTGCGACCAGCGCTGCAGGTCGAGCTGATCGGCGTTGTACAGCCCGAGCATGCGACGCAGGGTCTCCGCTGCGAAGGGCGCGGCGAAGTCCCAGATGAGGTCGATATCAGTGCCTTTTTCGACGAGTTGATCCAAACGATCCTCGGCAACTTCGCGGTACATAGATGTCCACACGCGTTTGACGTAACCGGGCTTGAGCACCGGTTGCCAGGCTCGGCGCTGCTCATAATGTTCGGGATCATCGCGTCGGAGCATGGAATGGCCCATCGCGCGGATCTGCAGAGAGCCCTCTTCGTTCGCGGAGAAGATGTCCTGGTCATGTTCGGTTGCGCTGACGGCCTCATATCTGGTGATCAGATAGCGGTTGACCGCAGGAACCCAGTGCACTCCGCCTTCGGCACGGAGCCGTTCATAGATCGGAAACGGATTCTCGTAGAGTTCCGGGATCTTCACCCAGTCCGCCACCGGTGCCGAGGTGACTGCCCTGCGGGTGTGTTCGTGAAGACCTGACGTCATCATCATCTCCTCATCGTTGCGACAGCTTATGTCGGTGCGATCACTCTGTGATCGTGTTCACAGTCCAGTCTGCGATGGGTACTATGAAAGGAAAAGCGGAATTAATCTGAGAACTAATCCGGAAATACGAAGATGCATTCTGATCACGCCCCGAACTATTCACTGAGGCAACTGTCTTATCTCCTCACCGCAGCCCGGCTGGGTACGATCTCGGCTGCGGCGGCGGAACTGCATGTCTCCTCCTCGGCAATCTCCGATTCGATCACCGCGCTCGAACATCAGATGGATGCACAGCTGTGCGTGAGGAGGAAGGCTCAGGGACTGGTGCTCACTGCCGCCGGAAGACAGGTGGCCGCCCGAGCCACGCGCCTGATCTCCGAGGCGAACGAACTCGAGCGTGAACTCAGATCACACGATGGCGAACTGGCCGGTCCGATCACCATCGGTTGCTATCCGACTCTGGCACCGGTGATTCTGCCCGTACTGCTCGACGATTTCGGCAAGCAGCACCCACGAGTAAGTCTCGAAATAGTCGAGACCACACAGGACCGCTTGACCGGAACTCTGGAGTCTGGAGAGATCGACGTTGCTTTTGTCTACGAGACGCTCATTCCGGGGACGCCGAACCACGCGAGGCTCTTCGCACAGCCTGCCCATGTGATCCTGGCAGCAGATGATCCCTTCGCTGCTCGAGAGGCCGTGCGTCTGGAGGATCTCGTCGAACGTGACATGATCCTCCTCGACTCTCCTCCTTCGAGCCAACACACGCTGGGAATGTTCCACGACCGAGGTTTGGCGCCGAGGATCCGTCACCGAACGACCAGCTACGAAGTTGTGAGAACACTTGTCGGTCGCGGACTGGGCTACGGCGTCTTGGTTCAGAGGCTGACGAATACTGCCAGTTATGAGGGGTATCCTCTGGTCGTCAAGGAGATCAAGCCGGCAGTTGAGCCAGTCGGCGTCGAAGTGATCTGGCCCTCTGACCACGCGTCGCCGAAGCGCGCACAGGCTCTGGTCGAGTTCGCCAAGAACCAGCAATGGACATGATGAAGCAGCTGATGGCTGCAAGACTCGGACGCAGGGTCAGCGACCGCCTTCCGGCCCTCGGACGTCCGACGCAATGCTGTTGTACGCTCGCGTGTTCTTTTTGAATCAAGACCGATTCCCATGTCCGAGCGTGGACGACGCGCATGGACGAATACTCAGGATGCTCATTCCACGGTGATGCCGAGCTCCCGAGCGAAGAGGTCGGCAAAGAGCATGAGCTGGGTGTCGTCGATCGTCGCTCCGCGCAGCGAGTGCACCCCGGAGATCTTGTGCGGCTGCAGCCCACGGATATCGACACTGCCGAGAGTCGCTCCCTCGCATTGGAATGCACCGACACTGCTCCCTGGAAACGCGACCCGATTGACTTTGGCGCGGTCCAGGTCGATCTCGTCGATGACGCAGTCCCGGAATTCGACATCGGTGAGTGTGGCCCCGCGCAGGTTGAGATACGAGATGCGACAGTTCTCAAATCGCACCTTCTCCCACACGCTGTCATGAGTCACCCCCGCGCCGATCCGTGTGCCTCGGATCTCCGTGTGCAGAAGGCTGCCTCGTGGCATCGTCCACGTGTCGGCCCGACAGTCGTCGACCCGTGTTCCGGAGAAACGCCCGCCCGTCAGGTTCGCCGGCGCCTCTGCTAGGCCGAAGTTCACTCGCGTCAGCGTGCAGTCGAGGAACGTCGCCTGTGCCGAGTCAACCTCGGTGAGGTCGAGATCGTTGAATTCCATACCTTCGAGGAATTCTTCTGCGCCAAGGTCTCCGAGGTAGCCGGGAGTCAGTGAGCCGAGGGTGATCTTGGGTGCGCGGGGAGGTTCGGTCGTCATGTGCTCACCGTATCTGGCTCGCCGGACACGGGGCGTTCTCACCTGTTCGGCCGACGTTGCAGCTGCGTGACCGATACACTGCAGGAGGAGTGCTCTCAGCATGCGCCGCTTCGAATCGGCTTCGTTCCAGGAGGTGATCGATAGGTGTTCTACCCTCCGATGATCGGCTATCTGGTCATTGCCGCTGTCTGCGTCCTTATGCAACTGGGAATCGCTCGGAGAATGATCGGTCGCAATCGGATAATCGGGATTCGGACGAAGCACACTCTCAGCTCAGACGAGTCGTGGGAACGCGGCCAACGGGCGGCTGCTCCTTATGTCTACGGCGTGGCCGTGGTCGCGATCGGCCACGTGGCGGCTCTGGCCGCTGTGGAAGTATTCGAGCTCCCGCGAACCGTGGGACATCTGCTCGCCATTTCGGGGTGGATCATCATCCTGGCCTGCTGCGTTTTCATCTGGCGCGCCGCCAATTCAGCGGCAAAGGCCACACCCCCAGAACCTCTCACCCGCTGATTCCGAGCACTCCCGCAGATGCGCACGCTCGCAGTGTCTCGTTCAACAGCTTTTCAGGTTTTCGATACGAGGCACCATCGATAGTCTGAATGGCTGTTGATCCACGACGCCGAATCGGTCGCTTCCGACATCAGCCGGTGCGAGCGCTGCGCCGCTCGACGCTCTCTTTGATCCTGAGAAAGACGTCCGCAGAGAAAAGATCCTGCCAGCGAAGGCGAAAAACCGCGTAACCGAGATTCCGCAACTTGTTTTCTCGGCGACGTTCCTTCTCCATCTCATCCCGAGGGTTCTTCCCCGGCAAATGGTATTTCCCCTCGCCGTCGAACTCAGCGATGACTCTTGCCTTCTTGTTCGCGAAATCCGTGCGGCCGATGAAACGGTCCTGCTCATCGTAGAACTCCACTTGCGGTTCGAACCCCGGAACCGAATACTCAACAAATCGGACAGCACAGATCGATTCCGACACCGACTCGCGACCGCCATTCATAAGGTGCACTGCGTCAGCGACTCTCCGTGCCAAGGTCCGCGGAGGATGTGCCTCGCAATACCTGATGATGGCTTGTTCCGATGTGAACCCGCGATGCACCGCGGCATCAAGGACTGCCACGGCAAAAGCCAACGGGTAGTCTCGTGCAATGTCAGAGAGAGTCCTCAACACTGACGTCACCGGAATCCCAGCTACCTCGACGATGTCCGACTCCGCCAAGTCTCGACGCCGAACCAGCATCGTCGCATGGCGCACTCCGTACTTCGGATGAATTGCTTCGGCCATCGGACTGCTGTCCTTGTCGAGATACGGGATGGGCAACCCGTGAACGATCAACGCGCTGCGATGAGATAAGACGCAGCGGGGCGGCATACGGCCAGCGTAGGATCGGACCAAGATGCGCAAGTCCTCATCCCGCTTCCGCATCCCAGATTCTTCGACTGGAAGATTGACATCCGCCGCTGCGGCAAAAGTTGCCACGTAGCCGTGGTCAGGGTGCCTGCACTCTTTTGACACAACGTAGATCCCGTGGCGCACACGTCGAAGACAGCATCGCAAGGCGTGGGTGATCTGATGCGTTGACCACCCGGCGTCTTGGAGGTCTGCGGTACTCAAGCAGATGAACATGCTCACCAGCATGTGCCGTGCCACAGCAGACAGGCAAGGGCGGCGCAAGGGGCTGTGGACAACCCCTGACTCGTGCGCACAGGGTCAGAAAATCAGCCGCCCTCGTCTCCCAACCTGGCCGAATCCGCGCTTCCTCCCAGGCAAGCTGCGGACGGGACGACCGGACTCGTTCAACCACGAATCAGGTTTTCGATGCTGGCTCGTATCGAAAACCTGATTCGCCGTTGAATGAGGCGCTCAAAACCGTGTGGCCGTTGAGCCAGGCTCAATTATCTGTTTCACAGTGCCGCTGGCTCAGCAAAGATGGCCGCGCCCACGAAACCTCACATCCGTTGGTTGCGCGCACTCTCATAGATGCACACGCCGGCGGCAGTCCCGAGGTTGAGGCTTTCGGCCGAGCCGTAGATCGGCACGGCAACAGACGAATCGCACAGCTCCAGATCGTCGGCACTCATCCCCCATGCTTCGTTGCCGAAGACCCACGTGGTGCGCGCGGTCAGATCCAGCCCTGTGTCCCACGGGTGGTGAAGATCGTGCGCCTCGTCGTTTGCGTCGGCCGCGAGGACCTGCAGGCCGCGGGCTCGCGCAAGTTCAGTGACCTCGGACAGTCCGACTCCGGTGACGACGGGGATGTGGAAAAGAGAGCCGGCAGTTGAACGCACCACCTTGTCGTTATAGGCATCAACGGACGACGATGTCAGCACCACAGCGTCGGCGCCGGCGGCATCGGCCAGGCGGATGATCGTACCGGCGTTGCCCGGGTCGCGGACCTGGGAAAGGACGACGACAAGCTGCGCTTCCTTGTTCAGTACCGAGGTCAGCTCGACATCGAGAGTCTTGCACACGGCGACGACCCCCTGCGAATTCACGGTCGTCGCCAGCTCGGTGAGCACCTCGGGGGTGACGATGCTGCACTGCAGACGCCCATGTTTGGCCGAGGCCATGAACTCGGGATGCTCCTCGGCGGCTTCCTCGGTGATGAACAGCTCGACCACGGAGCCCGCCAGGCCCAATGCCTCACGCACGGCCTGCGGACCCTCGACGAGGAACTGCCCCGTAGCCTTGCGGTCACGCCGCTTGAGCAGCTTCGCGGCGTTCTTGATCCGCTTCGACTGCGGCGAGGAGATGACGTCAGGGAGCTTCATGCGTGCGTGGTCCTAAGAGTCGATGGAGGGAGCTGCTGGAATAAGAGAACGTTGCCGGGAGGGAGTCAGGCCAGGTCGGTGGCGCGGCCGGCACGAACCGACCTAGAGCGCGAGCGATGGCCCGAACAGACTCGACGGCCCCGAACCATGTCAGTTCGGGGCCGTCGACGGTCACCGAGGTGACCAATCAGTCACGAGTGTGACTGGAGTATTCAGGTGACGCTGCTCAGGCGGCGTCGGTCTTCGCTGCGTTGACGTCAGCAGGAAGAGCGTCCTTGGCGACCTTGACCAGGTGCGCGAAGGTGGCCGAGTCGTTGACGGCGAGCTCAGCGAGCATGCGACGGTCGACCTCGACTCCAGCGGCCTTGAGGCCCTGGATGAAACGGTTGTAGGTCATGCCGTTGGCGCGGGCGCCGGCGTTGATGCGCTGGATCCAGAGGCGACGGAAGTCCCCCTTGCGCTTGCGACGGTCACGGTAGCTGTAGACCAGCGAATGAATGACCTGCTCTTTGGCCTTGCGGTACAGGCGCGAGCGCTGTCCGCGGTAGCCGCTTGCCCGGTCGAGGATGACCCGGCGCTTCTTGTGGGCGTTGACCGCCCTCTTCACACGTGCCACGTGTTACTCCTTTGAAAAGTTCGTATCTTCCGGCGGTGCCGGACTCTGGTTCAAGCTGTGGGAGCCGGTGATCGGCTGCCCGGGGAGATCCCGGAGACTCGTCCGAGAAAGAAGACCCGAAAGGGGTCTCACCTGCCCTTGAGCTTGCCCAGAAGCTTGCGGGCCATGGCGCGGTCTCCACCGGTGATGACCTGGTCGGTGGACACCCGGCGCTTGCGGCCCGAGGACTTGCCCTCGAACTTGTGCTGGTTGTTCACGCCTTCACGCATGATCTTGCCAGTGCCAGTCACGCGCATGCGCTTCTTGGCGCTGCTGTTCGTCTTCTGCTTCGGCATAGTGCCGTTCTCCTTTGCAATTCGTTGTCGGCGGTGGCCGCCGGCAACTACTTCACACGCACAGACCAGGGGGCCTGGAACGCGACGTTACCTGTTTGCTCACGCCTCGGGTTGAGCTGAGTTCTTCTCTGCAGCAACCCGATCGCGACGGGACTTCACCTCAGCGGACTTGCCCTTGGCACCTGCCGATGCCTTGCGAGCCTCCGCCTTGGCGTCAGACTTTGATTTGTGCGGGGCGATGACCATCACCATGTTGCGTCCGTCGACTCGCGGGGAGGATTCGACGGTGCCGAGGTCCGACACATCTTCGGCCAAGCGGTTGAGCAGCTTGATGCCCATTTCCGGGCGGGACTGCTCACGTCCGCGGAACATGATCATGACCTTGACCTTGTCGCCGCCTTCGAGGAAGCGGGTGACGTGGCCCTTCTTCGTCTCGTAATCGTGTTCGTCGATCTTGAGACGGAAGCGGATCTCCTTCAGCGCAGTGTTTGCCTGGTTCTTCCGGGCTTCCCTGGCCTTCTGAGCAGATTCGTACTTGAATTTTCCGTAGTCCATGAGCTTGGCTACGGGTGGCTTCGCCTGCGGGGCTACCTCGACGAGATCGAGATCCGCCTCACGGGCGAGATCGAGTGCCTTGCGAATGGCAACGATACCGACCTGTTCACCATTGGGTCCGACCAACCGGACCTCGGGAACCCGAATCCGGTCATTGATGCGCGTCTCGCTGATGTGTTCACTCCTTTTGCTCAAATGTGGTCGTGGCAACGAAAAAGGCTCCCGTTGACACATGCCAAGGGAGCCTGCACACACGAGCAGTACGGTCAACCGTACGTCTTCGGTGAATACACCTCGATCTGCAACCCATGCGGACAGTCGTCCGCGGGAGAGATCTTTGGACCCGATCGCTCTTCGCGATCAAGGTGGGAGTCAGACTCCGCTTCGCACCAGCTACCAGTGTACTACGCTTCATGACTCTTCGCACATCGAGACCCTGGTGTGATCGCCGCGTTGATTTATATGTCAAGCTTATGGCATGAGTTCTGAAGAATCCGTTCCCGCCGAGGCGGTCGCCGAAGTCACCCGCGATATCGCCGAGGTTCCCGCCGTCGAGGTCATCACCTCCAGCGCCGTCCATCTCATGTCCGCCGCCGCCATCAAGTGCGGCCTCGCCGACGACGGACCGGACGGCCCCGGGTCCGACCTCAAGGACCTCGATGAGGCCCGTAAGCTCATCACGGCGCTGGCCGGCTTCATCACCGGCGCCGCCACGGTGATCGGCGATCACCACGCCCGCCCGCTGCGCGATGGACTGCGCAGTCTGCAGCTGGCCTTCCGTGAGGCCTCGGAGATTCCCGACGCCCCCGGCGAAGGCCCCGGAGAGAAGTTCACCGGCCCCGTCCGCTGACCCCACTCCCCCGCCAATAGCTGATCCAGCGGCCCTCGATCATCGATCGGGGGCCGCTGTCGCATCCTCACTCGCCGAGGCGGCCGACCACCGCGGACATGAGGTTGTCTTCGACGTCATCGAATCCCGGCCCGAACTGACCGAACCGCAAGGCATTGATGAGCCCGACGATGCCGACCCAGATCGTGACGGTCTCCAGAATGACGGAATCGTCGTAGCCGAGCCCGAGCTCTTCGAACCCTTGTCGCAGCGGCTTGAGCGTCGCGCTCGGTTTCCGCACTTCGACACCCGAGGTGCCCTGCACCTGTCCGGCCCGGCTGGCAACCTCGAAATCATTGCGGGATTCCGCCACCAGGGATGCCAGGGCGACCATGATTCGTGTTCCCGGCACCACGGTCTCTTCCCGTGGGGCCTCATAGTCGGCGATCGGAGTGCCGTAGATGAGCGCCCAGCGGTTCGGATACCTCCGCGCCCAGGCGAGCATCGACAGCGCCAGAGTCTCCACGTTCCGCTGCTCTGCCAGAGCCTCATCGACGGTGTCGGCGATCTGGGTGAAAGCGTCACGGATGAGGATCGTCAGCAGCTCATCGCGGCTCTTCACATAGCGGTAGACCGCGCTCGAGACGACACCGAGCTCGCGGGCGATCGCCCTCAGAGACAGGCCGTCGACCCCGTCTTCGTCGATCATCCGGTTGCCGATGCGTGTGATCTGCGCTTCGGTCTCGACGCGAGCGCGCTGGCGTGGGGTCGTCTCAGTCATGGATCCACTCTACGATCCGAGAACAGAGATAACAATTGTGAGCACTGCTCTTGAATTGAACCGCCTTGAGGTCTACGCTGATTTTTCGAGATCACCGCTCTCTCAATTTGATTCGAGGTCATCGGAAAGGACCCGTCATGAAGCAAGCACTCGTCATCGGCAACGGCCAGATCGGTTCGGAGATCGCCGCCCAACTCATCGGCTCAGGGGTCACCGTGCGCATCGCCACGCGCTCGGGTGGCCGTGCACAGCAGGCCGTGACCGTTGGGGCACCGGCACCCAGTCCCGCTCCCGCGCATATCAGGGCCGACGCCACGGACCGTTCGCAGCTGGCTCAGGCTGCGGAGGGCGTCGATGTGATCTTCGCCTGCGCTCATGCCCCCTATGACAGCCGGAAATGGGAACAGGTCCTCCCGCGGCTGGATCAGGCGGTCCTCGACACCGCCGCCGAACTGAGCATCCCCGTCGTCTTCCCCGAATCGGTATACGCCTTCACCGGCCTCACCCGACCGATCACCGAGACCTCACCCTTCGCTCCTGTCGAAGACAAAGGCCGAATCCGGCAGCGGCTCCTCGAGGCTCGCTCCGCTCATTCTGCGACGTCTGCCAGTGTCATCGCCGGGGATCTGCTCGGCAGAACCGCAGAGAAGTGGTCATCGGTCGTGCGGATGTGCATCACCGAGCCGATCTCCAAGGGGCGCCGCGCCCTGGTCCCGGCACGGACAGATGTCCCTCATGGAATCACCGTCATCGCCGATCACGCGGCCGCAATGATCCAGGCGGCAGAGGATCTGACGACCGTCCCCGCGGGGACGCATCAGCTGCGCATCGCACCGGCCTCGAATCCGACTCTCACTGAGATCGCTGATTTCACCGCGGACGTTCTGGGGCAGAAGCACAAGCGTCCGGTCCCGGTGCCGCGCTGGGTGACCAGGGCCGTCGGTGCGTTCGAACGCTCCTTCTATGAGCTCAACCAGCTGGCCCCCATCTGGTACGAACCCTGCGTCATCGAACCGGGCACCTTGGCCGACGCGGTCCCGATCACCGATTGGCGCGACGGCGTGCGGCAGATGCTGTGAGCACTACCCGGTGCGCCCTAGTTGAGGAAGATCCCATTGCCCGGTCCCAGCGGCAGGTCGAAGAAGTACCAGATGGCCAACAGCGCAGCCCACGCGAGCCAGAACGGGATGACGAATGGGAACATTCGCGAGATCACGGTGCCCAGCCCCGCGCTCGGCTCGTAGCGGCGGACGAGGCCGAGGAGGACGATCATGTACGGGTTGAGCGGGGTGATGACCTGAGTGGCTGAATCTCCGACGCGGAAGCCGGCCTGGATGAACGCGGGTTCGTATCCGAGCAGGGTGAACAGGGGCACGAACACCGCGGCCATGAGAGTCCACATGGATGAGCCGGAGATGATGAACAGGTTGAGCACGCTGGCCAGGAGCATGAAGCCGATGACCGCGGCAAACCCTGTCAGCCCGATCGCCTCGAGCCCCGAGGCACCGGCCACAGCGATCCACGAACCGATGCCCGTCCAATTGAACAGAGCGATGAACTGGCCGAGGATGAACGCAAGGATGAGGAATGACATCATGTCGATAATCGACTGACTCATCATCCTCACCAGATCGTTCATCGACCGCACGGTGCGCACGGCGAATCCGTAGACGACTCCCATGAGCATGAAGTAGGCGAAGACGATGAACACGATCGATGACAGCAGCGGTGACTCCGGCAGGAATCCGCCGTCCTCGTTGCGCCACGGCGAGTTCGGGATGAGCACGGAGAACAGGATCAGCGCGGTCAGCAGCAGCGCTGCGAGAACAGCCCAGATCAGACCCCGCTTCTCCTGCGGTTCGAGTTCGGCCCTGATCTCGGACTCTTCGTCCTCGGCTTCGCCACCGCCTGCGCTCCCGGATTCGCCGTACGGGTTGTCCGCTCGATACTCTTTCGCCAGCCCCTGAGCTCCTGCATTCGCGTATTCGCGGGGGACGCCTCGGCGGATCATGTTCGGTTCGATGAGACGGTCGATGATGAATCCGGCGACGATGGCCAGCACGATCGACGACGCGATGTTGAAGTAGTAGTTCGACACGGGGTTGACGGCCGTGAAGTCGGTGTTCGGCAGGGTGTCCATCACCGAGGTGGTGATGCCGGCGAACAGCGCATCGAGGCTCGTCGGCACGATCGACGTCGAATATCCGGCACCGGTGGCGGCGAATCCGCCGATGAGCCCGGCCATCGGGTGGCGACCGGCGGCTTTGAACACGAGCGCGGCCAAGGGCGGGATGATGATGAACGCAGAGTCGGACATGATCGACCCGGTGACTCCGACGAACCCGACGGCGTAGGGCAGCAGCCAGCGTGGACTCCTGCCGAAGGCGATGCGCACGGCCGCGGCGAGCATTCCCGACTTCTCAGCGACACCGACGGCCAAGAGGATCGGCAGCACGGTGGCCAGCGGCGGGAATCCGAGGTAGTTCTCCCCCATCGTCGTCGTCAGCCACGACAGTCCCTCACCGGTGAACAGTCCTTTGATCGCGATGGTCTCGTCATCGCCGGGGATGGTGACCGAGACCCCGGCCATCGCCATCGCCGTCGAGACCAGCCCGGTGATGATGAACAGACCGAGGAAGAGGGTGAAGGGCTCCGGCAGCTTGTTGCCGACGTTCTCGACCCAGTCCAGCAGTCGCTGCCCGATGCCGACCTTGCCCTGTGTCGTCGTTGACATGGATGCTCTCTTTCTTGCGGTGGTCAGAGTCCTCAGGCGATCAGGCGAAGTAGTTCTCGACGTCGATGGCTCCCCCGTCTCGAGCGAACTCTTCGGCGACTTCGGCGGCCAGGGCATCGTCGACGAGGAAGTCCAGGGCCGTACACGCCAGTCCATAGGCCGCGTCGCTCGCTGCTGACTCTGCGGCCGGGGTCTTCGCGGCTTCGGCGAATTCACGGGTGTGCAGGGCCACCTCGGCGTCGGCGGTCTTGATGAGCGGGTGAATGCCGGGGATCCGGTAGGAGACGTTGCCGAAGTCTGTGGATGCGGCGATCGACTCGTCGAGGACACCGCGGGGAAGCGGAGACCGCCCGCGGGCCTGTTCGTGCTCTGCCCAACGTCGGGTCAGCGCCGAGTTCGCGCGCACGGGCAGCGACGGCGGGTGTTCGTCCCAGGCGACGTCGACTCCGGTGCCGGTCATCAGTGCAGCACCCTGCGCGGCGTCTTCGACCCGGTCCGAGAGCTCCTTGAGCGTTTCTGGGAACTTCGACCGGACGTAGCACTGGACCGTGGCGGCCTCGGTGATGATCGACGGTCGGGTGCCGCCGTCGGTGATCACGGCGTGCAGGCGCGAGATCGGGGGCATCTGCTGCCGCAGCAGGCCGAGTCCCTGGTAGAAGAGGTTCGCCGCGTCGAGGGCGTTGCGGCCCATGAACGGCTGCGCCGAGGCGTGGGCTGCGATGCCGGAGTAGGTGACGGTGAGCAGTCGCCGTCCCAACCACACCTGGTCGGCGCAGTCGTAACCGTAGCCGTGGACCATGATCGCCGCATCGAGACCGTCGAAGGCACCGGCCCGGGCCATGACCTCCTTGCCCGAGTGCCCCTCTTCTGCCGGGGTGCCCAGCAGCACGACGGTGCCCGGCACAGCCTCGGGATCCTTCTCATACAGTGCGTGGAGTGCGAGGAAGGCGCCGACTCCCGCGGTGGCGATGATGTTGTGTCCGCAGGCGTGTCCGATCTCGGGCAGGGCGTCGTATTCGGCGAGGATCGCAATGGTCCGACCCTGCCCGGAACCGGTCGTGGCCCGCAGCGTCGTCTCGACCCCGTACAGTCCCGTCTCGACGTCGATGCCGTGCTTGTCCAGTACCGAGGCGATTGCGGCGACGGATTCGAATTCGACGAAGGCGGTCTCGGCCAGCGTATGGATCGTGTGGAGCAGGTCCTTCAGCTCGCTCTGTGCGGCCTCGAGGCCTGCGGCGATTCCGGTGCGGCTCGTCTCCGGGGCACCGGCGAAGTCCGAGTCCCAGTCGGCGGCCGCTTCGGCCCGAATCCGGGTCTGGTGGGCCATCTGGTCGAGGTAGCTCTCGTCCGGTGCGGTCGGGTGATTGAGATCACGGATTCCACTCATGGCTGTAAGCATAGGTGTCTTGCCGTTGTGGCACACCCGATTCCGTCATTTCCGATCCCGTCATGTCCGAATCCGCCGAGGCGGCACCGCATGATCCGGTGTCCGTCGGGGTCTCGTCGATGCCGGGGTTCGGTGAGTCTCAGGCTTCGATGATGCGGATGGCGAGGGAGTCGATCTTCGCGACGAGCTCCTCATCGGCGGCGACGGTCTCCTGGAACCGGCGCACCTCTTCCTGCGGCACCTCGGATTCGACGCCGAGGGTGATGCCGAGCTCCGGTCCTGCGAAGTGGACGGAGTTGCTGCCGGGGCTGACGCCCAGCCGAGCCAGCCACGGAAACGACTCGGCGATGGCACGCAGACGCCGGGCCACCTCGGCGTCGGCCCAGGACGGGGTCCAGGGCTGGGACTGGACGAAGGCGAACATGGACGGCCGGCGCAGCAGGAACGAGGGCTCGGCTCCCGGGTCGAGGACGACGAGCTGGGATTCGGCCTCGATCGCACCGAGCACGAGCCGTTCGGATTCGATCGGCACGGGACGCGCATCCGGGTGCCAGGCGGTCAGCGGCGGAATGCCGGAGAAGCCGGGCGTGCACTCGCGTCCGTCCTCGGCCTGAAGACGGACCATCGCCATCTCCGAAGAGTTGTCGGCCATGAGCCCGTTCTCTCCGACCTCCTGGTCGACGACCATCGGCACGATCGGGGCGTAGAGCCGGGCCCCGGACAGTGCCGTGACGACCTGCTGGTGTGCGGCGGGTTCCAGGGGCGTTTGTGCGACCTGGTTCAACGCTTCCAGCAGTGCGGTGTCGGCCAGTCCGGAGTCCCCGGAGAACGGGTTGGGTTTGAGCTCCCGCCCGGCCCAGGCCTGTCCGGCCGAGTCCGTGGGCTGATGGGAGTCCTCTGGACCGTGCGAGTGTGTGCTCACCGGCTCACCGTCCTGCGACGTCGAGGGCCTCTTCCAGAGTGAACTTGCCGGCGTAGAGTGCCTTTCCCACGATCGCCGAGTCGACGCCGAAGGGCACGAGCTCACGCAGGGCACGCAGATCGTCGAGGCTGGAGACACCGCCGGAGGCGACGATCGGGGTCTCGGTCTTCTCGGCCAGGGACTTGAGCAGTTCGACGTTGGGGCCCTGCAGGGTGCCGTCCTTGCGGACATCGGTGACGACGTAGCGAGAGCAGCCGGCCGCTTCGAGGGTCTCCAGAACTTCGTAGAGGTCTCCGCCGTCCTGCGTCCAGCCGCGGGCGGCCAGCGTCGTGCCGCGGACGTCGAGTCCGATGGCGACCTGGTCGCCGAAGCGGGAGATCATCTCAGCCGTCCACTCCGGGTTCTCCAGTGCCGCGGTGCCGATGTTCACGCGTTCGGCGCCGGTGTCGAGTGCGCGCTCGAGGCTTTCGGTGTCGCGGATTCCGCCGGAGAGTTCGACCTTGATCCCCACGGCCTTGACGACCTGGTTGAGCAGGTCCGAGTTCGAACCGCGGCCGAAGGCGGCATCGAGGTCGACGAGGTGGATCCACTCGGCTCCCCTGCTCTCGAAGTCCTGAGCCGCGTCGATGGGTGAACCGTAGTCGGTTTCGGTGCCGGCTTCACCCTGGACGAGCCGGACGGCTTTGCCGTCGGCGACGTCGACTGCGGGAAGGAGGACGAGCTTGTTCGGGGTCTCTGTCATTGTGACCTTTCTGCGAAGGGTGCCAGGGGATTCGGGCAATGCTAGTCGGTGCGCTCGGTCAGGAACTGAGCGGGGCTCTACGAGAACGTGCCGATCCAGTTGCGCAGCAGCTGCGCTCCCGCTTCGGCGGATTTCTCCGGATGGAATTGGGCCGCCCAGGTGGTGTCGTCTTCGACGGCGGCGATGAAGTCGCTGCCGTGTCGGGCCGTGGTCACCTTGGTGTCGGGAGGCGGCTGGGTCGCGGCATAGGAGTGGACGAAGTAGAAGCGCTCCTCGCGGATGCCGGCGAACATCTGCGAGTCCTCCGGCGCGGAGACCTGCGACCAGCCCATGTGAGGAACGACCGGGGCCTTGAGGCCGGTGACGGCTCCCGGCCACAGGCCGATGCCGTCGGTCTGCACGCCGTGTTCCTCGCCTCGGGCGAAGAACACCTGCAGGCCCACGCAGATGCCCAGCAGCGGACGGCCCTGTGCATGGCGGGTCCGGATGAGTTCGCCTCCCCCGAAGTTCTGCAGTCCCGTCATGACGGCGGAGAAGGCACCGACGCCGGGGACGAGGAGACCATCGGAGTCGTTGATGACGTCGTGGTCGGCCGTCAGTGTCACCTCGGCGCCGGCGGCAGCGGCCGCGCGCACAGCGGAGCGGACGTTTCCGGCGCCGTAGTCGAGGACCGCGACCGTCGTCATCGCTTTGCGCCCTTGCTCAGCACCGACCAGATCCGCCACAGGGAGAATCCGAGGACGATGGCACCGAAGACGGCGACGACCCAGGCGACGGTGTTGCCGCCGAGGCCCAATGCGACGCCGAAGGCAGCGACGAGACCGGCGAGGACCGCGGCGACGATCCACAGCAGCGCGGTGCGGGCCACCGCGGCACGTCCCGGCGTCATGGTGGCGGCGCTGGCCTGCAGCTTCGTCATCGAACTCGTCGGGATATTGCCGTCGACGTCTTCGGCGGCGACGGTTTCGAGCAGGAGACCTTCGAGCACATCGGGCAGGTTCTTCAGAGCCAGCCCGGCGGGAACATCGGATTCGCGGTTGCCGTGACGGTAATGTCCGGCATCGATCTGCTCTTCACTGCGGACGAGGAGGAGGACCTCATGTTTGCCCGCGAGCTTCGAGATCGCGGCAGCCGCCTCGTTGCCGGCCTGCACATCGGTGTCGGCGAGGACGATTCCGGTGAACTCCCCGATCGGAACGATGGTGCCGTGGATGTTCGACAGCACGCAGGCTGCGGCCAGCTGCTGGGCGACCCCGAAGGGGGTCACGAGAACGGTCGTGCTCACAGGACTCCCTTGGTGCTGGGAACGGAATTGCTGCGGGGGTCTTCTTCCACGGCTTCGCGCAGGGCACGGGCGAAGGCCTTGAACTGGGCTTCGACGATGTGGTGCGGATCGCGACCGCGCACGAGGTCGAGGTGGACGGTCAGTCCGCCGTGGAAGGCGATGGATTCGAGCGAGTGGGAGGTCATCGAACCGGTGAAGTGACCGCCGATGAGGTGGTACTGCTGACCGTCGGGTTCGCCTGCGTGGACGAAGTAGGGGCGACCGGAGACGTCGACGACACACTGGGCCAGGGCTTCGTCGAGTGGAACCGCGGCGAAGCCGTAGCGACGGATGCCGATCTTGTCGCCGAGGGCTTCACGCAGAGTCTGGCCGAGCACGATCGACGTGTCTTCGACGGTGTGGTGGACATCGATATGGGTGTCGCCGGTGGCAGTCACGTCGAGGTCGATCATCGAGTGCTTCGCCAGGGCGGTGAGCATATGGTCGAAGAACGGCACGCTGGTCGAGATGTTCGAGGTGCCGGTGCCGTCGAGGTCGACGGACACGGACACCGTGGACTCGGAGGTGGTGCGTGAGTTCTGGGCCTGCCTCATGGTGTGCCTTTCGTCGGGGCGGAGGATGACGGAGCTGAGCCGGAGGGAGCCGCGCTGGGAGCCGTTGAGCTGGGCGGAGACGTCGGTCGTTCGGCGAGGATGTCCGGGGACTCGGCGAGGATCTCATCGATGGCGCGAAGGAACGCGTCGGTCTCATCCTCGGTGCCGGCGTTGACGCGGGCGTGGCCGGCGATGCCGATGTCGCGGATGAGCACGCCGCGGTCGAGCAGCTCCTGCCACAGTCGTGCCGGTGAGGAGATGTTGCCGAAGAGCACGAAGTTCGAATCGCTGTCGTGGACGGTGAAGCCGACTTCAGCGAGATGCTCCGACATGCGGTTGCGGGAGTCGATGAGCCGGTCGACGTTGCCGAGCAGCACGTCGGCGTGTTCGAGGGCGGTGCAGGCAAGGACCTGTGTGACCTCGGACAGGTGGTAGGGCAGACGGACAAGGCGGAGGGTGTCGATGAGTTCGGGGGCGGCGATGGCATAGCCCAAGCGCAGCCCGGCACAGGCGAAGGCCTTGCTCATGGTGCGGGACACGACGAGGCGCGGACGGCCGTCGAGCAGGGTCATCGCCGAGGATGCGGCCGGGCGGGAGAATTCCGCGTAGGCCTCATCGACGATGACGATGCCCGAACAGTTCTCGTAGGCGGCGTCGATGACGTCGAGGCCGATCGAGGTGCCTGTCGGGTTGTTCGGGGTGCAGAGGAAGACGATATCGGGGTCGACCCGTGCGACCTCGGCGGCGACGGTCTCAGCGTCGAGGGTGAAGTCGTCCCTGCGGTCGACGTGCCTCCATTCGGCTCCGGTCCCGGTCGTGATGAGCGGATGCATGGAGTAGGACGGGGTGAAGCCGAGGACGGTGCGGCCCGGGCCGCCGAAGGCCTGGACGATGTGGCTGAGGACTTCGTTCGAACCGTTGGCTGCCCAGATCATGCCGGGTTCGAGTGCGACTGTGTCTCCTGCGCGTTCGTTGACACCGTTGAGATAGGTGACGAGGTGTTCGCGCAGCGCAGTGAATTCCCGGTCCGGGTAGCGGTTGAGCCCGGAGAAGTGATTGTTGACGGCGGCACGCATGCTGTCGACGACGACGTCCGGGAGCGGATAGGCGTTCTCATTGACGTTGAGCTGGACCGGCACGTCGAGGTGCGGAGCCCCGTAGGGCTTGAGCCCGACGAGGTCGGCACGCACTGGCAAAGATTCGATGTTTCCCACGCGATCAGTCTACCGAGAGACTCCCACCGCTCCGGCGGCGGGTCGAGCCTCGAGATCCGACATCGGAGCTCCGGCCCGATGCGGCCGAAAGCAGCTCCCCGGCGACCTCGCACGTTGCCACGCTGCGCGGCTGCCGGTCTCACCCGGCCGGCCCTCAGCGGACGGGGACGTCGAGGGTCTGGCCAGGGTGGACGGTCGGAGTCGTCAGATGGTTGATGTCGACGATATCGGCCACGACATCGCGGGTATCGCGATCAAGTCCGAGGCTCGAGGCCACGGTCCACAGCGACTCGCCTTCACCGACGACGACCGCGTCGGCTTCGATGCCGATGCTCTCGGATTCCGGTTCGGCGACCGCTGCGGCCGAGAACGACTGGGTGGCGAGGAGGAGCGCTCCGCCGATGACGACGAGAGCAATGAGCAGGGTCCGGAGAAGGCGAACCGCCTGGCGTCCACGAGTGGTCAGGCGCAGCCCGGTGTTCTGTGCAGACATCGCATTACCTCTTTCATTCGTACGATTCCACCAGCAATCGGTAGAACGTCTGTTCTATTCAACATGCCAATCGAACAAATGTCCAGTCCAACTCGAACATCTATGCGACAATGAGAGGGAACCAGCGTTGTTGATTGATCTGTCAGAACCATCTCAGCCGGCACTGACACGAGTATCTTCGAAGCGGAGATCACGGCGTCCAGCGGCAGGGAATAGAACGAAGGGGAACGAGCAATGGTTCAGAACAAACGAGGCAGAGGCCGGCCTCGCAACGAAGATGTTGCCAGTGAGATCGCTGCCGCTCGCAGCGATGACGACGAGATTCAGATCCCTGAGGGTTCGACCGGCGAAGACGACTTCCGCCTCACCCCACGTCAGCGTCTCGTGCTCGAAACCATCGAACGCGCTGTCGTGACCAACGGCTACCCGCCGAGCATGCGCGAGATCGGCAAGGCCGCCGGACTCGCTTCGCTCTCGAGCGTGGCCCACCAGCTCTCCCAGCTCGAACGTCTCGGTTATGTCCGCCGCGATCCGAAGCGCCCGCGCGCCATCGAGGTCGTCAATCCGTTCGAAGAGGAAGAGGCGGAGCGGGCGAAGTTCGAAGAGCTTGCCAACAACACCGTGCAGGTGCCGGTCGTCGGACGGATCGCCGCCGGTGGCCCGATCCTCGCCGAACAGGAAGTCGATGACATCTTCTCGCTGCCGACGCAGGTCGTCGGCTCCGGTGAGATGTTCCTGCTCAAGGTCGTCGGCGATTCGATGATCGAAGCCGCCATCTGCCACGACGACTGGGTGGTCGTGCGCAAGCAGCACACCGCGGACAACGGCCAGATCGTTGCGGCGCTGCTCGACGGCGAGGCGACCGTGAAGACGCTCAAGCGCAAGGCGGGTGAGCAGTGGCTGATGCCGCAGAACGAGAACTATGAGCCGATCGACGGCACCTACGCCCAGATCATGGGGCTCGTCGTCGCTGTCATCCGCCGCCTCTGAGCACACTGCCGGCGGCCCCGGCACTCAACGCTCGAACACAGAACGCCTGCGACCGGATCGGTCGCAGGCGTTCTGCCATTCAGGCGGAGCGATCGGTCGTCGAGGCGCAGTGCCTAGTCATTCCGTTTCGGACTCGGCGAGGCGGGCCAGGCTCGTGCGCACGAGCTGAGCGTTCGTCGTCGGCCACATCCGCGGCATCGAGTTGACGAGGAAGCCGGAGTACCGGGCCGAACGCAGCCGCGAATCGAGCACGGCCACCACTCCCCTGTCCTTGGTCGAGCGGATGAGCCGACCCGCTCCCTGTGCCAGACGCAGCGCGGCATGTGTGGCGGAGACGGCCATGAAGCCGTTGACACCCCGCTGATCGGCATCCCGCGCGCGGGCCTGCATGAGCGGGTCGTCGGGGCGCGGGAACGGCAGCCGGTCGATGATGACCAGCCGGTTCGTCCGGCCCGGCACGTCGACTCCCTGCCAGAGTGACATGGTGCCGAACAGGCAGGTCTGGTCATCGGCGGTGAATTGGGAGACGAGTGCGGGCAGGCCGTCATCTCCTTGGAGCAGGATCGGAAAATCGAATTTCTCCCGCAGGTGTTCGGCTGCGGCATTGGCCGCCGCCCGAGAGGAGAACAGTCCCAGTGCCCCGCCGTTCGAGGCTCTGACGAGCTCTTCGAGTTCGGTGAGCGCTTCGTCGCTCAGGCCGCTGCGTCCGGGTTTGGGCAGGTGGGAGGCGACGTAGAGGATGCCCTGTCTGCCGTAGTCGAAGGGCGAGCCGACGTCGAGGCTGTCCCATTTCGGGGCGTCGGGGCCGAAGAGTCCCAAGGATGCGGCGACCGCGTCGAAGTTCCCGCCCAAGGACAGAGTCGCCGAGGTGGCCACGACGGTGGACTCTTCGAAGATGCCCGAGCGCATGGTCCCGGCCACACTCAGGGGTGCGACGACGAGGTTCGTCGTCTCCTTCTCCCGGAATGTCGACCGCGAGAGCCAGATGACGTCGTTCTTGCCCGGATCGCAGAAGCGTTCGGCGAGTTCGAAGATCTCCTGACACCGGGCCTTGGCCATCTGCCGGCCGGCATCGGCGTCTTCGGTCTTGCCTCCGATGTCGTTGATGATCTGTCGGGCGGAGTCGCGGATCTGCGTCAATGCCAGCCCGAGGGCTTCGCTCATATGGAGGATGAGTCCTTCGGGCACCGAGGACTGTGCGCGTTCGAGTGCCGCCGCAGCGGAGTCGAGAAGGGAGACGACCCCGTCCTGGACGGTGGTGTGTTTGCGCACCGAACTCGTCGCGGCCGAGAGCATGCTCGTGTTGATCTGCCCGGACAGGGCGTTGGTCACCCGGTCCTTGAGCTCGTGGGCCTCGTCGATGATGATGACATCGTGTTCGGGCAGCACGTTCGATTCGCCGAAGGCGTCGATGGCCAGCAGCGCATGGTTGGTCACGACGATGTCCGCCTCGGCGGCCTTGTTCCGGGCGATCTCAGCGAAGCATTCGGTGAACAGGGGGCAGTTCGATCCGAGGCAGTCGAAGGCGTTGACGGACACCTGCGACCAGGCGCGGTCGCTGACACCGGGCATGAGGTCATCACGGTCACCGGTGTCTGTGGTCTTCTCCCAGGTGCGGATCCTCTGGATCTCCTCGCCCAGGCCGGAGCGTTCGGCCGGTTTGCGTCCCGCCTCGGCGTCAGCACCGAGGTCGAAGAGCATTCCTTCGCCTTCGTCGGGGTACCCGCCGGAGAGCTTGTGCTTGCATACATAGTTCCGTCGGCCCTTGAGCAGAGCGGCCCTCGGCAGCGGGTCGAGGTCCTTCTTCACGGCTTTGAACAGACGCGGCAGGTCACGGTGGATGATCTGCGTCTGCAGCGCCAGGGTCGCTGTCGATACGACGACCTTCCCGCCGGTGCGATTGACGTATTCGGCCGCCGGCACGAGGTAGGCCAGGGACTTGCCCGTGCCGGTGCCGGCCTGCACGAGCAGGTGGATGCCTTTGTCGACCGCCGAGGCGACCGCTTGAGCCATATCCTGCTGACCCTGCCTGGGCGATCCGCCGATGGCCCCAACGGCGGATTCGAGGAGGTCGTCGACAGCCTTCACTCGTCGATGACCAGGTCCGGACGCTGGAACTCACGCAGCTCGTCGACGATTTCGGCCGGCACCTTCACCTGCAGGCTCGTGCCTTCGGACCCGTGGGATTCGTGTTCGACGGTGCCCAGGGCGTAGATCTTCGACACGAGGTCGCCGCGTTCATAGGGGACGAGCAGCGTCATGTCGATGTCCGGGGCGGGAAGCCGACTCTCGATGGCCTCGACGAGGGCGTCGATGCCTTCCCTCGTCACGGCCGAGACGAACTGCGCCTTCGGATATTCCGCGCGCAGACCGGTGATCACGGCCTCCTCGGCGAGATCGGACTTGTTGAACACGAGGAGTTCGGGGATGTCCCCGGTCTCGACGTCTTTGAGGACTTCGCGCACGGCGTGGATCTGCCCGTGCGGGTCCGGGTGGGAGGCGTCGACGACGTGGAGGAGCAGATCCGAACCGGCGGCCTCCTCGAGCGTCGAGCGGAAGGCTTCGACGAGCTGGTGGGGCAGGTTGCGGACGAAACCGACGGTGTCGGTGTAGGTGAAGACGATGCCGTCGGCGGTCTTCGCCTGTCGGACGGTCGGGTCGAGGGTGGCGAACAGCGCGTTCTGCACCATCACCTCGGCATCGGTGAGCCGGTTGAGCAGGGAGGACTTGCCCGCGTTCGTGTATCCGACGATCGCGGCCGAGGGCACATGGTGGCGGGCGCGGTTCTTCCGCTTCGTCTCCCGTGACGGGGCCATTGCGGCGATCTCACGGCGCAGTTTGGACATGCGGGTGCGGATGCGGCGGCGGTCGAGTTCGATCTTCGTCTCACCGGGTCCGCGGGAGCCGATTCCGGCACCGCCGGCGACACGACCGCCGGCCTGCCGGGACAGCGACTCGCCCCAACCGCGCAGGCGCGGCAGGAGGTATTCGAGTTGGGCGAGTTCGACCTGGGCCTTGCCTTCACGGGATTTCGCATGCTGGGCGAAGATGTCGAGGATGAGGGCGACACGGTCGACGACCTTGACCTTGATGACGTCCTCGAGGCCGCGACGCTGGCTGGGGGCGAGCTCGGAGTCGATGATCACGGTGTCGGCGCCGACGGAGGCGACGATCTCGGCGAGTTCGTTCGCCTTGCCTTTGCCGAGGTAGGTGCCGGGGTCCGGTTTGTCACGGCGTTGGATGAGCGCGTCGAGGACGTCCGAACCGGCGGTTTCGGCCAGCGCCGCGAGCTCACGGATCGAGTTCTCGGCTTCGGCCTGAGTGGTGTTCCAGATGCCGGCGAGCACGACGCGTTCGAGTCGGACCTGGCGGTATTCGACCTCGGTGATGTCTTCGAGTTCGGTGGAGAGTCCGGCCACACGGGTGAGTGCGGCACGCTCGGCGAGGTCGAACTGGTCGTCCTCGCGGGTGGTGTCGTGATCGTCCAGGGCCTGGGCGCCTCGGGAGAGCACACGGTCGAGCATCGCGTTGCGACGCTCCTTGTCTTCAGACGTCATTCATTCCTTTGTTCTCTGCCGCCCGCACGGTACTGATCGTGTGGGCGTGGTCCTGCTGCGCACCGACGGTGGCGCATCGCACCGACGATGGTGTCCATCAATTCTCCCACAGCCGTCTAGACTGAAGTGGTGTCAGAGCACTATTTCACCGAATCTCCGAGCAGTGAGGCCAAGACCCGCGAACTGCGCCTCGAATTGGCCGGCCGCGAGGTCACCGTCGAAACCGTATCAGGCACGTTCTCACCGACTCGCCTCGATCTCGGCACCGCCGTGCTGCTGCGGCATCTGCCCGAACCGCCGACCGGTGATGTCCTCGACCTCGGCTGCGGGTGGGGGCCGATCGCCCTGCACACCGCATTGGAGGCCAAGGACGCCGAGGTGGCCCTGCGAGTGTGGGCACTCGACGTGAACTCCCGGTCCCTGGAGACGACAGCGGCGAACGCGCGCCGGCTCGGACTCGATTCGATTGCTCCCGTCACCGCCGAGCAGATCCCCGCGGACCTCCAGTTCTCCGCCATCCGGTCCAATCCCCCGATCCGCATCGGCAAGGCCGCCCTCCACGAACTGCTTGAGACCTGGCTGCCGCGACTGGCGCCGGGCGGTCGGGCCGATCTCGTCGTGTCGAAGAACCTCGGGGCCGATTCCCTGCAGAAATGGATCGCGCAGATGCTCGGGGACGGGTTCACGATCGAACGCACGGGTTCGTCGAAGGGCTTTCGCGTCCTCACCGTCCACCGCGGCTGAGTCTTCGGTTCGACACGTCATTCCGCGCCGAGGCTGAGGTCTTCCCTCGCCGAGGTCGGGCTCGGCTGCGCGTACGAAGTGCGGTCCGCTCGCGCCTCAGCTGATGGTGCCGCTGGCGACGAGGGTCGCGGGGCCCGCGAGGCTGACACGTCCGCTCGTGCCCTCGGGGTTCGGGTCGATCTCGATGCGCAGCTGTCCGCCGGGCACGTCGACGCGCCACTGCAGCGGCGAGGTCTCCCCCGCCCAGTGGTGGGCGGCGATCGCTGCGGCGCATGCGCCGGTGCCGCAGGAGCGGGTCTCGCCGACTCCGCGTTCGAACACCCGCATGCGCAGTGCGCCCTCTCCTCCGGCAACGTCGGAGCGAGCGGGCTCCATGACGATGTATTCGACGTTCGAACCGTCCGCGGGCACCGGGTCGAGGACCGGGGCGTCACGCAGATCGGCGGCAGAGAGTTCGGAGTGTTCGGCCAGCGCGACGACCGTATGCGGATTGCCGGTGGACACGCGCAGTCCGGGTCGAGCGACTTCGACGCCGCCGGTGGTCACGAGCACCGAGCTCGACGGGTCGAGTGACCAGTCGCCCATGTCGATCGTGTACCAGGCGTCGCTGGCCGAGCCGGGTCCCGACGCTCCCGTGCCGACGACGTCGTCGCCGGTCTGGACGCCGAGTGCCGGGTTGAGGGTGGTGCGCACGGTTTTGATTCCGTCGCGGGTGCCGACGAGGATGTCGCGGGTATCGGCCGGAACGCGACCGCTGGTCACGAGCACGTGGGCGAAGACACGCACACCGTTGCCGCACATCTCGGACAGGCTGCCGTCGTTGTTGTAGTAGTCCATGAACCATTCGGCGCCGGCTGCGGCCTGCTCGGCTGCGCCGGGGATGCCGCTGGCGGCGGACCGGACGATGCGGATGATGCCGTCGGCGCCGAGCCCGGCTCGCCGGTCGGCCAGTGTGGCCACGGTTTCCGGATGCATCTCGAGTTCGCTGTCATCGTCGGACAGCAGGACGAAGTCATTCTGCGTGCCGTGTCCCTTGAGGAAGGAGACATCGGTCCAGGCGGCGAACGGGGTATCCGGAGTGCTCATGGCACCATCCTATCGGTGGACCTCGGCGGCTCGATACAGTCTCCGATCAGGGACCGAATCTCTTCGCCAGCTCGAGGCCCCTCTGCGCCCACGCGATCTCGGTTCGTGCCTTCTCGGCCAGTCCTTCATAGGCGAATCGCTTGAACGCGATCGTCTTCTCGCGGTCTTCGGGGCGGGTCACTTCCAGTCGCCGCTGGAGCATAGGTGTGGTCAGTGTGTCGATCTTGTCGATCTCGTCTTCCCAACACTTCAGTTCAGAAGTCCAATGGGCGATGTGATCGTTGAGGAAGGCTGTTCGGGTCTCATGATCGGCTGATTCCAGATACGCGGCTTTGAGATGCGCAGCGTCACGCGTGCGCTGATACTTCAGCGGAGTGCGCATCCATTCGGCGAAGTTGTCCTCACCGGCATCCGTGACGTGATACACCCGCCGGGTGGCCACGCTCCCCCGGGTCTGCTCTTCGGGCTCGACGAGTCCTTCCTTGGCCATCTTCCTCAGCTCGGGATAGATCTGCGAGTCCGGAGCGTGCCAGACGTATCCGACGGACTGCGAGAACTGCTTCTGCAGCTCGTAGCCGGACATGGGTGCTATCCGCAGGAGCACGAGGAGGGCACTGCGTAGGCTCATAGGTCTGAATCTCCCTGTAGTCGAACGCATTGAGGGCCCGAACCGAAGTCCGGGCCCTCTCAGGATAGCGGTGTCAGTTCGTGTAGCCGGTCCGCCAACCGCCCTTATACGTCTGACGTGCGACCGTCGAATACGGGACCGGGCTGACAACAGCACGAACCTCGGTCTGCTCGTGCGGCTCGACCGATGCCTTCGAGGTGCCTCCGTTCGGCTCGCCCCACACGACCTTGAGCTCCGCGCCTTCGGGAACTTCTGGATCGATCACGGCCAGTGACAGTCCGCGACGTTCGTTGGCCGAGTATCCGGTGAACATCGAGAAGCCGACTGTGTTGCCCTCGGCGTCGATGACCGAGTCGTAGTTCGCCGAACCGTAGTTCGCCAGCGGCAGATCGAAGTACTTGTAGTTCGGACCGTCGACATTGAGCGGCGAGGACAGCACCTGGCCGAGGTCGTCGGCGTCCCAGGCGAGGGTGACCTTCCGACGCTGCTTCGCCGGATCCATCTTCTCCAGGGCGCTGCGGCCGATGAAGTCGTGGTCGAACTTGACGAAGGAGCCATAGCCGAGCTCCCACGGGGTCAGGTAGTAGTCTTCGATGTTCTCCGAGACGAACGATCCGGCCAGCGTTCCTGTCGCTTCGTAGCTGTCGACACCGAGCCATTCGCGGAAACCGCGCTCTTCCTCGCCGGTGTAGATCGCCGGCAGCGGCGAAGGGATCCAGCCGGATTCGAGGGTGTTCGACGGGTAGGCGCGAGCCCCGACCGGCAGGAGGCCGAACTCGGCTCCCGCCTCGACGATGGCATCGCGGATCAGGTGGTGGTCTTCGTAGGGGCCCCAGACCTCGAGGCCCGGAGCGCCGGCCATTCCGTGCCGCAGCGTGCGGACCTGCTTGCCGGCGATCGACATCGTCGACATGTTGAAGAAGCCGAGCTTCTCGAGCGGGCCGCCGTTGAGCTTCTCAATGATGCTCCACGCGTTCGGACCCTGAATCTGGAATCGGCAGTACTGCCGTGAGACCGCGTCGCCATACGGGCGCGAGGGCGAACGACGATCGATCTCGATGTCGAGGTTCGAGTAGCCGCCGGTCTCGCCGTGGTAGAGCAGCCAGTTCGACGCCGGGGCGCGTCCGACGTAGACGTACTCGTCTTCGGCCTCGTGGAAGAGGATGCCGTCGCCGATGACATGGCCCGAGGCCGTCGTCGGAACGTACTGCTTGGCCTTGTTCACCGCGAACTTCGCCGTTGAGTTGATGGCGGTGTCGGAGATGAGCTTGATGGCGTCGGAGCCGCGCAGGAACACGTTGTCCATGTGATGTGATTGGTCGTAGAGGACTGCGGTCTCCCGCCATGCCCGCTGTTCCTTGATCCAGTTGCTGAAGTCAGCGGGGACGACCGGATAGATGTATGACCCGATCTGGGAATTGCGGAGCAGGTCGACCGGGTTCGTGGTCTCGAGGAGCTGCTGGAGATTGTCGGTCATGGGATGTGAACCTCTCTGTTCTGATTCTTGCTGATGGTCGCGTTCTTGCTGGTGGTCGCTGACAGCACTTCTCGTTCGGCGTGGGCCCCCTAGAGTCCGGGCGAGAAGTCGCTGACCCATTGGGCCGTGTTGAGCAGGCCGCCGAAGGTGTAGAAGTGCACCTTGATGTTGCTCCTGTGCGGGCCGTCGTTCCTGCTCGGGTCGTCGATTTCGCCTGCCAGCTCGGTGAGGAACCTGTCGGGGCCTGCCGTGCCGAGAAGATTGGTGAGGGAGAATCCGTACTTCTTGACGATCGAGGCGCTTGTCCCGACCCCGAATCGGCCCGCATATCCGAGCAGCCGCTTGATTCCGGCTGGGCCGGGCGTTCCGATGCGGATGAGGGAGTCGATTCCGTGCTCCCGGGTCTCCCGGATCCACGTACAGACCCGGTCGGCATCGAAGGCGAACTGGGTGAGGACCACACGGTCCAGCCCTTGGGCTTTCAGGGACTGGGTCTTTGCCTCCATATGAGACCACAGGTCGTTCGTTGCGATATCGGGGTGACCTTCCGGGTATCCGGCGATGCCGACCTCGGTCACGCCGTAGTTCGGCAGAATTCCGGTATCGATGACCGACAGCGAATCGGCGTAGGGTCCTTCCGGTTCCTTCGGGTCTCCGGCGACGACGAATACGCGCTCCGAAGCCCCCACCTGCTGAAGTTCGCCGAGGAAGTCTTCAAGCTCAGCTGGCGATTTCAGTCTGCGCGCGGAGATGTGCGGAACCGGAACGAAGCCCAGCTCGCGGACCACCTTCGCAGCGTTGACTCGCATCGCGAGCTCCTCGTTGCCGAGGAAGGTGACGTTGACGCGAGTGCCTGGTGGTATGGCAGGAGCCGCTTCACGCAGCTTCTCGACGTCCTTGCCCGTCATTTCGAGTGAGTAGTCGTCAACGAGCTGAGTTCCGGTTGCTGTGACCACGAGGCCGCCTTTCACGAACACTTCAATGGGTTCCGTGAGTCACTATACGCATAGGTATTTGCCTCAGTCCATAGGTACTTTGCGCATCGCCTCCCCGGAGTGAGCCCTGGCCGCGAACCATTGCCCTGCGGCTCGGGCGATGCTAGCGTGACTGGCATCTCATTTTCACTATCATCATAGGGACTCTGTATAGGGAAGTCGCATCGGGGCGACGTTCCTGCTCTTCACCAGACCTCACAATGACGGAGACTTCTCGTGGATCTACGCACTCGCATCGACAACTCGCCGATGTCCTTCTACCAATGGCTGATCGTCGCGATCTGCACACTTCTCAACGCCTTGGACGGCTATGACGTCCTGGCCATCTCCTTCTCCTCCAATCAGGTGACCGAAGAATTCGGACTTACCGGGACTGCTCTCGGACTCGTCATGAGCGCGGCGCTCTTCGGCATGGCCGTCGGAGCCCTGGTGCTCGGCCCGGTGGCAGACCGAATCGGGCGCAGGAACATGATCGTGATCGCCATCATCATCAATGCGATCGGTCTCTTCATGTCCGCAACCGCAACCTCGGCGAATCAGCTCGGTCTGTGGCGGATCGTCACCGGCTTGGGCATCGGAGGCATTCTGGTTGCCACCAACGTCATCTCAGCCGAATACTCCTCACGCAAGCGTCGCGGCCTGGTCATCAGCATCTATGCAGCGGGGTACGGAATCGGTGCGGCGATCGGCGGATCCGTGATGGTCGCGCTCATCGCGAGCTCCGGCTGGCGATCGGTGTTCGTCCTCGGCGGTGCGCTGGCCGTCTTCTCACTCCTGCTGGTCATCTTCTTGGTACCGGAGTCCCCGTCGTTCCTCTACAACAGGAAGCCGCACAATTCGCAGGCCAAGCTCGAAGTCATCGCCCGCAGGCTCGGTTTCGACGAGCCCGTCGATATCGATGCCAGGCCGGCCGCATCTGCTGGAGGAGCGGACTCCGGGACGGGAATCATGGCTCTGTTCA
The DNA here is from genome assembly GCF_049804075.1 of Brevibacterium sp. FAM 24630. Taxonomy (NCBI): domain Bacteria; kingdom Bacillati; phylum Actinomycetota; class Actinomycetes; order Micrococcales; family Brevibacteriaceae; genus Brevibacterium; species Brevibacterium sp. FAM 24630. The sequence continues at coordinate 56,454 of NZ_JBNBZD010000001.1, forward strand.
ATCGCCAGAACCGCCGCGTCACCTTCGTCGTCTGGACGACGTTCTTCATCATCATGTTCGGGTTCTACTTCGTGAATTCGTGGACTCCACGGCTCATGCACGAAACCGGTCTGACAGACACCCTGTCGATGATCGTCACCGTCGGTCTCACCTTGGGCGGGGCCATCGGTTCTGTGGTCTTCGGCCTCTTCACCTCACGCTGGTCCACGCGAACCGTACTCATGACGTTCTCGGTGGTGGCTGCCGTGCTCATGGCGATCTTCATTTTCATGGCGCAGTGGATCGCAGTCGTCGTGGTCTTCGGTGTGCTTGTCGGCATGTCGATCAACGGCTGCATCGCCGGACTCTACGTGCTGACGCCGCAATCGTACCCGTCGACGCTGCGGTCGACGGGCGCAGGATGGGGCATCGGAATCGGGCGATTCGGCGCCATCATCGCTCCGACGGCCACCGGTGCCCTGCTCGACGGAGGATGGAGTCCGCAGCTGATCTATGTGTTCGTCGGAGCGGTGCTGCTCCTGGCATCGCTTGTGCTCATGGGGATGCGCGGCATCGACGTCGAAGCGAACAAGCGACCGCAGACCGAGAACCGGGCACATGCGGGAGCGGAGTGACGAGCCGAGCAGAGGCCGGAGCGAAGTGGCGAGCCGAGCACATGCCGGAGCGAAGTGGCGAGCCGGACAGAGGCCGGAGCGAAGTGGCGTACCGTCAGTCGAACCTGCGTCGGCGGACGCCGATCAGGGCTCAGTGAGCACCTTGAGCGCTGCTGCCAGGTTCTGTTCGGTGTCGGCGGCGCTGCCGTCGATCCAGTGGATGCGCGGGTCCCGGCGGAACCAGGTGTCCTGCCGTCGGGCGAACTGACGGGTCCTGATCGTGGTTTCCTCCTGCGCCTCGGCGACGGTGAGCTCCCCGGCGAGGTGGCGCCGGATCTGGGCATAGCCGATGGCTCGGGACGCGGTCTTGCCCTCCGCCAGTCCGTGGTCGAGGAGGTCACGGACCTCGTCGACCCAGCCGTGGTCCCACATGAGTCCGACACGGGTCGCAATGCGTTCGTGGAGGACGGTCCGGTCCATGCTCAGCCCGAGGTGGATCGTCGGTTCGATCTCCTGGTAGTCGGGCAGCTGGGCGCTGAAGGGGCGTCCGGTGAGTTCGATGACTTCGAGGGCCCGGGCGATGCGCCGCTGATCGTTCACGGTGATCTTCGCGGCTGCGGTCGGGTCGAGTTCCCGCAGCTTCTTGTGCAGGCTCCAGCGATCGGCTGAGGCTTCTGCTTCGAGACGGGCACGGACAGCCGGATCGGTGCCGGGGAATTCCATATGATCGACGGCGGCGCGGACGTAGAGCCCGGACCCGCCGACGAGGATCGGTCGGTGCCCATGTTCACGCACCTGCGCGATGGCGGCCCGCGCACGCGCTTGGAAGTCCTGGACGTTCGCCTCTTCCGTGACGTCGAGGATGTCGATGAGATGGTGGACGATGCCTCGGCGCTCCGTGACCGGCAGCTTCGCGGTGCCGATGTCCATCCCCCGGTAGAACTGCATCGAGTCCGTGTTGATGATCTCCCCGCCGAGGCGCTCGGCCAGATCGAGGGCGAGCTCGGACTTGCCGGTGGCGGTGGCTCCGACGACGGCGATGATCGGCGGCGGATCGTGGTGCTCAGTCACGGTCATTCACGCCCGGGTGTTGGAGAGCGCCAGTCTCCGCTGCCGTCCAGGAACCTGTACCGCACAGTGACCGCACATCGTGGACGCGCTCGTCGAACCTCACGTCGACTGACGAGATCTCAGCGCCCTGTTCGATGAGGTGTTGGATCCCGGCCTCAAGGACGGAGAGATTCGCATGCATGGACTCCCCCTGGGCACAGAGGTCGACAACGGCGGCCGCCTCAAGGGTCGCGCCGGCGGTGAGTGCCGCGACGACCGCGGTGTCGAATTCTGCGGCTCCGTCGACCGGGGCCAGAGGAGCTTCTTCGGCCGCGGCTCCGGACAGGTCGACGGGCAGCAGCAGATTCGCACTCGACCCGAGCGCTCCGACCTCGACTCCGGTGGCATGAGCATGAAGGAGGGCGACGATGATGGCGGAATCGACCGCCTCGGCGAGGGACCGTTCGGTCTCGGTCAAAGATTCGACGAGCTCGACCCAGGCACCACCGGTGTGGAGTCGGTCGGTGCGGAGGTCGAGGCCGCGATCGATGCCCCAGCCGCCGAGCCCGGCCACGGGAGGCAGGGTGTCGATAGGCAGTGCCCAGTTCGAGTGGGTGCCCAGGATCTCGCGGATCTTGGCGCGCAGTCCGGCGGTGCGGACCGTTTCGGTCCGGTCGATGTCGTCGAGCAGCACGGGGGCTGCCGGGATGATGGCGAAGCCGCTCATCTCAGTCGCGGGGGCGGATGGTCGGCATGCCGAGGTTCGTCGCCCCGCCCGCGCCCTGTCCGGGCGCAGGAGCGCCGCAGCTGTCGGCCTGCGCACGGTCGTAGGCGTCGCCGGCGCGGGACGGGCGCAGCGAATATCCGGAATCGGCGAGCAGGAAGTAGGGTTTCGCCTCGGTGACGGTGGCGGTGACGAAGTCGCCGGGGCGAGGAGGCTCTGCGCCTTCGGGGATGCCGACGTGGACGAGTCGGTTGTCCGCGGCGCGACCGCTCAGTCGTGGGGAATCATCGTGCGGAAGCTTGGTCACGAGCACCTCGACCTCGCGGCCGATCTGCTTCTTGTTCTCGTCCCAGGCGATCTCGTCCTGGAGTGCCGTGAGGCGTTCGAAGCGTTCCTGGACGACGTCCTTCGGGATCTGGTTGTCCATGGTCGCGGCCGGGGTGCCGGGCCGGATCGAGTACTGGAAGGTGAAGGCCTGAGAGAAGCGGGCGCGGCGGACGATGTCCATGGTGCCTTGGAAGTCCTCCTCGGTCTCACCGGGGAAGCCGACGATGATGTCGGTGGTGATGGCCGCGTGCGGGATACGTTCGCGCACGCTGTCGAGGATGTTCATGAATCGCTTCGTCCGGTAGGACCGGCGCATGGACTTGAGGATGGTGTCCGAACCGGACTGCAGCGGCATGTGCAGCTGCGGCATGACGGTGGGGGTCTCGGCCATCGCTTCGATGACGTCGTCGGAGAAGGCGGCCGGGTGCGGGCTGGTGAAGCGGACACGTTCGATTCCGTCGACGTTGCCGACAGCGCGCAGCAGTTTCGCGAACGCGCCTTTGTCACGGAATTCGGCACCGTAGGAGTTGACGTTCTGTCCCAGCAGGGTGACTTCGACGACTCCGTCGGCCACGAGTGCTTCGACCTCGGCGAGGATGTCGCCGGGGCGACGGTCCTTCTCTTTGCCGCGCAGGCTGGGGACGATGCAGAAGGTGCAGGTGTTGTTGCAGCCAACCGAGATCGAGACCCATCCGGAATGCTGGGATTCGCGGCGGCTGGGCAGGATCGAGGGGAAGACGTCGAGGCTCTCGAGGATCTCGACCTGGGCTTCCTCATTGTGTCGGGCGCGTTCGAGCAGCTCCGGCAGGGAGCCCATGTTGTGGGTGCCGAAGACGACATCGACCCAAGGGGCCTTCTTGACGATGGTGTCGCGGTCCTTCTGTGCCATGCATCCGCCCACGGCGATCTGCAGGCCCGGGTGGTTCTCCTTGACCTTCGCGAGTTGGCCGAGGTTGCCGTAGAGACGGTTGTCGGCGTTCTCGCGCACGGCGCAGGTATTGAAGACCACAACATCGGCCTGGTCGTCGGTGTCGGCCTGAACGTAGCCGGCGTCGTCGAGGAGTCCGGAGAGACGTTCGGAGTCGTGGACGTTCATCTGACATCCGTAGGTCTTGACCTCGTAGCTGCGAGGTGCGGTCTCGGATGTCGCCGGGGAATCAATCAGTTCAGTCATGGCGCACCTATTCTAGCCCTTCCCCGGACTCGGTTCAGTCTTCGGCGAGGACCTCGCGGGTGACCTTGATGCAGATCGCCGAGGGGAAACCGCGGCGGGCGAGCATGCCGAGGATTCGGCGCTCTCGCACGTGGTATTCGAGACGGCGGGTCGAGGCCGCTTTCTTCGCCGCGACTTCGCGTGCGAGTTCTTCCTCGCCATCGACTTCGGCGACGGCATCGTCGGCGAGTTCGGGGCTGATGCCCTTCTTGCTCAGTTCGCGTTTGAGTACGGAGCGAGAGAGTTTCCGGTTCTCCCTCTGCGCCCGGACGAAGCGGTGGGCGAATTCTTCGTCGTTGAGCAGACGGGAATTCTGCAGCTTCTCAATGAGTTCGTCGACGGCCTCAGGCATGAGGTCGCGTTTGAGCAGCTTCTTGCGCAGCTCGTCGCTGGCATGATCGCGCATGGCGAGCATGTTCATCGCTGTCTTCTTCGCCTGCGCATAGTCGGCCTCGAAGTCGGGGGCATCGTCTTCGTCGTCGAAGTGCAGGCCGCCTTCGAGGTCGGTGCCGGCGTCGGTGTCATTGTCCTCAGATGCGAAGTCAGGGGCGAGTGTGCCATCGAGTGTCTGCGCGGAGTCCGGAACAACGACGAAGTCGGGAAGCGCGTCGGTCCCACCTTCGACCCAGCCGTTTCCCGCGTCCTTCTGCGGACGTGGGCTGCGGGACGCCTTTTTCTTCTTTCGCGGCGCATTCCTCGGAGCAGGGTCCGCGTCGATACCAGAGAGCCCGGCGAAGAACCCGCCTTCGCCTTCGGCATGGCGCTGGTCGATCTCGGTGATCGCACTGCGCAGCTGGGAAAGCGTCGTCGCTTGACCGGAGTCTCCCGCACCGACCTGGGCGGCCGGTGCGGTGGACTCGTCGTCAGGCATCGGGGTGTCAGGAGACTTCGACGTCATCCGTCTGTGCTTCTCCGGCCGCTTCGGCGTCTTCCTCGGGTTCGTCGACCTTGATGAGACCCAGCTTGTGCTTGATCTTCAGTTCGATCTCCTCCGCCAGTCCGGGGTTGTCGCGGAGGAAGTTGCGGACGTTCTCCTTGCCCTGGCCGAGCTGATCGCCGTCGTAGGTGAACCAGGAGCCGGACTTGCGGATGATGCCGTTGTCGACGCCCATATCGATGAGGCTGCCTTCGCGGGAGATGCCGTGGCCGTAGAGGATGTCGAATTCGGCCTGCTTGAACGGCGGGGCGACCTTGTTCTTCACGATCTTCGCGCGCGTCCGGTTGCCGACCGCGTCCTGGCCCTCCTTGAGGGTTTCGATGCGGCGGACGTCGATGCGTACGGAGGCGTAGAACTTCAGCGCCTTACCGCCCGAGGTGGTCTCCGGCGAACCGAAGAAGACGCCGACCTTCTCACGCAGCTGGTTGATGAAGATCGCGGTGGTCTTCGACTGGGCCAGGGCGCCGGTGATCTTACGCAGCGCCTGCGACATCAGACGTGCCTGCAGGCCGACGTGGCTGTCACCCATCTCGCCCTCGATCTCAGCCTTCGGCACAAGCGCGGCCACGGAGTCGATGACGATGACGTCGAGGGCTCCCGAGCGGATGAGCATATCGGCGATCTCGAGCGCCTGTTCACCGGTGTCCGGCTGGGACACGAGCAGCTGATCGGTGTCGACGCCGAGCTTCTTCGCGTACTCCGGGTCGAGCGCGTGCTCGGCATCGATGAAGCCGGCGATTCCGCCCGCCTTCTGAGCATTGGCCACAGCGTGGAGGGCCACGGTTGTCTTACCGGAGGATTCAGGGCCGTAGATCTCCACGACGCGGCCGCGCGGCAGACCGCCGATGCCCAGAGCGATGTCAAGCGCGATCGAACCGCTCGGGATCGAGGCGATCGGCTCCCGGACCCCATCGCCGAGACGCATGATCGCGCCCTTGCCGTAGTTGCGATCGATCTGCCCCATCGCCGCTTCGAGCGCCTTCGACTTGTCGCCGCCGGTGGGGACCTGAAGGTTCTTGGGTGTACGTGCCATGACGTCTCCTCTTCGTTGCTTTTCCGTTGAGACCAAGGCTAGAAGATGGCACTGACATAACGACAGAGGAAGGATTTCCCCCGTGGATAACCAGCCACTCATGGTCACAGGTCCCGTGATTCCCTACCAGCATAACCGACATGGGAACAGGTGTTCTATATATCGGGGTGTGTCGCGCATTTCGTTCGAGCGCGACGTCTGCTGTCAGCGGGAATCAGCACGAATCAGAACGGGGTGGCGCGCGGTTTCTCTTTGCCGAGGCGGCGAGATTCGGGCACACCCATGGAATCGCAGACCGCGATCCAGATGTCGCGGGGTTCGACTCCTGCCGAGAACGCCTCTGCGGCGGTGCGTGAGCCGAGCGAGCTGAGGGTGAGGTCGGTGTGCAGGGAGGCAGCACGCGCCTCACCGAATTCCTCGTTCATGAGGATCCAGTAGAGCGTGTGCCGCATCAGGGCTTGGCGGCCAGGCGTGGCCCGGAGTAGCTCTCGGGATGGCCGAGGATCTTGTCCGACAGTTCCTGCGGAATGGTGTCGGGGATCTGCACTCCCTCTTCGAGGGCGAAGCGATCGGAAACCGAGGACAGCAGCGCTGACAGCGGCAGATCGAGTGCCTCGCAGATGGCCGACAGCAGCTCCGAGGAGGCTTCCTTCTGTCCGCGTTCGATCTCGCTGAGGTAGCCGAGCGAAACGCTGGCACCGGTGGAGACATCGCGAAGGGTGCGTCCTTGACGACGGCGGGCGGAGCGTAGCGCGTCGCCGATTTCGACTCTCAATAACATAACGCGGCCCTCCCTTTGTCAGCGCGTTCCGTCGTGGTGGTTCCAATAACCTTACAACCTGGCCGTGACACAGCACCAACCTGGTTCCCCGAGCGGATGGTTTTGCCAGTCCACTCGAAGACTTTGGAGAGATTACGTCCGATGGTCATCACTCGGTCAACCTCTTAAGCATCGAAGTTATTCCCCCGACGGCCCGAGCGCCCCGGGCTCGGTGCTCTCGGCAGGGGCAGGCTGCGACTGTTCGCGGGCCGGGCCGAAGGCGAGTGCGGTGACGAATTCGTCGAGGTTGACCGCCATCGCCTGCACCGTCTGATTGCGGATGGCATTGCGGTCGCCGCTGAACTCGTGTTCGAAGATTGTGGCTTTGCCGCCGAAGGCGATCGCCGTGTAGGCGAGCCCCACCGGCTTGTCGTCCTGCGGGTCGGGTCCGGCCACCCCGGTGCATGAGATCCCGATGTCGGCCACGCATCTCTGAGCGGTGCCGACGGCCATCTGTGCGGCGACGACCGGGTCGATGGGCCCGGTCTCCTCGAGGTGGTCGGCATCGACTCCGGCGAGGCTGGCTTTGAGGTCCGTGGCGTAGGTGACCAGTCCCCCGCGCACAACGGCTGAGGCGCCCGGAACGTCGACGAGTGAGGCGACGAAGCGCCCTCCGGTCAGGGATTCCGCCGAGGCCAGTGACAGACCCAGTCGTGTGCAGGTGGCGATGATGCGCCGGTTGGATTCGAACAGCTCGGTATCAGTCACGGGCCCCGTCCCCTGCCGCCCTCGAACCGCCGGCCTTCGCCTCCTTGTAGAGCTTCGCCGCCTGCACGCAGTAGTCGATGCCGGTGACGAGGGTGACGACGATGGCCCCGGTCATGACGACCCACGCGAAGACGAGCAGGATGACGTAGACGACGGGCGGGACCAGGTGCGCCAACGGGAAGATGAGCAGGAAGAGTCCGATGGCGACGGTCTGCAGCACCGTCTTGATCTTCCCGCCGCGTGAGGCGGGCATGACGGCGATGCGGATCATGAAGAACCGCAGCACGGTGATGCCGAGTTCGCGCACGAGGATGATCACCGGCACCCACCAGGGCAGTTCGACGATGATCGCGAGCCCGATGAGGGCGGCGGCCATGAGAGATTTGTCGGCGATCGGATCGGCGATCTTGCCGAAGTTCGTCACGAGGTTGTATCTGCGGGCCAGATCACCGTCGATCTTGTCGGTGAGCATCGCCAGGAGGAACACGACGAGGGCCCACCAGCGGGTGGTGACATCGTCGCCTCCCTGGGCCAGGAGGAGGACCAGGAAGACGGGCACCATGAGCATGCGCAGCACCGTGAGCGCATTCGGAATGTTCCATGGGCTCGGTTCTGCGGCGGGCTGCTGAGAGGCTCCGGCCTCGACTCGATCGTTCACGACTCCACCCTATCGGAGTGAGCTGGACAGATCATCGCAGCCACAATCGCCGAGGCGGCCGTCCGTGGTCACGGACGGCCGCCTCGGCGAAGGGGTGGGTTCGAGACTCACCGCCCGGTGAGCTGCCAGGCGTCCTCTCCGCTGGCTTCGACGACTTCGAGCCCGGTCTCCGGGTCGATATCACCGACGCTGAAGTCTTCGGCGTGGCCGACACCGTGGGCGTAGCGGTCGCGTCCGTGATCCGACGACTGCGAGCCGGGGTTCGACGACTGTCCGTAGTCCTCGAACTCCTCGTCGTAGTCTCCCGCCGCCGAGGCATGCCCGGACTGGCCATGGTCCTGTCCTTCGGGTTCGGCCGCGGCCCCGGAGGAGTCATCTTCGGGCGGAGTATCGCCCTTGATGATGGCCAGGGTTCCCGGCAGGTCGTCGGGGCGTACGAGCACATCGCGGGCCTTCGAACCCTCGGAGGGCCCGACGATGCCGCGGGACTCCATGAGGTCCATGAGCCGGCCGGCCTTGGCGAAGCCGACACGCAGCTTGCGCTGGAGCATCGACGTCGAACCGAACTGGGTGGTCACGACCTGTTCGACGGCCTGGAGCAGGAGGTCGAGATCGTCGCCGATCTCCTCGTCGATGACCTTCTTGGGCGCCTCGACGGCGACGTCTTCGCGGTAGTTGGGCTTGAGTTGGCCCTTGACGTGGTCGACGACCTTCTCGATCTCGGACTCGTTGACCCAGGCACCCTGGACACGCATCGGCTTCGCCGCACCCATGGGCAGGAACAGGGCGTCACCCTGACCGATGAGCTTCTCCGCACCGGGCTGGTCGAGCACGACTCGCGAGTCGGCCAGCGAGGAGGTTGCGAAGGCCAGTCGTGAGGGCACATTGGCCTTGATGAGGCCGGTGACGACGTCGACGCTGGGACGCTGGGTGGCGAGCACCAGGTGGATGCCGGCGGCACGGGCCAGCTGCGTGATGCGCTGGATCGAGGCTTCGACGTCGCGCGGGGCGACCATCATGAGGTCGGCGAGCTCGTCGACGACGACCAGCAGGTAGGGGTAGGGCTGGAGGACGCGTTCGGATCCGGCCGGCGGATGGATGCGGCCCTCGCGGACGGCCTTGTTGAATTCCTTGACGTGTTTGAACCCGTACTGGGCGAGGTCGTCGTAGCGGGCGTCCATTTCGCGCACGACCCACTCGAGCGCCTCGGCGGCCTTCTTCGGGTTCGTGATGATCGGGGTGATGAGGTGCGGGATGCCCTCGTAGATCGTCAGCTCCACGCGCTTGGGGTCGACGAGGATCATGCGCACCTCGTCGGGTGTCGCGCGCATCATGATCGAGGTGATCATCGAGTTGACGAAGCTCGACTTACCGGCACCGGTGGCACCGGCGACGAGCAGGTGGGGCATCTTCGACAGGTCGGCGACGACGAATCCGCCCTCGACGTCCTTGCCCACGCCCATGACCATCGGGTGGTCGGTCTTGCGGGCGGCCTTCGAACGCAGCACATCGCCGAGGGCGACGTTCTCACGGTCGGAGTTCGGGATCTCGATGCCGATGGCCTTCTTGCCGGGAATCGGCGAGAGGATGCGGACGTCGGCGCTGGCCACCGCGTAGGAGATGTTCTTCGACAGCGCCGTGACCTTCTCGACCTTCGTGCCGGCGCCCAGCTCCACCTCGTAGCGGGTGACCGTGGGGCCACGGGAGAATCCGGTGACCTCGGCGTCGATTTTGAACTGCTCGAGCACATCGCGCAGGGCTTCGACGACGCGGTCGTTGGCCTCGGAGCGTTCCTTCGCGGGAGGTCCGGGCTGGAGGTTGTCCGAGGCGGGCAGGGTGTAGGTGACGTCGCCGGCCAGCGTGAGCTGTTCGACGCGTTCGGGCAGCTGCTCCGTGGGCGGCGGCGGGGGTGCATTCGTCACCGGCACCGGCGTCGAGGCGGCTGCGGACTCGGACTTCTTCGCCTGGTTCGCGTCGTCGTCCATGCCGATGGTCTTCTTGAGCTCGGCGACCTCGCGTTCGGCCTTGGTCGGACGGCGCTGGCCGGGCTTGAGCTTCGGTTCGGTGTCGATGACCGTGGTGTCGGCCTCTTCGTCGCTGACATCGTCTTCGTGGATGTAGGCCTTGTCGTAGGCCTTGGTGACAGCGTCGTCGTCGGACTTCTTGTCGGAGTCCGGGATGTCGGTCTTCTTCTTCCGGCTCCGGCGCTTCGCGCCCATCACGGGCTTGAGGTCGGAGGTGCGGCTGTTGTCGGCGACGAGGTCGACGGGGTTGCCCTCAGAGTCCACCTCGGCGGTCCTGCTGGGTCGGGCACCGCCGGTGAGTCGGTAGTACAGGTCGGTGAGACGCTTCGGAATCGCGCGCACCGGGGTCGCGGTGACCACGAGCAGGGAGAAGAGTCCGAGCAGGACGAGCAGCGGCACCGCCACGTAGACGGTGGTCGCGACGACCAAAGGCGAGGACACGACGAAGCCGAGGGCTCCTCCCCCGTTGGCCATGGCTTCGCGGGAGTTCGTGAAGGACGGGTTGCCGGCGGCGATGTGTGCCAGGCCGGATGCGGCGAGCAGGCCGAAGATCATCCCGATGAGGATGCGGTTGTTGCCGCGATTGTCGTCGCCGCGCAGGAACAGGCGGATCGCGTAGCAGGTGAAGATCACGGGCAGGGCCAGGGCCACTCGCCCGAAGGTGCCTTCGACGATGCCGCGGACGCCGTCGCTGATCGCGCCGGGGATATTCCACCATTCGAAGGCGGCGATGACGATCGAGAGGCCGATGAGGAAGAAGGCTGTGCCGTCCCGCTTCGTCGGTGACTGATCGGTCGGTTCGTCGCTGAGAGTCTTTCGCGCACGGTTTCCGGCCATGTGGGCCACTCCCCTCCATGCACCGGTGACAACGTTTGTCCCGGGTTCTTCGGTCCCCGCTTGACCGGACCGACCAGCGTTTTTGCGCGCTGTGCGTTTCCCGGAACCAGAAGCGGGGGAAGTCGTTCTGGTTGCCATGTCTCTCATCTTAGGACGATATTGCGCTCCTGCCCAGCAAATCCGCAGGTTTCGGCGTGTGGCGAGGCGGGTGGTGTGGCGTGTGGTGGACGAGCCGTGCCGGACAAGTATCGACGTCAGCTGGGGTGTCGGAGGCCCGATCAGCCGGATGTTCCACCCCTGAAGTTCGCCGAATTCGAAGGAACCTCATCCCGGGCACCGTCTCGCCTGGGTTGTCTGGTCGATCCCTCGTGGCTTCCCGAGCGAATTTCGCCGTGGATCCGCCGGCAAACCCGTCTGCACCCCAAACGTAGGTCACCTTCGGAGAGAAATTTCGCGAAAAAGTATCCATTACCGACCTATGTTTGCCCGAAGCCGCTGCTGCGGATGCGCGAGCTGCCCTGCGAACACGATCTCCTCGCCGGTGATGCCGCCTCGCGTGCGACCGATGAATCTCAGAACCGAGTCGCCTGAAGCGGTCGTCCTGCACGAATCTCGCAGAAGTACACCTCGCCGGTCGTTCTGGGCCGTTGTTCCCGCGCCGCGTCCGCCCTTTTCGCCCACTCAGCGCAGGCGGCCCCACTCGCCCGTGCAGGTTCAGCGGGTGGCGTAGAGGTGTTCGGGCCTGCCCGTCGACCCGTACTGCAGGGAGACGGTGATCGTGCGCGCTTCGGCGAGCTTCGCCAGATGCCGCTGCGCGGTCGCGCGGGAGGCCCCGACCGCCTCGGCGACTTCGAGGGCCGTCATCGGACCGCTCGCCTCCTCGAGGGCTTCAAGGATCCGACTCGTCGTCGACGACCCGGCCGGACTCGCCCCGGATCCGCCCGACGCGGACGCATCGTGGAGGTTGCGCAGCTGACGTTCCAGATCGGCCTGCCCGACCTTCTCCCGCTCCCAGTACCGACGGAACCGGGCATAGCGACGGAGGAAATTCTGCAGCACCTCGGCCGCGAAGGGTTTGACGATGTACGTCATCGCCCCGGCCCGCAGCGAGGCCCTCACCACCTGGGGATCCGTCACCGCCGAGAGCACGATCGCATCGATATCGGTCTCACGGACGAGCTCGACCCCGGTGCCTTCGGGCAGCACATAGTCCGCGAGCAGCAGGTCGACACCGCCGGAGGCGATGACCTCGCGCGCCGTCTTCAGGTCGCGCACGGGTTCGAGCGCGGTGAAACCGGGCACCTCGTCGACGTAGCGGGCGTGGATCTGCCCGACGAAGAAGTCGTCATCGAGCACGAGAACGTTGACCATCATCTCTCCTCAGATCGCTGTGAGCTGTCGTCTGCCGTATCGTCGAGCGCCTCGGGCAGGACCATTCCGAAGCTCGCCCCGCCGAGGTCCGGATCGCGGCCGTCGATGAGCCACACCCGGCCGCCTCCGGACTCGGCGATGCGGCGGCTGAGTGCGAGACCGATGCCCAGCCCATGAGCGTCCCCGGTCCCGGTTCCCGTTGTCAGTCCTATGCCGAAGTCCGTCGCCGAGGCGGCCTCGACGGTGGAGAATCCCTCGTCGAAGATCGTCTCCGACAGGTCCGCATCGACCCCGTCGCCGGTGTCCGTGACGACGGCGTGGAGTTCGGCGCCGGCGCTGAGGAGCTGCACTTCGACGCGGCCGCCCGATCCCGGGAATCGGTGCCCGGCAACGGCCGCACGCACGGCATTGTCGATGAGGTTGCCGAGGATGAGTGTGACCGCCTCGGGATCGCGGACCGTACCCACAGCCAGTGAATCCGGGGTCACGGCCAGGGTCACTCCCGCCTCGGCGGCAGTGGTCCCCTTGGCCTCGAGAACGGCACGCAGATACGGGTCGGAGATCAGATCGATGTCCTCGACTGGGGTCGTGATCGGCCCGGTGCCCAGCAGCGAGGACAGATACGTGTGGGCCTCGTCGGTGGCTCCGGTGTCGACGAGGCCGAGCACGGTGTGCAATCGGTTGGCGAACTCGTGGCGCTGGGTGCGCAGGGCCCGCGCCATGGCCGTGACGGATTCGAGCTGCCGAGCCATGGCGAGCATCTGGGTCTCATCACGCAGAGTCACGACCCCGCCGACGGACACCCCGTCGCGCTGAACCCGCACAGCGGTGGCCAGGAGGATCCGCTCACCGATCGTGATCCGCCGGCGCAGGGCTCCTTCGGCCGGGGCTTCGGCCATCATCGCGGTGATTTCGTCGGGCACGTCGATCTCGTCATCCCCGTCGAATCCCCGCGCCGAGGCGGCCCTGCCCGTACCGGCGACCCTGTCCTCCCCCGAGGCCGCCCCAAGCAGCTCCTTCGCGTTCGAGTTACTCAGGGTCAGCGCGCCGTCGTTGCCGAAGCCGAGCACTCCGTCGTCGAGACCGCGCAACACGGCTGCCTGGTCTCGCGCCATCTCGGCGAGCTCTTCGGGCCCGACTCCGAGAGTCTCCCGACGCAGCCGACGCCCGAGCAGGTACGACACGACACCTCCGAGCGCCAATGCCAGCACGGCCACGGTGCCCAGCAGCAGCATCTCCCGGCGCACATCGGCATCGAGCACCGAGGCGTAGATACCCACAGACACTTCGCCGACGACCGTCTTTGAATCCTCACTCGAATAGATCGGGACCTTCGCTCGAACGGTCTCACCGAGCGTGCCCGATTCGTGGGAGACGTTCTCGCGTCCGGCCAGCGCCTCATCCGGTGAGGTCGAGACCTTGTGCCCGATCTTCGTGCGGTCCGGGTGAGTCAGCCGAATGCCGCGGTCGTCGGTGATGACGGCGAAGCTGATACCAGTACGGTCACGCAGATCGTCGGTGATCTTCAGCATCGACTTCACAAGCTGCTCATCGGGCGCAGAAGCGTGCTCGGCCGAGGCCTGTGTCGCGGCGGCCCGGACATCCGGGTCGATCGCGAGAGTGCGGGCAGTGGACAGCGCTTCGGTCTCGGTCACCTCGGTGACGGTGCGCGCCCCCATCCACCCGAACACCCCGGTCACCAGCGCCAGGATGACGACGACGAGCGCGAGCTGAGAGATCAGCACACGACGGGAGAACGATTGGCGGGGCCTTGGCACGCGGCAAGCGTAGACCGGTTTGAGCGCAATGCGCAAAAGGTGGTCAATGATCTAAACGCCATCAGTGCACACAAGCGCGCGAAGCATGTGACCTGGACCCTACGGTGTTCTCAGCCTCACATTCGCCTTCGAAGGAGAAGCTCTCGTGCTCGTCATCCTCGGTTTCGCCATGATCGGTGTCTTCATGACGCTGATCATGACCAAGCGACTCTCACCGATCCTCGCACTCATCCTCGTGCCCACGGTCTTCGGCCTCTTCGCCGGAGCCGGTCTGGGCATCGGAGAGATGGTCATGGACGCGATCGCCTCGATGTCGTCGACGGCAGCGCTGCTGCTCTTCGCCATCATCTACTTCGGCATCATGATCGACGTCGGCCTCTTCGACAAGCTCGTCGAATTCATCCTCAAGGTCGCCGGCCACGACCCGGTCAAGGTCGTCATGGGCACCGCCCTGCTCACCGGAGCGGTCTCCCTCGACGGCGACGGATCGACGACATTCATCGTCGTCACCGCCGCAATGCTGCCGATCTACCAGCGCCTCGAGATGCCCCCGGTCGTGCTCACCTGTGTGGCCGGTCTCATCAACGGCACGCTCAACATCGTCCCCTGGGGCGGGCCGACCGCACGTGCGTCATCGGCGCTGCAGATCGACGCCAACGAGATCTTCGCCCCGATGGTGCCCTCGCTGGTCGCGGGTCTGCTCGTGTGCTTCCTCTTCGCATATCTGCTCGGCCTCTCCGAGCGTCGTCGCCTGGCGAAGAACGGTGTGGCCTGGGTCGAGGAGTCCGGATCCGGCCGGTCCCGGTCGGATCTCGTCGGCGCCATAGCCGGAGGCAAGGCGGGCCGATCGTCGACGACGACCACCGCGGGCAAGTCAGCGACGGCAGGCACCGGGCAGGCAGCGACTGCGAGCGGGCACGGCACGGCCGCCTCGGGGACGGGATCGGACGGCACCGCCACCGAGGCGACCCTCGACTCCCCTGCCCCCGCAACTGGATCCGCCGGTTCGGGTTCGGCCCTGGCGAACACCGCGCTCGATCCCCATCGCGCGACACTGCGGCCGAAGCTGTTCTGGTTCAACCTCGCACTCACCGTGGCCGTGATGGTTCTGCTCATCGCCGACATTCTGCCGCTGCCGTACCTGTTCATGATCGCCACCGTCATCGCGCTCATGGTCAACTTCCCGAAGATGAAGGACCAGCAGGAGGAGCTCGCCAGCCACGCGACTGCGATCATCTCCGTCGTCGCCATGGTCATGGCCGCGGGCGTGCTCACCGGAATCATGTCCGGCACGGGAATGGTCGATGCGATGGCCGCGTGGCTCGTCGACGTCATCCCGAACGCGATGGGCCCCTATATGGCCGTCATCACCGGTCTGCTGTCGATCCCGATGACGTTCTTCATGAGCAACGATGCCTTCTACTTCGGCATCCTGCCCGTGCTCGCCGAGACCGCTTCCCACTTCGGCATCTCGGCAGCCGACATGGCCCGCGCTTCGATCACCGGCCAGCCCGTGCACATGCAGTCACCGCTGGTGCCGGCGATCCTGCTGCTCGTGTCCCTGTCCGGCGTCGAACTCGGCGACCACCACAAGAAGGTGCTGTGGCGGGCACTCATCGTCGCCCTCGTCATGCTCGCCGTGGGTGTGGCCATCGGCGTCATCGGAATCGGCTGAGCGGAGCAACCATGACTGATCTCTATTCGACTCCGCACCGCCGCTTCCCGGCCCCCACCCTGCGGGTGACGGCGTCACCCGGTCTCGGATCTGCGACCGCGACCGTCGTCCTGGCCCTGCGAACGGATGCCTCGGAGGCCGTGCTCGAGCAGGCGATCGCGGCGGCCCGACGTGAGAACGCCTGCGTGCGGGCGGTCGTGTTCGGCACGGACACGACCACCGCCCCGTCGACGTCCCCTCTGGCCGAATGCTCCCGTTTGGGCACCGCCCTCGCCGAGGCGGGCCTGGAGTTCGAGGTCCACCGTGCCGGTTCCGACCTCGCCGAGCAGATCCTCGACCTGGCCTCCACGCATGCGGCACGGCTCATCGTCATGGCGGCCAAACGCCGCTCCCCCGTGGTCAAGCTGCTGCTCGGGTCGAGTGCCCAGCAGGTGATCCTCGAAGCCGACTGCCCGGTGCTGTTGGTGAAATAGAGCAGTCGGGTTCAGATCCCGCCGAGGCCACGGCCCGGCGCGAGGATTCCGCGCGGGTCGAGCAGGTCCTTGATCTCCTGCAGCCCGCGACTGCCCGGCAGCGGCCCCCACGCGTCGAGTTCGTCCCAGACCGGCGCCGGAGCATGGAGCAGCCGTGCGCTGATGCGGTGCAGGCCGAAGGAGCGCAGGTGTTCGAGCACGACGCGTGTGGCCACTCCCGGTTCGGTCTCCGGGGCGCCGACTCCGAGTTCGACACGTCCCGACGCACTCCCCCGCAGCTGCAGCGGATAGCCGATCGCGGTTTCGAGCCGGTCGATCGTCGTGAGCAGGCTCGGCAGGAAATCCGGGGCCACGGACACACTGATCGTCACGGGAGTCCGCACCCGTGTGCCCCACCAGCTCGGACGGGCGCAGGCGGTGGCGCCGGGGATCCGCTCGACGAGGCGGTCGCTCTCGGATTCGACGAGCTCGCCTGGGCCTTCGAAGAGGACCACCGTCGCCGCCGGTGAACCGGGCGGGCGTTCGAGGACGACCGCATCCGGCACACGGCGAGCGCCCACGAGGGCGGGGGCCGCCTCGGCGCCGGGTATCCACACGAATCCGCGGGATTCGGGTCGGGCTCTGACACGGATTTCGGCCTCGACGATGATCGCCCTGCTTCCCCACGAGCCCGTGACGAGTCCGGGCAGCTCGCAGCCGGCCAACTCCGGCGAGAGTCCTTCGGTGGTGCGGGCGATGGTCCCGTCGGCGCCGACCGTGGTCACGGCCAGCACCGTCTCGGGCAGTCGGGGACGGTTGAGGTGGGCCGGGCCGGTCGCGGCCGTGGCGATCATCCCGCCGAGGCTGGACCCGGCATTGATGCGATCAGCGGGCAGGTCGGCGAGGATCTCCTGCCCTGCGTTCTCAAGCTGCCGATTGAGTGCGCTGATCTTCGCTCCCGCACCGGCACGAAGGGTCTTATCGTCGCGGGAGTGTCCGGCCACCTCGGCGAGTCCGGACAGGTCGAGCAGCAGCCCCGGCGTGGGCGCGGGCGGATGGTCGTCGAAGGCGGTGCCGCCGCCGAAGACGGCGACGGTGCGGGATTCGGCATGGGCGCGCGAGAGGAGTTCGGAGAGCTCGGCGATGCTGCCGGGGCTGGCCAGCCGGGGCAGTTCGTCAGTGGTCCGGGTCATCCCTGTCTCGGTTCCTGCTGGTGGTGGCACTGCTGGTCGCTCTTCGTCGTTGCGGTTGTTCTTCGTCGTTGCGGTCGTTCCTCCGACCGTTCCTCTGTGCGGTCATCGGGCCGCGCCGATGTATGTCGAGCTTAGCGAAGAACGCCCCCGAAATCGGCGCTCTGGGCACAGATTTCGGGGGCGTTCGGTGTCAGCACCGAATCCGGATCACGGCATGCGGGCGTAGGCCGGCAGGGTGAGGAAGTCGACGTAGTCGGGAGCGAGCGCGACCGAGACGAAGGTGTCGGTGGCGTCCTTCCAACCGGCGTCGTCACCGGGCAGCTTCGCGACCTCCTCGGCGACGACGCGCTCGACGAGCTCCTTCGTCACCTTCTCCCCCGAGTCGAGGGTGATGCCGGCATCCAGCCACTGCCAGACCTGGGACCGGGAGATCTCCGCTGTCGCGGCATCCTCCATGAGCCCGTTGATGGCCACCGCGCCATTGCCCTCGAGCCAGGCGCGCAGGTACTGGATGCCCACGGAGACGTTGGTGCGCAGACCCTGCTCGGTCATCGACCCCGGGGTCGACTTCACATCGAGGAGATCAGCGGCGACGACATTGACGTCCTCGCGCTTGTTCTCGATCTGGTTCGGCTTGTCGCCGAGGGTCTCGGTGAAGACCTCCTTGCAGAGGGCGACCATGCCGGGGTGGGCGACCCAGGAGCCGTCGAAGCCGTTGCCGGCCTCACGGGACTTGTCATCGCGGACTTTGTCGAAGGCGGCCTTGTTCTCAGCCTCGTCCTTCGACGGGATGAACGCGGACATGCCGCCGATGGCGTGCGCCCCGCGCTTGTGGCAGGTGCGCACGAGCAGTTCCGTGTAGGCGCGCATGAACGGCACGGTCATCGTCACGTCCGAGCGGTCCGGCAGCAGGTAGTCGTCGCCGCGCGAACGGAAGTTCTTGATCACGGAGAAGATGTAGTCCCAGCGACCGGCGTTGAGACCGGCGGAGTGCTCGCGCAGTTCGTAGAGGATCTCCTCCATCTCGAAGGCCGCGGGGTAGGTCTCGATGAGCACGGTCGCGCGGATGGTGCCGCGGGCCAGGCCGAAGGCATCCTCGGCGACCTCGAAGACCTGGTTCCACAGACGGGCCTCGAGGTGGGATTCCATCTTCGGCAGGTAGAAGTAGGGACCCTTGCCCTTCTCGATCTGGATCTGACCGGCAGTGGAGAAGTAGAGGGCGAAGTCGACGAGCGAGCCCGAGGTCTCCTCACCGTCGATGCGGATGTGCTTCTCCGGCATGTGCCAGCCACGGGGGCGGACGACGATGGTCGGCAGCTCCTCCTCGGGGGCCAGGGTGTAGGACTTGCCCTCGGGCGAGGTGAAGTCGATCTCGCGGTTGAGCGAATCGAGCAGGTTGATCTGGCCCTGGATGACCGAATCCCACTGTGGGGTGTTCGCATCCTCCTGGTCGGCCAGCCACACCTTCGCACCCGAGTTCAGGGCGTTGATCGTCATCTTCTTGTACGTCGGTCCGGTCATCTCCACCCGGCGGTCCTCGAGGCCGGGTGCCGGCGGTGCGACCTGCCAGCTCGGGTCGTTGCGGATCTCGGCGGTTTCGGGCAGGAAGTCGAGGTCCTTGCCTGCGGCGATCTCGGCCTGACGTTCCTTGCGAGCTTCGAGACGGGCCAGGCGCTCGCCGTTGAACTTCCGGTGCAGGTCGACGATGAGCTCAAGCGCTTTGGGGGTGAGGACCTTTTCAGCCCCGTCCGGCAGCTCACCGGTGATCTCCATCCCGGCGGGGATGTCCAGGTTTTCGATATGAGCGGTCATCGATGGTTCTCCTTAGTCAGCACAGAGTTGCTGCGTCTTTGTCCGCACCGCGTGGTGCGGAGTTCTCGCTGGTCAACGGGGTTTGGCCTGCGAAACTTTCACATCGTGAAAATGTATGTTCACACAACGAAAGACTATGAGGTGATGCACGTCTCGTCAAACCCTATCCCGGATTCGAGACGGTGTGTTCGTTGACTCCGCGACGCGGGCCGGAGACGATGTGCAGAGCACCATCTTTCGTGGACTCGCCGAGGCGGCCGACCAGCACCGACCACCCGAAGTTCTCGGTCGGAGAAGGGACAGCGTCGCCCAGGCTGCGTCCTTGGATCGACGCGGCAACGACGCCGCAGATCGGACTCGCAGTGGACAACCTCGCTGTTGCAGCTCTACTGGCCCTCTCCCCCATTCTGTTGGCGGGAATCCTCCTCATCGGCTTTCGCTGGCCGGCCAAATACGCGATGCCCGTCGGACTGATCGCCGCCGCGCTCGTGGCGAACTTCGCGTGGAAGATCGAGTGGGTGACGATCGGCGCCTCCGTCGTCCAAGGTCTCCTCGTGGCGATCGGTCTGCTGTGGATCGTCTTCGGCGCGCTTCTGCTGCTGGCCACGATCACCCGCTCGGGAGCGATCGAGACGATCCGCTCCGGCTTCATCGCGATCTCACCGGACAGGCGTGTGCAGGTCATCATCATCGCGTGGCTCTTCGGCTCCTTCATCGAGGGCGCTGCAGGCTTCGGCACCCCGGCGGCCGTCGTCGCTCCGCTCATGCTCGCCCTCGGCTTCCCGGCGATCGCCGCGGTCCTCGCCGGTCTCATCATCCAGTCGACGCCGGTGAGCTTCGGCGCCGTGGGCACACCGATGGTGCTGGGCATCGGCACCGGACTCGCACAGGAGGACGGATCGATGTCGGCCGATGTCGCCGCACGTGCCGGGCAGCTCGGTCTCAATCAGGCCGAGTTCGTCGCCCACACCGCCGCACAGGTCGCTCTCATCCACGCCATCTGCGGTATCCTCATCCCGCTTCTTCTGGCCTGCATGATGACCGGGTTCTTCGGAGCCAATCGTCGGTTCGCCGATGGACTGGCCGTCGCTCCGTTCGCGATCTATGCGGCGCTGGCGATGATCGTCCCCTATCTCATCGTGGCGAATCTGCTCGGACCCGAGTTCCCGTCCCTGCTCGGTGGTCTCATCGGTCTGGCGATCGTCGTGACGACTTCGCGGATGGGCTTCCTCATGCCGAAGAAGACCTGGGACTTCGCGCCCAGGGAGAAATGGCCGGCGTTCTGGATGGGCACCGTCGACCCGAACAAGGAGAAGGCTCAGCTGCAGAAGAAGATGTCGATGGTCCGCGCCTGGTCGCCCTACCTCATCGTCGTCGCGCTGCTGCTCATCACCCGCAATGTTCCGGCTATCAAGGAGTTCCTCAACGGCCCCGCGGTGATCAAGATCGACGGCATCTTCGGCACCGCGATCAACCAGAACATGGATCTGCTGTGGTCCCCGGGCGCGATCTTCGTCCTCGCCTGCGGGCTGACCTACTTCATCCATCGGATGACGAAGAAGCAGATCGCCGGGTCCTGGCAGATCGCCGGTTCGCAGATCGCCGGTGCCGCCGTGGCCCTGCTGTGTTCCCTGCCGCTGGTGCGTGTCTTCATCAACTCCGGTGCCGATTACAACGGGGCCGGGCTCGAATCCATGCCGGTCACCCTCGCCGAGGCGGCCGCCTCGACCGTCGGAGACGCGTGGCCGCTGCTTGCCCCGTTCGTCGGTGCTCTCGGCGCGTTCATCGCCGGTTCGAACACGGTCTCGAACATCATGTTCTCGCAGTTCCAGTTCTCGACCGGCACCGCCATCGGTGCGGCCAGCCCCGAGACGGTCGTGGCCGCGCAGGCCGTGGGCGGTGCCGCGGGCAACATGGTCGCCGTACACAATGTGGTGGCCGCCTCGGCGACGGTGGGGCTGGTGGGCCGCGAGGGCGAGCTCATCCGCCGCACGTCGGTCCCGATGCTCATCTATTCGCTGGCTGCGGGCGCCTTGGCGTTCATCGGCCTCAACGGCCTCGGGTTCAATGCCGGCACCGTCGTGCTCACGGCACTCATCGTCGGCCTCGCCGTGGCCGTCGTCCTCGCCCGCAGGTCACCGGGCAAACCCCTGCCGGGCATCGAGGTCGGTGCCGGAGGCCATGCAACTCAGGGCGACGGCAACGGCTCTGCCGCCGGCGGTTCGAACGGCGGCACGACTGGCACAGGCGCTGCCGCCGGCGATTCGCACAGCACCGGCGCGGAGACCAACGGCTCTGCCGCCGATGGCTCTGCCGCCGATGACGACGAGCCGGAGCCCACCGCCCGCGCCTGACACCCGCTTCGGCGCCGGAGCGTGCATCAAGATGGGCGTGCCCTGACACCACATTTGGTACGCGGATCACCACATTTGGTGCAGGTCGCATTACATTTCGTACCGTGCATCAGCTTTTTTACTGATGCACGGTACGAAAAGTGGTTAGTGAGACGAGCAGGCGCATGGAAGCGCCCACGCAGGCCTGTGAATGGCATCAGCGCGGTCGTCCGACTTCAGCTCGGGGCAAAGACCGTGCTGTTTCCGGACGACCGCGCTGAAAAGCACACGCCGTGGGCGCAGGAACTCGTAGGCGCGCTGCCAATGTTGCTCGGCAATGCGCGCGCTGCCAATGTTGCTCGGCAATGCGCGCGCTGCCAATGTTGCTCGGCAATGCGCGCGTTGGCAAAGGTGCTGCTCGGCAATGCGCGCTTTAGCAAAGGCGCTGCTCGGCGCGCTGCTGCTCGGCGATGCGCGCTGCTGACGGCAGGCGGCCCTCATGAGCGCGCCTGCCGACAGAGCCGACTCAGACGATGACGACCATAGGGACGATCATCGGCTTGCGACGCAGCTTCGACGACACCCAGCGGCCGACCGTGCGGCGCACGACCTGCTGCAGCTGGTACTGGTCGGTGGTGCCGTCGCGCAGAGCATCCTCGACGGCCTTCTGGACCTTCGGCATGATCGAGTCGAAGACATCGTCGGACTCGGCCACACCGCGGGCATGGATCTCGGGGCCGGCGATGAGCGACTTCGTCTGCGAGTTCACGGCCATGAAGATCGTCACGAAGCCCTCACCGGACAGGACGAGACGATCCTTGAGGTCGGCCTCGGTGATCTCGCCGACCGACGAGCCGTCGACGAAGACGTAGTTGCAGTCGACAGCCCCGACCACCTCGGCGTGGCCGTCCTTGAGGTCGACGACCCAGCCGTCGTCGGCGAGGACGATGTTGTTCGGGTCGACTCCGGTCGCCTCGGCGTGGCGGGCATTGGCCAGCAGGTGGCGCCATTCTCCGTGGACGGGCATGACGCCGCGGGGCTTGACGATGTTGTAGCAGTAGAGCAGCTCGCCGCCGGAGGCGTGGCCGGACACGTGGATCTTCGCATCGGCCTTCGAGATCACGCGTGCACCGAGCTTCATCAGGCCGTTGATGACCTTGAACACGGAGTTCTCGTTGCCGGGGATGAGCGAGGAGGCGAGGATGACGGTGTCGCCGTCGCCCACGTCGACGCGGTGGCTGCGGTTGGCCATGCGCGACAGTGCCGCCATCGGCTCACCCTGAGATCCGGTGCACATGAGGACGATCTGGTCCTCCGGGTAGTCATCGACCTTCTTGATGTCGATGAGCGTACCGTCCGGCACGTCGAGGTACCCGAGGTCGGCGGCGATCTTCATGTTGCGCACCATCGACCGGCCGACCAGTGCGACCTTGCGTCCGTGGGCGGTCGCAGCGTTGAGCACCTGCTGCACACGGTGGACGTGGGAGGAGAAGGAGGCGACGATGATCCGGCGCTCGGCGGTGCCGAAGAGGTTTTCGAGCACGGGCCCGATGTCCTTCTCCAGCGCGGTGAAGCCGGGGACCTCAGCGTTCGTCGAGTCCGTCATGAACAGGTCGACGCCCTCTTCGCCGAGGCGGGCGAAGGCACGCAGGTCGGTGATCCTGCCGTCGAGCGGCAGCTGGTCCATCTTGAAGTCACCGGTGTGGAGGATATTGCCGGCCCCGGTGCGGATGAACACGGCCAGGGCATCGGGGATCGAGTGGTTGACGGCGACGAACTCGAGGTCGAAGGGACCGAGCTGATCGACATCGTCTTCTTTGACCACGCGGGTGATCGGCTTGATCCGGTGTTCTTTGAGCTTGGCTTCGATGAGCGCGATCGTCAGCTTCGAGCCGAGGATCGGGATGTCTCCCTTGCGGCGCAGCAGGTAGGGAACCGCGCCGATGTGGTCCTCGTGGCCGTGGGTGAGGACGAGGCCGACGATGTCGTCGAGGCGGTCATCGAGGTACGAGAAATCGGGGAGGATGAGGTCGACGCCCGGCTGGTCCTCTTCGGGGAAGAGCACGCCGCAGTCGACGATGAGGAGTTTGCCGTGGTACTCGAACACGGTCATGTTGCGCCCGACTTCGCCGAGGCCGCCGAGTGCGACGATGCGGACGGCTTCCTTATCCATCCTCGGCGGACGGGACAGTTCTTGGGTCAATGCATTATTCACTGAGGTAACCACTCCTGGTCAATTGGGCGGTGACGAACGCCACCTGCTCCTCATCAGCTGGGAGCAGCGGCATCCGCACATCGCGGTTGTCGAGTATTCCTTGGGCCTGCAGAGCGGCCTTCGCCGAGGTCACTCCCGGCATGTGGTTCATGAGCGCATCCACGACATCCGCGGTATCGCGGGAAAGGATGCGGGCGGTGTTGAGATCGTTGTTCGCCACTGCGGCCACCATCGCCGCGAAGCGGTCGGAGCACACGTGTCCGGCAACGGATACGAGTCCGAGCGCGCCGAGGGACAGCAGCGGCAGGTTGAGGGCGTCTTCGCCGGAGTAGTAGACCAGCGATGAGTTGTTCATCACGAACGAGGACGCGAAGAGGTCGCCTTTGGCGTCCTTGACCGCGAGGATGTTCGGATGATCGGACAGCCTCAGCAGCGTATCCGTGATGATCGGTGCGCCGGCCCGTCCGGGGATGTCGTAGAGCATCACCGGCAGGTCGGTCGAGTCGGCGGCCGCGCGCATGTGCGCTTCGATCGCCGGCTGCGTCGGCTTCGAGTAGTACGGGGTGACGATGAGGATGCCGTCGGCTCCCGCATCGGCCGAGCGCCGCGAGAGTTCGATGGTGTGGGCGGTGACGTTGTTGCCGGTTCCGGCGATGATCTTCGCCCGGTTGCCGATGACCCCGCGCACGACGCGCAGCAGTTCGACCTTCTCGTCGTCAGTCGTCGTCGGTGATTCGCCGGTGGTCCCGGAGACGACGAGCATGTCGTTGCCGAGCTCGACGAGGTGGTTCGCCACCTTCTCCACGGACGCATAGTCGATGCTTCCGTCGCGTTTGAATGGGGTCACCATTGCCGTGCCGACGGTACCGAACGCGTCAATGGCAGTCGCTGCTGCCCTGTCACCGAGAATCGCCATAGTCCCAGGATACCGCCCACGTCGTCTCACGAGTGCAGTGGTCCACCCGCGTTGCGGATGGACTTCGTCGCGAATCACGCGCACGAGCGATCACGATCCGGTGAACATCCTCACGGGATCGCGTTGTCCGCGCCCTCGCGCCCCCGGCTCCTTTCCCTCACCGAGGCGGCCCCGCCGTTCGTCGGTGAGAGACAGATCACGGCCGGTGGCCGGGAGTCGTTTACGCTTGGACCCTGCCCGCCACCGAAACCGAAGGAGTTTTCGATGACCCGCACCCGCATCCGCGATTTCCATGATGATGATCTCGACGGAATCATCCGTCTCTTTGAGGCCGCCATGCCGGAGTCTGCGGCGACCGCTCCCCCGCTCTATCCGCTTTCCGAAGTGCTGGCCGCCTGCCAGCGCAATCAGGCGGTCGTTGCCGTGCGCGATGAGGAGATCGTCGGCGCCGCCGTCGGCCGTGCCGCCCATGGACAGGGCGTGCTCGTGTTCTTCCATGTCCTGGAGAGGGTGCGTGCCGATCCGGGGCAGGGACCTCGCGCCGAGGCGGGGCTCCTCGATGCGCTCGAACGTCGCCTCATGCCGCTGGGTTTGGGCAAACTGTCGATGCTCATTCCCGCCGGAACCCCGGCCTGCGATGGTCTTGTGGCCAATGGTTTCGAGGCCCGTTCCGGGTTGAAGTACGTCGAACGGCACCTGCCCGTCCAGCGCCGTGAGCTCGACCGGCTCAAAACAGTCGGAGGACGGATCCTGCCGCGCCACCTCTGGGACGGGGTGAGCGGAATGCAGGAGGAGAAGGACATGCTCGAGGACCGCCTCGTCGTGCCTTTGGCCGAACCGGATCTCGCCGATCATTTCGGGGTGGTCCCACCTCGAGCGGTCATGCTCTTCGGTCCTCCGGGGACGGGGAAGACGACGTTTGCGAAGGCGGTGGCGTCGCGTTTGGATTGGCCGTTCGTCGAGGTCTTCCCCTCACGCCTCTCCGGTGAACCCGGTGGTGTGGCCGCTGGTCTGCGCACGACGTTTGAGCAGATCAACGAGCTTGAGCATGCTGTTGTGTTCATCGACGAGGTTGAGGAGATCGCGTCGAAACGCGGCGGTGAACCGCCCTCGCCGACTCAGGGAGTGACGAATGAGCTGCTCAAACAGGTCGCGGAGTTCCGGGACCGGGAGGGCCGGCTGCTCATCTGTGCGACGAACTTCGTCCGTGCTCTCGATGCGGCGTTTCTACGGCATGGGCGTTTCGACTACGTCATTCCGATCGGTCTGCCCGATGCCACGGCCAGGGAGGCGATCTGGTCGCGCTACATTCCCGAGCACACGATCTCCGGTGTCGATCTTGCGGTACTCGTCGATGCCAGTGATGGGCTGACCCCGGCCGATATCGAGTACGCGGCCCGGCGTGCTTCGCAGGAGGCCTTGGCATCATCACTGCGTCAGGAGCTGGTCGACATCGCTTCCCGGACGGATGTGCTGTCGACGGCCGACTATCTCGAGGCGCTGCGTGCGACCCGTGCGACCGTCTCCGACGAGACCGCCCGGCAGTTCGGCGAGGACGTGCAGACCATCGCGCGGCTGTGAGCTCCGCCGCGTGGGCCTAGACGATCATCGGTGCGCACACGCATGCCCGATTGCCGTCCGGGTCTTCGAGGACCCAGTACGAGGGAGCCGCCGCATCAGAGACAAGGCGTCCGCCGGCCGATATCGCAGCGGCGATCCTTCCCTCTGCCTCATCGTGGCTGACCCACACATCGAGATGCCAGCGTTGGTCGACGGCTGAGTCCGGCAATGGGAACCGGCTGTCGGTCTTGGGTTCCTGCCACCACAGAAGCGTATTCACCTGTCCGCTGGGGTCGACGAGATCACCGTTCGAGTGGATGCCGGCCGGCACACCGTCGAGGAGGGCCGCATAGAACGGTGACACACGATCGCTGGCCGAAGTGTTGAGAGCGAATTCCGCTTGGATGAGATGCGTGGTGTCCGCGGGCAGTCCGACATCAGCTGCGATGGCGCTGATCTCTCGTGCGAGGTCGATCTCGGAAGCTGTCACGCCCCCAGCGTCAATGCTGGTCAGAGTGATGATGACCTGGCCGCCGGTGAGGAGGACTTCGGGAGGATGGGTCACCGCACCGGGGAGCTCGCTGATGCGGCTGACGAAGG
This sequence comes from Brevibacterium sp. FAM 24630, assembly GCF_049804075.1. Lineage (NCBI taxonomy): Bacteria > Bacillati > Actinomycetota > Actinomycetes > Micrococcales > Brevibacteriaceae > Brevibacterium > Brevibacterium sp. FAM 24630. Next base: position 83,283 of record NZ_JBNBZD010000001.1, read on the forward strand.
CTGCCGCATCGGTGAAGCTCCGCGGGAGAAATCGAGCACGGATCGGGCCAGCCAGCTGCCTCCAGTCGTCGAGACCGGCGTCGGCGATCCGAGCGGGGCTGAACACTTCTTCACTCATCTCGACGCTCTTCCTCTCAGCTTTCGAGCAGCTTGTCGGCGGTTTCGATGAGCATACGCGCCATCGTCCGCGGATTCGGTCCGTGCCCGGCGACGGTGGCGAGGTCGAAGCCGTCGATGATCGCGGTCAACGTGTCGACCACCTCGGCCACGGTGAGCCCGCCGAGGCGGAACTCGCCCTTTTCCACCCCGTCGTCGATGATCTGCCGGAACAGTCCCCGCCAGCCGTCGAAGACGGCGTCGACGCAGTTCTGCAGCCCCCGGTCGGTGCGGGCGACGGTGACGAGTTCGAGCCAGATCCGGGATCGCTGCTCGTGCCTGCCGACCTCGTGAATGGCGGCAAAGGCGGTGTGCAGGCGATGCCGCGCGGTGTGTCCACGGTTGTCCTCGCGAGCATTCGCGATCTTCTCGATGTCGGTGAGCACGGTCGCAGTGTGAGATGAGAACGACTGCGCGAGCAGCTCGTTGCGGGAGGCGAAATAGTACTGCACGGTCCCGACCGACATGCCCACCGCACTCGCCACATCGGCCAGTCGCACGGCGGCGGGCCCACGGTCGACGATGACGTCGAGGGTGGCCCGGATGATCGCTGATCTCTTCGCTTCGGCCCGTTCGGGCGGCTGCGCCGGACGGGGACTCATGCCGGAACAGTCCGCTGCCAGGCCGCGATCTCGGTGGCCGCGGTGAGTCCCTCGTACACGGCTTCCTCGACCGTGCGCGGGGCCAGCGCGTCGCCGATCACCGTCACCGAGGCGGTCCCGAAGTCGAGATCGACCGGCACCGATCGCGGTGCTGCCGAAACGATCGTGGCGGCGACGTCTGCGACCTCATGGACGATTTCGCACAGCGTGGATTGCAGATACCCGGTGTCGGCGTCGACTCCGACGAGCCGAGCGTCGTTCAGGAACTCGATGCGCCCGGTCCGCAGAGCTTGAGAAACGAGCAGGGTGCGCGTGCACTGCTGGATGGCGGCACCCGCGAAGTTCGCCGCGGTCGCCAAGGTCACGTGCCGGCCGGCCGCGGCCAGTCGCAGCGCGATGCCGAGGCCGATCCAGTCGCCTTTCCAATCCGTGACGAGCACCCGGCCGGTCGGCAGGTTCGGGTCCTCGCGCAGATATTCGCGGGCTCCGATGACGAGAGAATCGTCGGCGATCTCGAGCGCGGGCAGACGCTGCTGGGCCCCGGTGGCGACGATGACATGATCGGGGACGATGTCGTCGATCAACGCCTGGGTCACCGGCGTCGAGGTGCGGATGTCGACGCCAGCGCGGGCCGCCTCGGCGGACAGATTCGTCGCAGCTCCCCCGAATTCGGATCGATACGGAAGTTCCTGAGCCAGCAGCACAGCTCCGCCGAGGTGGGGCTCCTTCTCACACAGCACCACCTCGTCGCCCTGTTCGCCGGCGACGGCCGCGGCTTTGAGCCCGGCCGGTCCCCCACCGATGACGAGGACCTTGTCTCGGGCGCGAACGCGGGGTCGGGGCAGGAAGGTGAGTTCGCGACCGGATTCGGGGTACTGAATGCACGAGATCGGCACTCCCTGCTGGAAGTGACCGATGCAGGCCTGGTTGCAGCCGATGCAGGCACGGATCTCGTCGACTCTGTCGGCCTGGGATTTGTTCGCGATCTCGGGGTCGCAGATCATCGCGCGAGTCATGATCGCCATGTCGGTGCGGCCCTCGGCGATGGCCGCTTCGGCTTCATGGGGCTGGTTGATGCGGCCGGCGACCATGACGGTCTTATCCGTGATCTTCTTGACCTGCTCGGACAGGTTCGTCGCATAAGCGGCCTCGACCTGCATCGAAGGCACGATATGGACTGCTCCCTGCAGGGTCGAGGAATCGCCGGCTGTCACGGAGTAGTAGTCGAGACAGTCGCGGCCGTCATGGTCAAGGCCGTCGAGATGGTCGATGAGGTCGAGGATCTCGGTGGCGACGAGTCCGTCTTCGGTCTTCTCCTCTCCGGAGATCCGCAGGCCCACCACTGCGTCGGGACCGACTGATTCGCGGACGGTTGCGACCACCTCGGCGAGGAACCGGCGGCGGTTCTGCGGACTGCCGCCGTATTCGTCGGTGCGGGTGTTGACTCCCGGATTGAAGAACTGGATCGGCAGGTAGCCATGGCTGGCGACGATCTCGACGCCGTCGATGCCGGAGTCGGTGATGCGTTTCGCGGCACGGCCGTATCCGGCGATGATGTCTTTGACCTCGGCGGTGGTCAGCGCTTCGGGGACGACCTTGAATCGCTCCTGCGGTTCGTCGCTGGGGGCTTTGGCTCGCGGGGCCATGCCGCGCTCACCGTCCATGACCTCCCGGCCCGGGTGGAAGAGCTGAGCGAAGATCGTGGCACCGTGGCGGTGGACCGCCTCGGCGACGGCTTGATATCCGGGCACGGAGGATTCGTCGGTGGCCATGAGCACGTGGCTGGTGTAGCGGGCGGTTTCGTGGACGCCGGAGACCTGCAGGACGATGAGTCCGGCTCCGCCCTGCGCGCGGGCTTCGTGGTACGCGACGAGATCGTCGCCGATGTGACCGTAGTCGTCGAGGACGGTGTCATGGCCGGAGGAGACGATGCGGTTGCGGACGGTCAGGGGGCCGAGGGCGATGGGGTCGAAGAGGTGCGGGAACAGCTGAGACATGATCGTCCTTGATCACTCGAGGATGCGGCTGACCCCGTTATTCATATCACCATATGACGAATGGCGGCAAGGGTTCGTCCTCGCACAGATCCTCGAGGCAGGGGACAGTGCCGGAGCAGTCATGGCATAAAGATGCCGTGGCCGATCCGGCATCGGCCACGGTTGCCCTGAACTCGTGTGAGAATCGTTCCATGAGCTCTCAGCAGGCGAACTCCCACCGCGGGCACGGATCTGACCCGGCCACCGCCTCGGCGATGGTGGCTGACCGACTCAGCCCCGCCGGTCGACTCATCGGACTCGATGCCGCCCGCGGGATCGCACTGCTAGCGATGATGATCACCCATATCTTCGCGCTGGCCGACGAAACGGGGATGCCGACCTGGGCGGCGGTCTTCGCCGGTCGCGCCTCGGCGCTGTTCGCCGTCCTCGCGGGCTGTTCACTGGTCCTGTCCACCCGCGGGCGGCTCTCCGAACGGGGCCGGCTGCGCGATGCCGCGCCGAGCGTGCTCATCCGGGCGGCGGCGATCGTGCTCGTCGGACTGTGCCTCGGGTCGATCTCCACGCTGCTCGCGGTCATCCTCGTCAACTACGGGATCATGTTCGCCCTCGCTCTGGTGTTCCTGCGTCTGCGGGCCGGTGCGCTGTTCGCGATCGCCGGGGCGTGGATGCTCATCTCCCCCGCGGTCTCGATGCTCGTGCGGTCGACGTACTTCCTCGAGCCGAGCTACCTGCCGATGGGCTTCTTCGACTTCGCGACTCCGGGGACGATGCTCACCGATCTCCTCCTCACCGGCTACTACCCCGTGCTGCAGTGGATGTCCTACATTCTGCTGGGCATGGCCGTGGCCAAGCTCGACATCGACAGGCATCTGCTCGGACTGTTCACTGCCGGACTCGGACTCTTCATCCTCGGGCGCGGCACCTCCTGGATCCTGCTCAACGTCTTCGGCGGCGATGCCGCACTCGTGCAGGACTCGCAGATGTGGGGCATCGATCTCAGCGCGGCGCTGTTCACCGGCAGCTACGGGGTCACTCCCGCGACCTCGTGGTGGTGGCTGGCAATCGCCGGACCGCATTCGGGCACACCGTTCGACCTGCTCTCCACCGGCGGGACCGCGGTGATGACGATCGCGGCGTGCCAGGCCGCCGCGGTGCTGTTGGGACGCAGGTCCTGGGCACTCGCGCCGCTGTCGGCACCGGGATCGATGCCCCTGAGCGTCTACGCGGCACATGTGGTGCTGATTGAGATCACCCGGCCGCAGATCGTCGGCGACCCGGTCGAAGGTGCGGCGACCGTGGCCGAGCAGACCACGGAATACTCGATCCACGCACTGGTCTTCGTGCTCGTCCCGCTGCTGTGGAAGATGTGCGTCAACTCGCGCGGACCCTTGGAAGGCGGAATCGCGGCTCTTATTCGGGCGTCTTCGCTCAGGCGCCCTGCTTCTGCCCTTCGCGGAAGAGGCTGATCGACTTCCGCATCGTCGCCCGGGCGCGTTTGCGATCCCCGCTGGCGTCATAGGCGCACGAGAGTCGGAACCAGGAGCGCCAGTCTTCGGGGGCGGATTCGGCTTCGGCCTGGTATTTCACGAATTCCCGATCGGCGGCTTCGCGGATGATCTTCCCGCCCGGCGTGCGCGGCAGATCGTCGACGGGCAGTCCGCCTTCGGCGCCGAGGATGCGGGCAAGCTTCTCGGTCCGTGCTCCGAAGATGAGTTCGACGGTGAGCGTCCACGCGCCGATGAGCGGGAGAACGAACAGGGCGATGCCCATGATGCGCGGGATGAGGTCGGGTTCGCGCACGAGGATCCACGCCCGCTGCCCCATGAGGACGAAGTAGAAGACGAGGACGACGGAGACGATGATCGCCCCGATCTTGGCCTTCGACATCAGAGGTCGAGCATGTTCTCGAGGCCGTGGATGAGCCCCGTGTAATCGGCGATCGAACGCACCGCGGTGATGATGCCGGGCATGAACGCCGAGGTGGAATGCGAGTCGGTGCGGATGGTCAGTGCCTCGCCGTCGGAGCCGAAGAGGATCTCCTCGTGGGCGTTCATGCCCTGTTGGCGGATGGCGTGGACATGGATGCCGTCGATGACGGCGCCCCGGGCACCCTGCGGGTCGGATTCCGTCGAGTCGGGCACAGCGGGCAGTCCGGCGGCGTTGCGGGCCGCGGCGATGCGCTGGGCCGTGTGGTTCGCGGTGCCCGAAGGTGCGTCGAGTTTGCGGGTGTGGTGGATCTCGACGACTTCGGCGGAGTCGAAGTAGGGGGCGGCGAGTTCGGCGAAGCGCATCGCCAGAACCGCACCGATCGAGAAGTTCGGGGCGATGAGCACCGCGGTCTGCGGATGAGCCTCGAGTGTCGATGACAGCCGGGCCAGGCGGTCGTTGTCCCAGCCGGTGGTGCCGACGACCGTGTCGATGTCATGTTCGACGAGGAAGGTGACGTTGTCCTCGGTGGATTTGGGCACGGTGAGTTCGACGGCGACGTCGATGTCCTCATCGAGCAGGGTCTCGAGCGAATCGCTGCTGCCGAGTGCCGCGACGAGTTCGATGCCCTCGGCGTTCTCGATCGCTTCGACGGCGTGGGATCCCATCCGCCCCTTGGCTCCGATGACGGCTACGCGAATGCTCATGTGTCTTTGACTCCTTGTGTGATGATCCCGGCGATCTCCGCCAGCCAGTCTAGCGACCCAGGGGGGTGACTCCTCACATCCGGTGCCCCAAAGAACACTCCCATTTGCTACCTGACGGCGGCGCAGCAACCTGGCGCGAGGTTGCTGGGCAGCCGTCAGGTGCTTCTGGGCGGACTCCTACGGCAAGCAATTGTGCGGTAGAGGTCAGTGAGGCGGAAGGATCGGCAGACGCGGCCCTGCGGTTCGAGGATCGTCGGCGAGCCGGGCGCAGACTTCGGTGTCATATCGGATGCCGTCATAGAGCAGCTTCTGGCGTTCGCGACCTTCGATGATGAAACCAGCGTTCATCGCCACTGCGGCCGAGGCGGGGTTGTTCACTCGGTACCCGAGTTCGAGTCGATAGATGCCGAGTTCGTCGTGGAGGTGATCGACGAGGCTGCGCAATCCCGCCGAGGTCAGCCCTCGGCCTCTCCCCTCGGCGGCAGTCCAGTAGGAGATCCACGCAGTCGAGTGCCGGTGTTCGATCCCGGAGGCCATGACGTTGCCGAGGATACGTAGATCAAATCCGTCGGCATGATCAACGACGGCGAAGGCACAGACCTTGCCCTCCGCCTCGGAGCCGGTGACGATCTCGATCCACTTACGAGCACCATCGGGACTGCGGTCGTCGGGAACGTTCGACAGCAGAGCCGCGTCGGCCTGCTCAAAGACGCGGCCCAACCCTGCGGCATCATCGTCTCGCCAGCGCCTGAGGTTTGCGTTCATAGGATCACCCTGACTTCGACCATGTGTGCGATAGGCACTCCCTCCACACACGTGACGGCGGCCCAGCTACCTCGCGCAAGGTTGCTGGGCCGCCGTCAGGTAGCAATTGGGGTCAGCCGAGGAGAAGGCCCTTGGTCTGTGCGACAGCGCGGTCGAAGCGTGCGCCGGCGTCGGCCCAGTTGACGATGTTCCACCAGGCCTTGACGTAGTCGGGCTTGACGTTCTGGTAGTCGAGGTAGAAGGCGTGCTCCCACATGTCGAGCTGCAGAACGGGGGTGCCGCCGAGCTGGATGTCGGACTGCTGGTCCTTGAGCTGTTCGATGAAGAGGTTTCCGCCGAGCTGGTCGTAGACGAGGACGGCCCAGCCGGAGCCCTGGATCGTGGTGGCTGCGGTCGTGAAGTGCTCGCGGAACTTGTCGAACGAACCGAACTGGTCGTCGATGGCTGCGGCGAGTTCACCGACCGGCTTGTCTCCACCGTCCGGGGACATGTTGTTCCAGAAGATCGAGTGGTTGACGTGTCCGCCGAGGTTGAATGCGAGGTCGCGGGTCAGCTTCGGCACGTTCGCGAGGTTGCCGGACTCGCGGGCCTCGGCCAGCTGCTCAACGGCGGTGTTGGCGCCCTTGACGTAGGTGGCGTGGTGCTTGTCGTGGTGCAGCTCCATGATGCGAGCCGAGATATGCGGCTCGAGAGCGGAGTAGTCGTAGGGCAGTTCCGGAAGTGTGTACTGCTCAGCCATGAGATTCCTCCTGATGAGATTTGATGACCACCACATCGGTGGCTTCATTTCGACCCTATCCCAGGGTCTCATCTCGGACAACAAGGGTTCCCCGAGTCCTATTCCCTTTTCCGCTGATCAGCCCGTCGAAGACACGACCGCCCCGTCTCGATGACACATGAGCCCCTTTCCGCTTCTCAACCGAGGTTGCGCGAGATGAGCAGCCGCATGATATCCGAGGTGCCCTCTTCGATCTCCTCGAGTTTGGCGTCGCGCATCCACTGTTCGACCGGGTGTTCGCGTGAGTAGCCCCACCCGCCGAGCGTCTGCACCGCCGCCCAGGTGCAGAACATCGCCGTCTCCGAGGCGATGAGCTTCGCCATCGCCGCCGCAGCCGTCATCTTCTGCCGCTCCACCGCGTCCCCAGCGTCGAGCATCCGTGCGGCGTTGAGCACCTGCAGCCACGCCGCATCGATGCGCGAGGACATGTCAGCCAGGCGGAAGGCCACAGCCTGGTGGTCGATGATCTTCGTCCCGAACTGCGTGCGCTCGTGCGCGTAGTCGCGCGCGTATTCGAACGCCGCCCGCGCCGTGCCCAGGGCCGCCGCCCCGAGCACGACCCGTGAGATGTCGAAGGTGCGCATGAGGCCGTAGAAGCCCTTGCCCTCCTCGCCGAGGCGGCCCGACGTGGGCACGAATGCGTCGGAGAAGAAGATCTCCCGGCATACGATCGCCCGCTGGCCCATCTTCTTCATCGGCGCCCCGAACTCCATCCCCTCGGTCTCGCGCGGCAGCAGGAAGGCGCTGATTCCGCGTGAGCGCTGAGTCGGGTCGGTCTTGGCGAAGACGACGTAGTAGTCCGCGAGTCCGGCATTGGAGATCCACGCCTTCTGCCCGTTGAGCACGTATCCGCCGTCGACGGCGTCCGCGCGTGTGATGATCGACGCCGAGTCCGATCCGGATCCCGGTTCCGTCGTCGCCAGTGCGGTGATCACCGGCTCCGATCCGGTCAGGGGGCGCAGCCAGGCCTCCTTCTGCTCATCGGTGCCGAGCGCGAGGATCGGATCGGCGAAGAACCCGTTCGAGCACACGAAGTTCCCGATGCCCGGGTCGCCGAAGCACAGCTGCTCCTGGACGAGGCACTGGGTGAAGACATCGGTGAACCCGCCCCCGCCGAACTCATCGGGGACCATGAAGTCCGTGATCCCGAGCTTGGCGGCGGCCCGGAAGATGTCGACGGGCGATTCGGTGTCGGCTTCGTCGACGCGGCGTCCGGCGGGCCGGATCGTGTCCGCGGCGAATCCGCGCACCAGGTCGAGGATGTCATGCTGTTCATCCGACAGCGGCCAAGGCGTGTAGCTCATGCTGATCTCCTTCAGATTCGTGTGCAGGTCGGACGCGCCGTTGCGCCCGACCGAATTCCTTCGTTCTCCACCGGTTGACGACAGCGGCCCCGGCGCGTCCGCCTCACCGGCGAAGCATGTCCGCCCCGGCCCGTGAGTCCTCTGTGATGTGGATGAGCGTCGGACCCTCCGCTGACTCGGCGTCGGTCAGCGCGTCCAGCAGCTCCTGCGAGCCGTCGACGTGGATGCCTCGGGCGCCCATCGCCTGCGCCAGGGCGGGGAAGTCGGGTCTGGTGAGCTTGACCCCGGAGGGCGTATCGCCGCGGTCTTCCATCTCGTTGCGGATCTCGCCGTACCCGCCGTTGTCGACGACGATGAGCGTCATCCGCACGCCGGCCTGCACGGCCGCGGCGAGTTCGGCGATGGTGAACATCGACCCGCCGTCGCCTTCGACGGCAACCACTCGAGCTCGGGGTGAGGCGAGTTTCGCGCCGATTCCGGCGGGCAGTCCGTAGCCGAGCGTTCCGGCCCCGGCCGGGTAGAGGAACCGGTCACCGCGGCGAGCCGCCCACCCGGTCTGCACTCCGTAGTAGCAGGCCATCGTCGAATCCGCGGCGACGATGAGCGGAGATTCCTCGGCTTCCGCGAACGCAGTCAGCGCTGCCGAGAGCTCGGCCCAGGGCCGACCTTCGGATTCCGCCGCCGAGGCGGTCCGCGCCTTCCAGCCGGCCGTCCAGTCCCGTGCGGCAGCCGCGTCGGCGTCGCTCCGCAGACCCGCCACACGAGTGTTCAGATCAGCGGCCGCGGTGGCAGCGTCCGCGAGGATCGGGTGGGTCACGGTCGCGTTCGTGAGCATCTGCACCTCGTCGATGTCGATGCGCACGACGGTCTCGGGCAGCGACAGCGGCTCGGGCCAGAAATCGCTGGACGCCAATTCGGTGCCGATCGCAATGACGGCATCGGCATCGCCGAGGAGTTCGGGCAGCACTTCGAGGAACCCGACAGCGCCGAGGCAGCTCACCGTCCGATCGTCGAGAAGCCCCTTGGCGTTCGAGGACAGGAGGATCCCGGCCCCGAGCGTGTCCGCCAGCGCTTCGATCTCTGTGCCGGCACCCCCGCCGAGCGCGCCGGCGCCGGCGATGATGAGAGGGCGCTTCGAGGCGGCGATCGCCTCGGCGGCGGTGTCGATCTGGGTCTGTACCGGGGCCGGCAGGGCACGGGTCACCGACGGGTGGAGGCGGCCGGGTCCGGTGGTTTCGATGAGGTCGAGCGGAATCTCGATGGCGGCCGGCCGCTTGCGTCCCGAACGCATCGCCGACAGGGTCTGTCCGACGGCCAGGGACACCTCGCCGGGGCTGGTGACGCGGTGGACTTCGGTGAGGACCGCGGACAGCGCCGCCTCCTGGTTGCGCACCTCGTGGAGGAGCCCGTTGCCGCGGCCCGGGTGGGTCAGCGGCATGCCCGGGGTGATGAGGAGGACCGGTACGGAGTCGGTGAATGACTGCAGCAGCGCGGTCAGGGCGTTGAGCGCGGCCGGACCGGTGGTGGTGACGATGACCTGCACCTCTCCGGTGGTGCGCGCGGCGCCGTCGGCCATGTACCCGGCGCCCTGTTCGTGGCGGGGAGAGACGATGTCGATGCCGTGGGCGCTCAGCTGCGCGAAGATCTCGAGGTTGTGGGTGCCGGGGATCCCGAACACGCGGGTGATCCCCTCGGCCTGGAGCGCGCGGGCCAGGTGGGCACCGCCGGTGATGGTCATCTGTTCCATTCTCATTCCTCGCTGTCAGGGTTCTCTGTGGTCACGACGAGTGCGTCGACGGCAACCGCCCCATCAGGGGCGACTCGCACGGGGTTGATTTCGATCTCGGCGATGTCATTGCTGCCGGCGACCAGCCGTGAGACGGAGACGATGACTTCGGCGAGTCCGTCGATATCGGCGGCGGGTCGCCCCCGCCACCCGGTCAGCAGCCGCGAGCAGCTCAGTCGCGAGATCATCTCGAGCGCTTCGGTATGCGACACGGGCGCCAGTTCGAGCCACGTGTCGGCAAAGAGTTCGGTCTCCGTTCCGCCGGCCGCGACCATGACCAGCGGCCCGAAGTTCTCATCCTGCCGACCGCCGACGAGGATCTCGACGACATGATCGCGGGTGTCCATCTCCTCGAGAATGTACTCCCCGTCACCGAGGCGGCCGACCATGTCCGCATAGGCCTCCTCGACGGCGCTGAGATCGTTCAGCCCGAGAGCAATGCCGCCGACTTCGGTCTTGTGCGCCGGCCATCCGGCCTTGAGGGCGAACGGCGGGTTGAGTCCGGAGTCCGGGACCACCTCGGCAGGTTCCCGGCCTCTGCCCAGGCTCACGGCGGCGGGGACGGGAACACCGGCGGTGGCGATGACGTCGCGGGCGGCGGCGTATCCGGTCCCCCACGGAGTGACGGGGCCGGTGACGTCCTGGGTATCGGTGAGTCGGCCGGAGTGGGCGGCGTAGAAGCCGGCACGGCAGAGCACGCGCATGGCGGCCTCGATCGAGGTGTAGGCGGGGACACCGAGCTCCCACAGTCGGGTCACGGCCTGCGAGTCCGCGCTCATCGAATGGACGATGACGGGCTTCTTCGCCTCCGCGACGATCCGGCCGAAGCGTTCGACGACGGCCAGCTCGGTCTCGAGGAGTTCGGGGATGTCTTGGCCGTAGCAGCCGAAGTAGCCGCTGAGGACGACGGCGTCGATGTCCGGGCCGGCCAGCAGCACCTCGGTGAGGTCGGCGTAGGTATCGAGATTCTTCTCCCCGGCCCCGTCGAGGTCGATGGGGTTGTCGACATGGTCGGCTTCGGGCAGTGCGGCACCGATTCGGGTTGCAGTGTCTGAGTGGAGTTCGTGCACATGGAGTCCCCAGTTCTCGGAGGTGTCGGCGGCGATCGCGCCTTGGCCGCCGGAGTCGGAGAGCACGGCGATGCGCGGGCCGGCAGGCAGCCACGCGGTGGTGAAGAAGCCGGCGAGTTCGACGAGCTGGCCTGGGGTATTCAGCCGGATGGCCCCGGCCGCGCGGCAGGCGGCATCGACGGCATCCATCGTCGAGGTCAGCGAACCCGTGTGCGATTTCGCCATCCGCGCGCCCGCCGAGGAGGCTCCGGTGGTGAGGATCATCGTCGGCTTCCCTGCTGCCCGCAGCGCTTTGAGCGCGGCGACGAGGGCGGGGCCGCCGGCGAAGGATTCGAGGTACAGGGCGACCTGAGTGGTGGCGGGGTCGTCGACGAGTGCGGTGAGGATCTCGGCGGCGCGGACATCGGATTGCCCGCCGATCGAGGCGAAGCGGGAGATGCCCAGTCCGCTGCGGGCCGACAGAGTCGCGATCTCCGTGCCGAGCTGCCCGCTCTGCGTGACCACGGCCAAGGAGCCGGGGGTGAAGTTGCCCCAGGCCAGGAGCAGGTCGTTGCTCGAATCGACGAGGCCCAACGAGTTCGGGCCGATGAGACGTCCGCCGGCGGCTCGGATGGTGGCGGCCAGCCCGGCCGCATCGGGCACGCGTGCGGAGATGACGAGGAAGGCGCGCACCCCGAGCTCGAGCGCCTCGGCGACGACTCCTGCCACGGTGGGACCGGGCACGGAGACGACGAGGAGTTCGGGCACCTCCGGCAGTTCGCCCAAGTGCGCAAAGGTGGGGTGGCCCTGGATCGAGGCGGCCTTCGCGTTGATGAGGTGGACACTGCGGCGGTCGGCTCCGCGCAGTGCTCCGGCGGCGAGCCAGAATCCCCATTTGCTGGAATCGTTCGATGCTCCGAGGACGGCCACACTGCCGGGATCGAAGAACGCGTCCATGCCGCTAGCTTTCCGGCACCGAGGCGGGGGCTGGGCTGAGGTCCGCGAGTTTCACGAGGTTCGTGTCGACCTTTTCCTGGGCGGCCTGACGTGGGCTCATGCCCTGGTCGCGGGCGGTGGTGAGCACCTCGGTGGTGAGGTCGCGCAGGGTCGTGGTGACGAGGGCGCGGCTGTCGTCCCAGCTGCCGTCGACGTCGCCGAAGGTCACCCACCACCACCAGGCGTTCGTCGCGGAGTTCGCGAGGAAGTCCGGGATCACGGTGACTCCGCGGGCCAGCAGCTTCTCTTCGGCGGCGGGCAGGACGGGCATGTTCGCGGCTTCGACGATGAGTTCGGCGCGGATCCGGTCACAGCTGTCAGCGGTGATCGCGTAGCTGACGGCGGCGGGGACGAGGACGTCAGTGGCGGCGGCCAGCCAGTCGTCGCGGTCACCGTCGTGGTCTGTCGGCCGCAGTCGGGCACGGTCGATTCCGCCGAATGGGTCGCGGCTGGCGAGCAGGGTTTCGACGTCGAGTCCGTCCGGGTTGGAGACGAATCCGTCGGCATCGGCGATGCCGACGATACGCAGTCCCGCCTCGGCGAGGTAGCGGGCGGTGGCTCCGCCCATGGAGCCGAAGCCTTGGATGACGGCGGTGGATTCGCTGGGTTTCCGGCCGGCGGCTTCGAGTGCGGCGATCACCGAGGTGGCCACGCCGAGTCCGCCGACGAGTTCGTCCTGAGCGACGCCGTCGACGATCGTGGAGAATGCGGTGTTCGCGCGGGCTTCGACGGCGTCCGGATCATCGACGAGTTTGTTCACGGCGGAGAGTCCGGAGCCGAGTTCGCGACGGGCGAGGATCTCGTCGATGTCGTCCTGGCGGACTCCGAAATCTTCGCCGAGGGCCCAGTAGGTGCGCATGATCGGGTTCATGGCGACGAGGAAGCGTTCGAGGACGTCTTTGGCTCCCGGTGCGCGGGGGTCGAAGTCGATCCCGCCTTTCGCCCCGCCGACCGGGACGTAGTGGCGGCCTTCGCGCAAGTGGATGGCTTCTTTCCGCGTCATGCCTTGAGCCAGTCCGCGCACCTCTTCGAGGGTGCAGCCCTTGCGCATGCGCAGTCCGCCGGAGGCCGTGCCGCGCACGAGGGTGTCGATGACGACGTAGCCGAGTGCGCCGGTGACAGAATCCTGCCACGTGATGTCCATGAACATAGGGCCTCCAGGAGGGCATCGGGGTCAGACCGCAGCAGAAGGTTACTGAACCGCGATTCAGTAGCGCTGTGACACCAGTCTGACTCGGCGAGGGCTGGCGCGTCAAGACCACGTGCGACGAGGGCTGGTCTCACCGCATTCCTGCTCTCCGAGGAGGGACGATGGATCAGCGGTCAGCTGCTCTCCGCTGACGGTGGGTTCTCTGCTCGCTATTGACGCGAAGGAATCAACTGAGATGGCTGAAGGAGTCAGGCGAGTTCGCGGGCGAGGAAGTCCTCGACCCAGACCGCGATCCGCTCGGCGTCGACGGTGTCGGGATTGACCATCATCTGGATCGCCAGGCCGTCAAGATAGGCCAGCATCCTCGTCGCACAGGCTTCCGTGCCGCCTTCAGGAGGCCGGCACTCCCCCGCGGCTATGCCCTCGTCCATGAGACCGCTGAGCACCGACTTCCATTCGCGGTCGAGTCCGGCGAACGTCGACTTCACTTCCTCGTCGAAGAGACCAGCCGACCAGGCGTCGATCCAGATCCGCCAACTGCGCGACGAGCCGCTGGGCATGTACCACCGGATGACATTCCACAGACGCTGCCGAGCCGAGAGCGCCGCTGAGTCCGGCTCCGCAACCGCGTCGGCGGCAGTGGCAGTGGGATGCGCGGGCGGCGCCCCCGAAGCGAGGTCCCGGGCATGGTCGATGTCCTGACGTCCGGCATAGCCGAAGGCCTCGGAGACGAGAGCTTCCTTCGTCTCGAAGTGATAGATGACGAGGCTCGCGCTCAAACCGAGCCGAGCAGCGACATCGGAGACGCGCAGGGTCCGCAGACCGGAGGCTTCGATCTCCTCGACCGTCGCCGCCAGGATCTCGTCCCGGCGCACGGCCGCGTTCTTCCGCGCCATCGTCTCAGACTCCCTTCAGGGCAATTCGACCTCGGCCGTCGGGCCGACCATGGCCAGGGCCTTCGGCCGCGAGAGCAGCCGACCGGCCATCGCACTGACGTCCTCGGCCGTGACCGAGCGGACGCGTTCGATAAGGTCCATCGGCGATTCCATCGGCAGTCCGAAGATCTCCGACCGCGCCAGACGATTCATCCGCGCCGCCGAGGATTCGAGACCGAGCACCATCGAGCCCGAGAGCTGTGAGACGATCTCGTCGAGTTCGAACTGGCTCGGAGCCTCCTGCGCCAACCGGTCCCATTCGCTCAGAGCCAGATCGACGACAGCCTGCGCGTTCTCCGCAGTGCATCCGGCGTAGATGCCGAAGGTGCCGACATCCGTGAACTGGCTGGCCACGCAGTTGACAGCATAGGCCAGTCCGCGTTCCTCACGAACGCTCTGGAACAGACGCGACGACATGCCGCCGCCGAGCATGGTCAGCAGGACCGAGTAGATGAACCGATCCTCGTGACCTTCTTCCAGGCCTTCGCAGCCGAGCATGATGCCCAACTGCTCGATGTCCTTGACGGTATGGGAGATTCCGGCATGGAAGTCCGGGCGCACGCGTGCGGCCCCACCCAGATGCGATCCCTTCTCGACCCCCGCACCCGACCAGACGTCGGCACGGGATCCGAGCCCCGCCTCGGAGAGGGCATCCTCAACCATCGCCAGCACATCCTCATGGGTCGCCCCACCGGCGGCAGCGATGACCAGCCGCGGCGGAATGTACGTCGAGGTGTAGTGGTCGATGACCGTGTGATGGCCGAGCGCCCGGATCTGGTCCTTCGTCGCCCCGACCGGGCGCGCCAGCGAATGCGAACCGAAGACGAGCGAATCGAAGTCGTCGAAGAGCACATCGCCGGGATCGTCGGCCGACATCGCGAGCTCTTCGATGATGACACCGCGCTCCCGCTCGAACTCCTCGACGTCGAGTTGGGCGTTCGAGACCATGTCGAGCAGCAGATTCGTGATGTTCGGCAGATCGGTCACGAGGCACCGCGAGTAATAGCAGGTGAGCTCCTTCGCGGTGATCGCGTTCGAGTCACCTCCAGTGCGGTCGAAGGCCGCGGCGATCGTCTTCGCGTCACGGCTGCCGGTGCCCTTGAACAGCATGTGCTCGAGGAAGTGCGTCGAACCCGCGGTCGCAGCGGATTCGTCCCGGGAGCCGGCGGCGACCCAGATGCCGATCGTCTCCGAGGCCAGGCCCGGCATGTGTTCGGTGGTCAGCGTCAAACCACCGGGGAGGACAGACCGATCGATTCGGCTGCCCTCCCCGGTGTGTGAACTGTTGAGTATCAGTTGTCTGATCCCTCGTCGTCCGACTGCTCATCGTCATCGGAGACCGGAGCCAGCGAAAGCTTGCCGCGGTCGTCGATCTTCGTGATCTCGACCTGGACCTTCTGGCCGACACCGACGACGTCTTCGACGTCCTCGACGCGCTTGCCCTCATTGAGCTTACGCAGCTCCGAGATGTGCAGCAGACCGTCCTTGCCCGGCGTGAGGGAGACGAAGGCACCGAAGCTCATCGTCTTCACGACGGTTCCCAGGTAGCGTTCGCCGACCTCGGGCACCTGCGGGTTCGCGATCGCGTTGATCATCGAGCGGGCGGCCTCGGCAGCCGGTCCGTCGGTGGCACCGATGAGGACGGTTCCGTCGTCTTCGATGCTGATGTCGGCGCCCGTGTCCTCCTGGATCTGGTTGATCATCTTGCCCTTGGGCCCGATGACCTCACCGATCTTGTCGACGGGGATGTTCACGGAGATGATCCGCGGAGCCGTCGCAGCCATCTCGGCGGGAGTGTCGATGGCGTCGTTGATGACGCCGAGGATGACCATGCGGGCCTCGTGCGCCTGCTTCAGCGCTGCGGACAGCACCGAGGCGGGCAGACCGTCGAGCTTCGTGTCGAGCTGGATCGCGGTGACGAAGTCCGGGGTGCCGGCGACCTTGAAGTCCATATCGCCGAAGGCATCTTCAGCGCCGAGGATGTCGGTCAGCGCCGCGTATGCGGTCTGCTCACCCTGGTCGGTGGAGATGACGTCGGAGACCAATCCCATGGCGATGCCGGCGACAGGGGCCTTGAGCGGCACACCGGCCGAGAGCATGGCCAGGGTCGAGGCGCAGACCGAACCCATCGAGGTCGAACCGTTCGAACCGAGGGCCTCGGAGACCTCGCGGATGGCGTACGGGAAGTCCTCGCGACTGGGCAGGACCGGCACGAGCGCACGCTCGGCAAGGGCGCCGTGACCGATCTCGCGGCGCTTCGGGCTGCCCACACGGCCGGTCTCACCGGTCGAGTAGGGCGGGAAGTTGTAGTGGTGGATGTAGCGCTTCGACGTCACCGGCGACAGCGAGTCGATGTGCTGTTCGAGCTTGAGCATGTTGAGCGTGGTGACACCGAGGATCTGGGTCTCGCCGCGTTCGAACAGGGCCGAACCGTGGACGCGCGGGATGACGTTGGTCTCCGCGGTCAGCGGACGGATGTCCTTGAGTCCACGTCCGTCGATGCGGACCTGATCGGTGAGGATGCGCTTGCGCACGACCTGCTTGGTCAGAGCGTTGAGCGCGTTCGCGATCTCCTTCTCACGTCCGGCGAAGCGCTCCCCGAGCTTCTCGAAGAGCTCGTCGAGGAGGACGGCACCGGCGGCTTCGCGCTCCTGCTTGTCCGCGATCTGGAAGTTCTCGGTCTGCTTGGCCTCGGCGAGCTCGCGCACGGCCTCGTAGACATCGTCCTCGTAGTCGCGGAAGACGGGGAATTCGACGGTCGGCTTCGCGGCACGACCGGCGAGTTCGGACTGGGCGCGGCAGAGCTCGGCGATGAAGGGCTTGGCGGCGTCGAGGCCTTCGGCCACGACTTCCTCAGTGGGAGCCTGGGCGCCGGTTTTGATCTTGTCGATGACGTTGTCGGTGGCTTCGGCCTCGACCATCATGATGGCGACGTCGTCACCGACGACACGGCCCGCGACGACCATGTTGAACACGGCGTCTTCGAGCTGCGAGTGGTTCGGGAAGGCGACCCACTGACCGTCGATGAGCGCGATGCGCACAGCGCCGATGGGGCCGGAGAACGGCAGACCGGACAGCTGGGTCGACATCGAGGCGGCGTTGATCGCCAGGGCGTCGTAGAGGTGGTCGGGGTTGACCGACATCACGGTGACGACGACCTGGACCTCGTTGCGCAGGCCCTTGACGAAGGAGGGGCGCAGCGGGCGGTCGATGAGGCGGCAGGTGAGGATCGCGTCGGTCGAGGGGCGTCCCTCACGGCGGAAGAACGAGCCGGGGATGCGTCCGGCGGCGTACATGCGCTCTTCGACGTCGACGGTCAGGGGGAAGAAGTCGAAGCCCTCACGGGGGTGTTTGCCGGCGGCCGTAGCCGACAGCAGCATGGTGTCGTCGTCGAGGTAAGCGACGGCGGAACCGGCGGCCTGCTGGGCCAGACGCCCGGTTTCGAAGCGGATGGTGTGCGAACCGAAGCTGCCATTGTCGATATTGGCAACGGCGGATTCAGGGTTGAGTCCCACGTAGTCTCCTATGTTGTGCCGGTGCGCGGTGGCCCTCATCGATGTGAGGCCTGCAGCGCTCGAGGAATGGCCCTCGACGTATGAGGCATCGCTCTGCCTTGTGCAGCGCGAGGCCCCGCGTCCTGCCGGCGGGATATTGGCTGTGGACTCTCCATGGATCCAGGCCGGTCATCGATCGGGGCCCACGGAACCGGCGCTGCACACAGGTGAAAGCAGATGCAGACGCGCATTCCTCCGGAGGCCACTACCGAAGACCGAAACGTCCATGGCAAGAGTGTCCACGTCCGAGTCTACCGCAGAAGCACGAAACCGCCGAAGCACCGTTGCGAAGCGGCACGCACCGGGCCGGACCCGGCCGCGGAAGCACGAAAGCGCCCCACCGAGTGGTGGGACGCTTCCGAATCGATCGGTGAGAGAAGATCAGCGTGAGCTGATCGGCTCAGACCGAATCAGCGGCGCAGGCCGAGGCGCTTGATGAGCGAACGGTAACGCTCGATGTCGACCTTCTGCAGGTACTTGAGCATGCGGCGACGCTGACCAACGAGGAGCAGCAGGCCACGACGCGAGTGGTGGTCGTGCTTGTGATCCTTGAAGTGCTCGGTCAGATCGGTGATCCGGCGGGTCAGCAGTGCAACCTGAACCTCGGGAGAACCGGTGTCGCCCTCGTGAGTTGCATATTCCTTGATGATCTCTTGCTTCACAGCAGTGTCGAGAGCCATGGAGTTCTCCTTCGTATCGTTGCGCGGCGCGAAGACCTGAAATCCTCGCACTCTGGGACCGCGGCCGGTGAAAACGGCAGAGTTCAGCGTATCAGGTGTGCAGGACCTCGCGCACATCGGCGATGTCCTCATGCATCTGCACGATGAGGTCGTCCATCCCGGTGAACGCGACCTGGCCGCGGATGCGGGAGACGAATTCGAGAGTCATCTCACGGTCGTAGACGTCGAATTCGCCGAACTCCTTGTCGAGCACATAGGCCTCGACCCGACGCGTCTCACCGTGGAACGTCGGATTCGTGCCCACGGAGATCGCCGCCGGATACGCCTGACCCTCACCGGAGAACGTCGCCCATCCCGCGTAGACGCCATCGGCGGGCACGAGCCCTTCGGGGTCGGTCGAGAGGTTCGCGGTCGGGAACCCGAGGTCGCGGCCGCGCGCATCGCCGTGGACGACGGTGCCGTGCAGGGCGTGGTAGCGACCGAGCTGGTCGGCCACCTCGGCGACATCCCCGGCTGTGAGCTGTTCGCGGATGCGCGAGGACGAATATCGTCCCCCACGTCCGACTTCGTCGATCGTCTCGGTCCGGAACCCGTACTTCTCGCCGAGGCGGCGCAACGTGTCGATGGTGCCTTCGTTGTCGCGCCCGAAGCGGACATCGTCGCCGACGACGACGATCTTCGTGGCCAGGCCCTCGACGAAGTAGGTGCGGACGAACTCCTCGGCCGTCTGGGCGGCGAAATCGAGATCGTAGGGCTGGATGAGGAGGGCGTCGATGCCCGTCTCGGCGATGAGGTCGGCCCGCTGCCGGGTCGAGGTGATCATCACGGTCGGGTCGGCTGGACGGTGCACCGTGCGCGGATGCGGGTCGAAGGTCATCGCGATCGAGCGCAGTCCCTCTTGCCGAGCGAGGGCGGCGACGGTCTTGAGAACCGTCTGGTGCCCGCGGTGCACGCCGTCGAAGTTGCCGAGGGTGACGACGGTGCCGACAGCGTCGGCCTCGACTTCACCGAGTCCGTGATACAGCTCCACCAGACATTCGCTCCTTCCGTGCACCGATTCAGATTATCGCAGAGATCTCACGCCTCCTAACCCACACCTCGCCGAGGCGGCTCCACCCGATCTCGGGCGCGGACGAACCGGCGGAGGCGGGCGGGTCACGCCGGTCGGGCGATTACGGTCGTCTGCGCGTCTGCGCTCAGGCGATGATCGCCCAGCCGACGACCCCGACGAGGGAGGCGAAGGCGATCGAAACGAAGGTGCCGATGATGAACCGCTCCCCCGCTGCCGCCGAGGATTTGATCTCGGCGAAGCGACCGAGGCCCTTGACCGCGATGACCACGGCCATGAGTTCGGGACGGCCGAGGACGATGGCCCCGGCGATGAGGGCACGTTCGACGATGCCGACCCACAGTCCTCCGCGCAGGACTTCGACATCTTCGGCTCCGGTGCGCTCGGGTCTGCTTCCGGGACCCGAATGGGTCAGCCGCAGGAAGGCGGGGACGAGGGGCCAGCCGATGAGTGCAGCGACGAGTGCCGCGCCGACGGCGACGAGGACTTCAGTCCACATCGAATGCTCCTTCCGCCAGCTCGAGATGGTGACGGGCGAGTGTCTGGGCGCCGGCGACGATATCCGCGGTCCCGGGAGCGAGCACTCGCGACACGGCCTGCTGGGAGACGTCGAAGCGGGCGGCGATCTCGGCCTGAGTCGCCTCGGGGTGGTCGAGCCGGTAGTCGACGTAGCCGCGCGATTGTGCGCGCAGTTCGGCCAGTGTGCTCACGAGCAGGCGCAGGGCCGCCTCGGCGAGCGAACAATGGTCCGCCGTCGCGGACCTCTCCCCCGGGTCCTCCCCGGAGCGGACGACGAGGTGGGCGGGAGCGGATTTCGCGGCTTCGACGGCTTCTCGGGCGACGTAGAAGGCCGGGCCCCGGCCCGCGGCCGTCGCTTCGGGCAGCGGTTCGTCGACCTCGCCGATGCCGATGCCGATGTGCCAGCCGGTGCGGACCGCGAGTCGGCGCACCGCCTCGGCGACGGCGTTCGCATCCTCCAGGGCTCCCTGGACCTCATCGCCGATGGTGCGGGCGAAGGGCACGACGGTCGCAATGGGGGCCAGCACCGCGAGGACCTCGGGCACGGCGTCGGCGCTCGTGCGCGAATTCTGCTGGTCGATGGTCAAGACGAACATGGTTCCAGTACAGCAGACCCTCGGCCGCAATACAAGAGTTTCCATTGTATTGATCGAATACAATCTTTTAGGTTGTTCAGGCGAGGTCGATGGCGAAGGCAGTGACGGATTTGAGTCCTCCGTCCGCTCGCACCTCTGCCACGGAAACGAGCGTGTCCTCGCAGATCACGGACACTTCCGTGCCGGGGAGGGCGTCGGCGGCCGAGTCGCCGGCCCAGTCGCGGGAGGCGACGATCTTGCCCTGCATGAGCGCCGTGGCCCGGTCGCGCGTGACCGTGACGACGGGCAGAAGGGTGCGGGCCGCCTCGGCGAGGGGGATGAGCCCGGGAGCAGGGTCGTCGAGGTCCTCGGGCAGGGTCACGGCCTGGTCGAGCTCGAAGTCGCCGACGCGGATGCGGCGCAGAGCCGTGAGGTGGCCGTAGACGCCGAGGTCGGCGCCGACATCGCGAGCCAGGGCACGCACATAGGTGCCCGAGGAGCAGTCGATTTCGACATCGACGTCGATGTGCCCTTCGTCTGCCGCGAAGCGGATGTCGATGACCTCGAACGCGGAGACTTCGACCCGGCGGGCCTTGAGCTCGACGTTCTCACCGGCGCGGACGCGGGCATAGGAGCGTTTGCCGTCGACCTTGATCGCCGAGACGGCGCTGGGCACCTGGTCGATCGGGCCGCGCAGGGCTGCCACGGCGCCCTCGATGGCGGCGGCGTCGATGCGCGCGAGCGCTGCGGGCTCGGCGAAGCGGTCGGGTTCGGAGTCCGCGTCATCGGTCGGGGTCGACGCGCCCAGTCGGATCGTCGCGAAGTAGGTCTTCGAGACTCCGGTGATGTAGGTGAGCAGTTTGGTGCCGCGGCCGAGGCCGAGCACGAGCACACCGGTGGCCATGGGATCGAGCGTGCCGGCATGGCCGACCTTCTTCGTGCCGAACCAGCGCCGGATCCGCGAGACCACACCGTGGGAGCTCAGGCCCTGCGGCTTGTCGCAGACGAGGATGCCCTGTGGGGAACTATCGCTCACTGAGGCCGACTTCAGTTGAAGGAGGCGTGCACGTGGTCGAAGTGGTTGGCAGTCGTGCTGCCGCGGTCCTCCATGCCCTTCCAGCCCTGGCCGGGCATCCAGATGCGCTGCTTCCAGATGACGTACTTGACGTTGAGGCTGCCCTGGTTCTTGATCAGGTAGTCGGCGATGCGGTCACCCGTGGCGCCGCTGATCATGATGTCCACGGCTTCACCGGTGTTGTGGTCCGACCCGGTGCCGGGGCGACGGCCGCCGAAGGTCTTGACTTCGGGGAACTTCGCGCACACGGCACGGTATCCGTTGACGGCGTTGGGCAGCAGACCGGATTCGATCGACGATGACACGCTGCACGACGGGGCGGAGGTGTCGTCCGAGGTGCCTCCGCCCTCGGTGGACTTGTCCTTGGACGAGGAGTCGCTGCCGCTCTTGGTCGCCGCGGTCGAGGATTCGGCGGTCGGCTCCGGCTTCGGCGTCTTGACCTCGAGGGTGGACTTCGAAGACTTGTTCTTGTACTTCGGGTTGTCCTTGACCTTCTCGAGGTACTCTTCGCCGGCCTTCTTCCGCTGCGCGTCGATCTCGTCCTGGCTCACAGACGAGGGACTCGCCTGCTCAGGCGTGGTGCTGGCGGCTTCGCTGGTGACCTCGCCGGATTCCGGCGGGCCCATCACGACGGTCGAACCGACCACGGCCGCGGTCGCTGCGGCCGGAACGGCGATCGCGGCGACGACGGGACGCTGCTTGACGGTCGCCAGCACGGATGTCGCCGTCGACGGCGCAGTCGCTGCGCGTCGTCCCGCGGGGCGCCTGCCGGGAGTCAGGTCCCGGATGAGCTGCTTCGCGAACGACGGCTTCGGTGAAGAGTGCTTACCCAATGCAGAATTCCCTTAACAGAGTCGTGATCATTTCGTTACCCGAAGAAGTCTACGACATCTCGGAAACATAACAAAACTGTTACGACGACGTTTTCTGCATTCGTGACGAAGATCGCCGATCACTCGTCGTCGGCGCTCTCGCTCTTCTTGTACGGATCGGCGTCTCCCGCGTGCTCCGCGTTCTCAGCCAGATCGGCCACGCGGGCATCGTCGGCGGCGGCCTGAGCGAGCAGTCCATCGAGACGGGCGGCCGCCTCGGGGACGGCATCGGCGATGAACTCGAGGCTCGGGGTCAGACGGATCGTCAGCCCCTTGCCGACCTCGGAGCGGATGAAGCCCTTCGCGGATTCCAGCGCTTTGCCGGTGCCGATGAGGTCCTTGTCGTCACCGTAGACGGTGTAGAAGATGGTGGCGTGCTGCAGATCTCCGGTCACACGCACATCGGTGACGGTGACGAAGCCGAGGCGCGGATCCTTGAGCCGACGCTCGATCGTGCTGGCGACGATGACCTTGATCTGATCGGCGATCTTGCGAGCCCTGGTGGGGTCTGCCATAGTGCTGTCCTTCGTGGTTCGGGGCCGGAGCGTGTCTCCGGCCCTATCTTAGACGTGGAATCGAACCGGCTCCGGCCGGTCCCCTGTTCCAGGGGCCGACCGGAGCCAACGGTTGCGACTCACATCGTGAGCGTGCGACTCAGACTGGTCCGCTCAGTCGCGCGGCTTCTCCTGCATCTCGAAAGTCTCGATGATGTCTCCGACGCGCAGGTCGTTGAACTTGCCGAGTCCGATACCGCACTCGTAGCCCTCACGGACCTCGGTGGCATCGTCCTTGAACCGGCGCAGCGACTCGATGCTGACACTGTTGCCGATGACGACTCCGTCGCGAGTGACGCGTGCGGTCGAGTTCCTCTTGATGTGACCATCGCGGACGATCGAACCGGCGATGTTGCCGAACTTCGAGGACCGGAAGACCTCGCGGATCTCCGCGGTACCGGTCTGGACCTCTTCGTACTCGGGCTTGAGCATGCCCTTGAGCGAGCTCTCGATGTCGTCGATCGCCTGGTAGATGACCGAGTAGTAGCGGACGTCGACGCCTTCGCGGTCTGCCAGGTCGCGAGCCTTCGCTTCCGGACGGACGTTGAAGCCGATGACGATCGCGTTGTCGACCGTGGCCAGGTTGATGTCGTTCTCGGTGATCGCACCGACGCCGCGGTGGATGATCCGCAGATCGACTTCCTCGCCCACATCGATCTTGAGCAGCGAATCCTCGAGTGCTTCGACAGCACCGGAGACGTCGCCCTTGAGGATGAGGTTGAGCATGTCGACCTTGCCCTCGGCCAGCGCCTTCGTGAAGTCCTCGAGGCTGATGCGCTTGCGACCGCGGGCCTGAGCGGCATTGCGCTCGATGGCGTCGCGCTTCTCAGCGATCTGACGTGCGGTGCGGTCGTCATCGGTGGAGATGAACGAATCACCGGCACGCGGGACCGAGGACAGACCGAGGACCTGGACCGGACGGGAGGGACCGGCCTCCTCGACGAGGTTGCCGTTCTCATCGAACATCGCCCGCACACGTCCGTAGGCGGTGCCGCAGACGATGGCGTCGCCCTGGCGCAGGGTGCCGGACTCGACGAGCACGGTCGCAACCGCGCCGCGGCCCTTGTCGAGCTTGGCTTCGATCGCGATGCCGCGAGCGGACTTGTCGGGGTTGGCCCGCAGGTCCAGTGCCGCATCGGTGGTCAGGAGCACGGACTCGAGCAGCTGGTCGATGCCCTCACGCTTGAGCGCGGAGATCGGCACGAACATGGTCTCGCCGCCGTACTCTTCGGCCACGAGGTTGTACTCGGTCAGCTGCTGCATGACCTTGGCCGGGTTCGCCCCCTCCTTATCGACCTTGTTGACAGCCACGACGATCGGCACATTCGCCGCCTGAGCGTGATTGAGCGCTTCGATGGTCTGCGGCATGACACCGTCATCGGCGGCGACCACGAGGATCGCGAGGTCGGTCGACTTCGCACCGCGGGCACGCATGGCGGTGAACGCCTCGTGGCCCGGGGTGTCGAGGAAGGTGAGCTTGCGCTCCTGGCCCTCGTGGTCGACCTCGACCTGGTAGGCGCCGATGTGCTGGGTGATGCCGCCGGCTTCCCGTGCTGCCACATTGGCCGAGCGGATCGCGTCGAGCAGCTTGGTCTTACCGTGGTCGACGTGACCCATGACGGTGATGACCGGCGGACGAGCCTGGAGGTCTTCATCGTCTTCTTCGGCGGCTTCGGCATCGAGATCGATGTCGAAGGTCTCGAGCAGCTCACGGTCTTCGTCTTCGGGCGAGACGATCTCGATCTTGTAGCCGAGCTCCTCGCCGAGGATCTCGAAGGTCGCCTCGTCGAGGGACTGGGTGATCGTCGCCATCTCACCGAGGTGGAAGAGCACGGTCACGAGGTTCGTGGGATCCGTGTTGATCTTCTCGGCGAAGTCGGCCAGCGAGGAGCCGCGACGCAGACGCAGCGGCGTGTTGCCGTTTCCGCGCGGAACGGTGACGCCACCGACCGACGGAGCCTGCATCTGCTCGAGCTCTGCGCGCTTCGCCCGCTTCGACTTCCGTCCCTTCTGACGGGGACCGCCGCCGCGGCCGAATGCACCCTGGGTGCTTCCGCGACCGCGACCTGAACCGCGTCCGCCCGGACCGCCGGGACCGCGACGCGGACCGCCGCCGGGACCGCCTGCCGGAGCACCGGGACCGCCGCCGGGGGCATTGCCGCGTCCCCCGCCGCGACCGCGGCCGGGAGCGGGCTTGTTCAGTGCCGAGTTCTTCAGCATCGACGGGTTCGGGCGAGGTGCGCCCGGACGCGGTGCCGGACGCGGACCTGCCGCGGACTCCTCACCGGTGCCGCGCGGCTTCTGGCCGGGCTTCGGCATTCCCTGCGAGGGAGCAAACGGGTTGTTGCCGGGGCGTCCGCCCTGACCACCCTGACCGCCGGGACGGCCGCCGGGCTTCGGGCCGCGACCGGGCTTCGGCATTCCCTGCGAGGGAGCAAACGGGTTGTTGCCGGGGCGTGCCGATGACCGGCCCCCGGGCTTCGGCGCACCGGGCTTGGGCGCACCCGGCTTGGGGGCACCGGGCTTCGGCGCACCGGGCTTCGGCGCACCCGGCTTGGGTGCGGCAGCCGGCTTCGGTGCATCGGGCTTGGCGGAGGCGGAGCCTTCGGGCTTCGTCTCGGCCGCGGGAGCCTCGGCGGGAGTCTCTGCCTTCGGGGCAGCCGGAGCTGCGGGCTTGGCGCCCGGCTTGGCTGCCGGCTTCGACGCCGGCTTCGCTGCGGTCTCGTCCGCCTCAGCGGACTTGGACTTCTCCGGGGCCGGCTTGGCCGTCGACTTCGCGGCGGGCTTGGGTGCCGGCTTCGCACCGGGCTTCGGGGCTCCGGGCTTCGCCGCGGGCTTGGCAGCGGACTTCTTCGCGGCACCACCGGCAGACTTCTCGCCAGCGGCGGGTGCGGAATCGGCGAAGGCTTCCTTCACTCGGCGCACGACGGGCGCTTCGAGCGTCGAGGAAGCAGAGCGAACGAATTCGCCCATGTCCTGAAGCTTCTCAAGGACGTTTTTACTGGTTGTGCCGAGCTCTTTCGCGAGCTCATGGACACGGGGCTTTGCCACAGTTCTCCTGTCCGGGTTCTTTCCCGGTCAGGAAAGAACCTCATCAATGAAGAGCAGTACTCATTTCACTGCTCTCTCGATTTCCGTCTGGGTGTCATCGTGCGACACTCACAACTTGTCATCCATTCGGCTACCCGTTCTCTTTGGGTTCGGTGTCCGGCTTCGGGAGGTCCGAGGCCGTGATCTTCGTTCGAAAGGCTCGAGCGAAGGGGGCAGCGGTCCGTGCCTTGGTCAGGCACTTCTCGTCAGGGTGCACCCAGGCGCCGCGTCCCGGCAGTGTCGCTGACACGTCGTGGACGACGGCGGGGTGCTGATCGGGGCGGAAGACGAATCGCGTCAGCTCGCTCCGATCGGCCTTCTGCCGACAGGCGATGCACGTCCTTACGGGTCCATCGCCAACATTCACAATGAATGATTCTACAGCACCGACGCCACGGCGCGCGCCAAGGGGCCAGTGGTGAGGATCACTGCGGAAGGCTGTTCGCCTGCGGCGATGTCGACCGGTGGGCCGCCTCGGCGAGGATCAGTCGGCTGCGACGATGTCGATCTTCCAGCCGGTGAGCTTCGCGGCCAGGCGGGCGTTCTGCCCTTCCTTGCCGATGGCCAGTGAGAGCTGGTCGGTCGGTACGACGGCGCGGGATTCTTGGGCGGCTGCGTCGAGGATCTCGACACTTCTGGCCTTCGCCGGCGACAGCGCGTGGGCGATGAACTTCGCCGGATCGTCGGAGTAGTCGACGATGTCGATCTTCTCCTGGCCGAGCTCGTTCATGACTGCCCGCACACGGGATCCGAGCTCGCCGATGCACGAGCCCTTCGCGTTGACGCCGGGCTTCGTGGCGCGCACCGCGAGTTTCGTGCGATGGCCGGCCTCACGGGCCAGGGACACGATCTCGACGGTGCCGTCGGCGATCTCCGGGGCCTCATGGGCGAAGAGACGGCGCACGAGGTTCGGGTGGGTGCGGGAAACGGTGACCGAGGTGCCCTTCTGCCCCTTGTGGACGTCGGCGATGTAGACGCGCAGACGAGTGCCGTGGGTGTATTCCTCGCCGGGGACCTGTTCGTGCGGGGGCAGAACGGCCTCGACATCGCCGAGGTCGACCTGGACCATCTGCGGATCCCTGCCCTGCTGGATGGTACCCGAGGCGATCTCGCCCTCGCGGCCCTTGAACGTGCCGAGCACGGTTTCGTCCTCAACGTCGCGCAGGCGCTGGTAGATGACCTGCCTGGCGGTCTGGGCGGCAATGCGGCCGAAGCCGGTGGGGGTGTCGTCGAATTCGCCGATCGGGTTGTCGTCGTTGTCGAACTCAACAGCGAGAATGCGCACCTCACCGGAGGACTTGTCGAGCTCTGCGCGGGCGTCGGGCCACGCACCCTCGGTCTTCTGGTAGGCGAGGTAGAGAGCCTGTTCGATGAGTTCGACGAGGGTCTCCAGCGGAATCTCACGCTCTCGTTCGATCACGCGCAGAACATTGAGATCGATGTCCATATGCCTATGTCCTCTCCGGCTCACTCAAGCATTGCAGCTCACTCGAGCGTTGAATTGTCTGTGTTCACTTATGCAGGCGTAACAGTCTATCCCAGTCCGCGCCCGCACCGTATCAGCGAAGCCCCACGTTCGGCCGCGGCGGAACGTCAGTTCGACCTCAGCGGAACTTCAATTCCACCTGCGCCGTGCGGATGTCGTCGAGCGGCACCTGCTTCGTCTGCCTGTTCTGGGGGTTCGTTCCCGTGATCGAAGTCTCCCCCACCTCGGCGAGGTCGAGTTTGAAAGTGTCCTTCTTCGTCGTGATCTCCAGGCGGCGGCCGATCACGCGGCGGAAGTGACGCGGGGTCTCGAGCTTGCGTGTGGCACCGGGGCTGGTGACCTCGAGCTGGTAGGGCTTGTCTCGGAAGATCTCGACCTCGTCGAGGGCGGCGCCGACGATCTTCGTCGATTCGGCGATCTTCTCCATCGACATCGGATCCGTGCTCGACTCATCGAGGTCGACGACGACGGTGAGCGTGCGGCGGGGGCCTGCGGCGACGGCCTTGACGTTCTCCAGGTGGAATCCCGCGGATTCCAGGGGTGGGGCGAGCAGACCCTTGATCCGTTCGATGTCCTCGTCCATATCTCCTCCTCGTCACTGGACGGCCCACTCGCCGAGGCGGCGGCGTGGGTGCGGTGGCCCGTGCGCATGCCCGGTCGACCGTTTCACCCCACCCTAAGCGACACCCTCGCTCGACGTTAAGCATCCGATCCGCGGGGCGAGTTTCCGCCCGGACTGTGCGTCCGGGCCGGCCGGTGGGCATCCGATAGGATTGCCGTATGCGTTTTCCCGTCAGTCGCCGCGTCCTCCTGACTACCGGCGTCAGCGGAATGAGTCTGAGTCTGCTCACGGCCTGTGGCCTGCGCATCGACTCCGACCCCGACATCCCCACCCTCGATTCCACGCAGCAGCTGCGCAACCGCATCGCACGCATCCTCGACGCCGCCTCCCCCGGCTCCGGTGACCCGGAAACCGCTGGTGAGGATCTTGCCGATTTCAAGACGGCGATCGGCCCCGAGTGGAACCCGCCGACGGAGTTCGCCACCGATCCTCCCCCGACGGAGGAATCACGCCCATTCGTCGACGCCGCCGAGGTCGTCCTCAAGGCCGTCTTCTCAGCGTCGTCGCCGCTCGGATCGGGCCTCATCCCCGTCCTGGCCGACGTCGCGACCGGGCTGGCACTGACGGCCGGGACGAAGCGGCCCGAGCTCATCGACACTGCCGATGACCTCATCCGCACCGGGCGTGAGGACATGTCCGACCGTGCGCAGCCGTCGGCAGCCGCCGAGGATGCCGAGGGCGGCGAGGATGGCGAGGGCAGCGAGGATGGTAACGGCAGCGGCGATTCCCCGTCCGGCGGTGCGGAGGATCGGCAGGCGATGTTCAACGCGATCCTCAATCAGTCGCGGGCGGCGGCCTACGGCTACGAACGCCTGGCCGTGAATTTCCCGGTCAAGTCCTCTCAACGCATGAGGGCGCTGGCCCGGCTCGAGTCCCTGGGGGCCCTGTCCGGGGAGATGCTCGAACTCCTCGGCGAGAAGCAGGCGGACCCGAACGCCTCGGCGTGGAAACTCGAGCCCACCCCCACGGATGCCGAGTCGGCGAAGGAGCTCGCCCTCAATCTCGAAGACGGCGTGGCCGCCTCGGTGCTGCCGTGGTTGGACGGTGACGCCTCGGCGATCCTGCGGTTGTGGGAATCGGCGCGGGCACGCACGGTCTTCGCCGCACCGCAGCCGCTGCGTTTTTCCTACGACGATCCGGGACGGGCGGAGGCGACGAAGTGAGGGTTCCACCTGTTCTCTACCGGTCCACTCGCGACATCATCGGCGAGTTCCGCACCGATGCCTGGGTCGCGGCGCTCGATTTCATGGCCACTGAGCTCCTCGATCGGTGGAAGCTGCGCTTCGACGATGTGCCCGGCTCCCCGTGGGCCGGCTGCGAATCGCTGGTCATTCCGGTGCTCACTCAGGAGAACTATCAGGGTGTGCTGCGGTTCGCGGCCCCCACCTCGGCGCATACCGCCGCGCATGCGCAGGTGCTGCGCGCGTTGAAGATGTGGAACGGGCACGGCGCCGTGCGGGTCATCCGCGATGATCGCAGCTTCCGCGTGACCCTGCAGGAGCGGCTGCGCACGAAGGACAATCTCTCGGTGCTGCCCTTGGCCGATGTGCCTCCCGTGTGGGGTGCCCTGCAGCGGTCTCTGGAGATTCCGGCGGCGGCGGAGTTCCTGCGCGTCCAGGACGTCGTCGGCGGGTGGCTGAACAGCTTCGATGCCGATGCCGGGCTGCTCACCGGGTGGTCGGAGGCGGGTCCGAATGATCGGCTGCTGCTGTCGTTCGCCCGCAATTGGATGCAGACCTTGGCCTCCTCGGATGAGAACTGGCTCATCCACGCCGACCTGCACTACTACAACATCCTTGCCGGCAATCCGGATCCGACGGGCATTTCGACGTGGAAGGCCATCGACCCGCAGCCTCTGGCCGGGCCGACCGCCTATACCTTGGCCCCGGTGCTGTGGAATCGTCTGGCTGAGATCCCATCGAACCATCCGCAGGCGCAGGCGGCGTGGCTGCGCGGTTTCGCCACGGACCTGGCCCTGTGCGCGCGCATCGACCCGCAGTACGGGATGGGCGCGACCGTGGCCCGCGAGATCACGAACATGTTCTGGTATCTGCGCTCGGCCTCCGAGGGGTCGACGTCGAGCCTGGCCGATGCGGCGCGTTCCCTGTGGGTCGCCCGCGCCCTGTCCGGCGCCGACGTGGCCGGAGTCAACGCCCACGCCCTCAAACCCATCGGCTAATTGCTACGTGACGGCGGCCCAGCAACCTCGCGCGAGGTTGCTGGGCCGCCGTCAGGTAGCAAGGGGTGGGTGGATGAGGGTGGTCAGGATGTCGAAGCCGAGTTTGAGGATCATCGCGGAGACCACGACGACGAAGATGACGCGGACGAACCCGGACCCCTTCTTCAGCGCGGTCCGAGCCCCGAAGATGCCGCCGGCGACGTTTCCGACCGCCACGACCATTCCGAGCAGCCACACCACCTGACCATCGGGGACGAAGTAGACGAGCGCACCG
Source organism: Brevibacterium sp. FAM 24630 (assembly GCF_049804075.1). Taxonomy (NCBI): domain Bacteria; kingdom Bacillati; phylum Actinomycetota; class Actinomycetes; order Micrococcales; family Brevibacteriaceae; genus Brevibacterium; species Brevibacterium sp. FAM 24630. The sequence goes on from NZ_JBNBZD010000001.1 coordinate 113,983, forward strand.
AAGTTCGTCGCCCAGTTGATGACCTTGGCCGTGGCCGAGGCCTGCAGGAACGAGAACCCGATGACCGAGACGAAGGCGATGACGAGGAACGATCCCGTCCCCGGCCCGAGCACCCCGTCATAGACGCCGATGACGAGCCCGATGAGCCATGACAGCGCATGGTGCCGCTTCGACGTCTCCCCGAACCGCAGGCTCGCATCCGCGCCGAGGCTGGGGTTGAGCAGCGTGAACAGTCCGACCCCGATCAGAGCGAGCAGGATGATCGGCGTGAACAATGCGGAGGGAACCAGGGTCGCAAGCTTCGCCCCGAGCACAGCGCCGAGGAACGCCGAGGCAGCCGCCGGGATCGTCGCCGACCGATCCGGGGTGATCTTGCGCAGATACGTGATCGCCGAGGCGGTCGTGCCCGCGATCGACCCGATCTTGTTCGTCGCGACCGCCTGGACCGGGGTCATCCCCGGGACGAGCAGCAGCGCGGGCAGCTGGATGAGTCCACCCCCGCCGACGACCGCATCGATCCACCCGGCCAGGACTCCTGCGGCGAGCAGCCACAGGACCATGGCCACGGTGACATCGATGCCGCCGGTGAGCGCTTCGAACACCGAGGAGGCTCAGTCGTTCGCGTCGGCGGTGTCGGACGCGTCCGCGCCGTCGGCAGCCACCGCCGCATCGGCTGCATCGTTCGCCTTCGCATATGCTGCGCGCACTCGTGCCACGGTCGACGGCACCACCTCGGCGACGGGGACATCGCCCTTGCCGTCACCGAGACGGTCGCGGACCTCGACGACACCGTCGGCCAGCCCCCGTCCGACGACGATGACCGTGGGGATGCCGATGAGTTCGGCATCGGCGAACTTGAAGCCCGGTGAGACCTTGTTGCGGTCGTCGAGCAGGACGCTGACACCTTCGGCTTCGAGCTCGGCGGTCATGGTCTCGGCCGCTTCGGCGATCTCGTCGCCCTTGCCGGCGACGACGATGTGGACATCGGCCGGGGCCAGATGCTGGGGCCACAGCAGGCCGTTCTCCGAGTGGTACTCCTCGGCGATGCAGGCCATGACGCGGGTGACGCCGAGCCCGTAGGAGCCCATCGTCACGGTCTGCGCCTTCCCGTTCTGGTCAAGCACCTTGAGGTCGAGGGCTTCGGCGTACTTGCGGCCGAGCTTGAAGATCTGACCGATCTCAACGCCGCGAGCCAGTTCCAGGGGTCCCGAACCGTCCGGTGCGGGGTCGCCGAGAACCACCTGGGCGGCTTCGATCGTGCCGTCGGCGGTGAAGTCACGACCGGCGACGAGGTCGAAGACGTGACGTCCGGGTTCGTTGGCTCCGGTGATCCAGCGCGTGCCGTCGACGACACGGGGGTCGAGCAGGTAGCGGATCTTCGAGGGCGATTCGAGACCGAGCACGGGGTCGGCCAGGTCGTTGCCGGGCCCGATGTAGCCCTTGACGAGTTCCGGGTGGGCGGCAAGATCCTCGGCGGTGGCGGCCTCGAGGCCGACCTCGCCGTTGCCGAGCATTCCGGTGCCGGCGGCCCGGTCGAGGTCGACTTCGCGATCACCGGGCAGGCCGATGACGATGATCTCGCGCGTGCCGTCGGGATGGGTGACGGCACAGACGACGTTCTTCAGTGTGTCTGCGGCCGTCCACTCGCGGTCGGCGCGCGGATGCTGAGCGTTCGCGGCGGCGACGAGGGTTTCGATCGTCGGGGTGTCCGGGGTGTCCTCGACGTGGGCGGCAGGAGATTGAGCGTACGGAATCGCCTCGGGAACGATCGAGGTCACGGCCTCGACGTTCGCGGCGTACCCGCCGGGCGAGCGCACGAAGGTGTCCTCGCCGACCTCGGAGGGGTAGATGAACTCTTCGGTGCCGGAGCCGCCCATCGCGCCCGGGGTCGCCTTGACGGGCAGGCAAGGCAGGCCGAGGCGAGCGAAGGCCCGCAGGTAGGCCACGCGCATGGCCTCATAGGAGGCGTCGAGTCCGGCATCGTCGATGTCGAAGGAGTAGGCGTCCTTCATGATGAATTCGCGTCCGCGCAGCAGTCCTGCCCGGGGCCGGGCCTCGTCGCGGTACTTCGTCTGGATCTGGTAGATCGACAGCGGCAGGTCCTTGTACGAGGAGTAGAGATCCTTGACGAGGAGGGTGAAGACCTCCTCGTGGGTGGGCGCGAGGATGTAGTCGTTGTCCCGACGGTCCTTGAGGTGGAAGAGGTCGGGTCCGAAGGCTTCCCAACGGCCCGAGGTCTTGTACGGGTCGGCCGGCAGCAGGCCGGGGAAATGGACTTCCTGGGAGCCGGCGCGCGCCATCTCTTCGCGCACGATGGCCTCGATCTTGCCGAGTACGGCCAGACCCAGCGGCAGCCACGTGTAGATCCCCGGGGCGGACCTGCGGATGTATCCGGCGCGGTGCAGCAGTTTGTGGCTGGCCACCTCGGCGCCGACCGGGTCCTCCTTCTGGGTTCGCACGAACAGGGACGACATGCGCAGGGCCATGGGTGATTCTCCTCAACTTGTCAGGACTCTGCTCGAACACTATCGCACGCGGGCGAGGGTCAGGGAATCGGCGCGGAACAAACGGCGGGGGCAGGATTTCGCTCACCGGTGAGAGAGGATTCGTCACCCGGCAGAAGAGAATTAGACTGGTGCGTGCTGCACGGAAGTCCAGCACCACGCGAGACCTCCGGTCTCCTCGCCGACCACCTGCACCGACGACGAATTCGAACGATACGAAGAGCATGCCTGATCCGAGTCAACTCACGCAGTTCCCGCGGCCCTCGGTCGCGGTCGACACCGCGGTCCTCTGCCCCGTGCCCGGCCGCGGCCTGCATGTTCTCATGACCCATCCCGGGGATGGGGTCTGGCAGCTGCCCGGGTCGATCCTGCGTCCGCAGGAACGGCTCGCCGAGGCGGTCGCCCGGTGCCTGCGCGAGAAGGCCCGGCTGGTCGACCGGGCACCGGTGCAGCTGCACGTGTTCGATCAGCCCGACCGTGACGATCGCGGGTGGGTGATCTCCGTGGCTCACCTCGATGTGCTCTCGGCCGCCGACGTCGGCCTCGCCGAGGATGATCATCCCCACCCCGCCGCCGAGGAGGCTGCGCGGGATTCCGATTACGCCGACTCCCCCGCCCACCGCCGCAGACTCGTGCCCGTGCACGAGGTCGAGGAGCTCAGTGAGGAGCATCGGGAGATCGTGCGCGTGGCCGTGCACCGGCTGCGGGCGCTGCACGAACGGACTCCGGATCCCTTCGGTCTGCTCGAAAGCGAGTTCTCGCTGCGGCAGCTGCGCGAACTCCACGAGGTTGTGGCCGGGGAGAGTCTGCAGGCCGATACGTTCCGGCGCACCATGCTGCCGCTGCTCGATCCCACCGGTCAGGCCGTGACTCAGGGGCGGGGCCGTCCCGCCCAGACGTTCACCCGCCGCTCCGAGCTGGCCCTGCGGGCCGACTCTCGCAGCCAGGAGCCCGAAGGACACCGGCGATGACCGAGATCAACCGTGATGCGGCAAAGCACATGCGCGTCGACGTGTGGCTGTGGACGACGCGGATGTTCAAGACCCGCAATCTCGCCACTCAGGCCTGCCGAGGCGGGCATGTGCAGGTCGACGGTCAGCGGGTCAAAGCCGCACAGAAGGTGACGATCGGCCAAGAGGTGCGGGTGCGCAAGGCCGGGTCCGAATTCACCTGGAAGATCACCGGCTTCATCCCGACCCGGATGCAGGCGTCCGTCGCAGTCAAGTGCTACGAAGATCTCACTCCCCCGCCGGACCCGGCTCTGCGCGGGTTCGTGCCCCGTCGCGACAAAGGGCTGGGACGTCCGACGAAGAAGGACCGTCGGGAGATGGAGAAGTTCTTAGGCGACATGGCCAAGCCCCAGTCCCGCAACCGCCGCGACTGAGGTTTACCACCCGATCAGTACATGACGGTGGCGAAGGTGCCGACCTGGTCGAAGCCGACGCGGGCGTACATCCGCAGCGCGGACTCGTTGTAGTCATTGGCATACAGGCTCACCGTGGAATGGCCCTTGTCGCGCGTGCGTTGGACGACGGCGGCCATCCCGGCCGCCCCGAGCCCCTGGTTGCGCACCTCAGGGTGGACCCACACGCCTTGGACCTGGACGATGCGGCGGGCCCGAATGCCGATATCGGCTTTGAACAGCACCTGCTCGTCCTGTTCCGTCGCCGGCCATCGGGGCACGGCTCCGCCGTCGGGCAGAGTGGTCGAGATCCGGGCGTAGCAGTTCTTGCTGCGGATGATGCCGCGCACCCGAGACAGGTAACCGGCGGTGCCGTCTTCGACGGGTGAGAATCCGACCTCTTTGGTGAACATGTCGACGCTGGCGGGAAACACCGCGCCGAGGTCATCGAGGGTCACCCGGTGAACGTGTTCGTCCGGGGTCACGAGCGGATCCGAACTGATCGCCAGCAGCGGCTGGCGCTGCCTGACGCCTCGCGGTCGACCCCAGTTCAGCCGCGACTGCAGGTCGAGGATGACGGTGCGCTCACCGATGAGCGAACAGGAGACGCGGCCATCGGCATTGAGTTTGCGTGCCAGCACCTCGTTCGTCTCCGGCGTCGCCGCGACCGGGATGATGTTCCCGCCCACCCAGTAGGCGGCCACCGGCCGGTCGCGGTCGAAGACCCCATAGAGAGTCCCGGCGGGCGAACCGAGTCGGGCGGTGCCGGTGACTTCGAGCAGGGAGATGAGGTAGACGTTCTGGCAGGGATTGCGGGCGAGCAGGTCTGTCAGCCACTGCGTATGCTGATGCTCCAGTCGCGCGATTCTCAGCACCATCTGCCCGTGCACTCTTCCCTGACGCTGTCCGTGGCCGTCACGAAGGAGGCGGCCCGGATGATGAACGTGTTCGACTCAAGGTATCGCACTCACCCGACGACGACCGCAGGCGGGCCCGATGAGTCCCCGGTGGCATCCTCGGCGATCCGGTTGGCCTCCTCGATGAGCGTCTGGACGATCTCGGATTCGGGCACGGTCTTGATGACCTCCCCCTTGACGAAGATCTGGCCCTTGCCGTTTCCGCTGGCGACTCCGAGGTCGGCGTCGCGGGCTTCACCGGGGCCGTTGACCACGCAGCCCATGACCGCCACGCGCAGCGGCACTTCCATGCCTTCGAGCCCGGCGGTGACCTCCTCGGCGAGGGTGTACACGTCGACCTGAGCCCGACCGCACGAAGGGCAGGAGACGATCTCGAGCCGGCGCGGGCGCAGGTTGAGCGATTCGAGGATCTGGTTGCCGACCTTGACCTCTTCGGCCGGAGGCGCGGACAGGGAGACGCGGATCGTGTCGCCGATGCCCTCGGCGAGCAGGTGGCCGAAGGCGGTCGCGGACTTGATGGTGCCCTGGAAGGCGGGTCCTGCCTCGGTCACACCCAAGTGCAGCGGCCAGTCCCCGCGTTCGGCGAGCAGTTCGTAGGCACGGACCATGATCACCGGGTCGTGGTGCTTGACGGAGATCTTGAAGTCATAGAACCCGTGCTCTTCGAACAGGGAGGCTTCCCACAGCGCGGATTCGACGAGTGCTTCCGGGGTGGCCTTGCCGTACTTGTCCATGAGTCGCCTGTCCAGGGAACCGGCGTTGACGCCGATGCGGATGGACACTCCGGCGTCGGCGGCGGCCTTCGAGATCTCACGCACCTGATCGTCGAACTTCCGGATGTTGCCCGGGTTGACGCGCACTCCCGCACATCCGGCGTCGATCGCGGCGAAGACGTACTTGGGTTGGAAGTGGATGTCGGCGATGACAGGGATCTGGGACTTCCCGGCGATGATCGGCAGGGCCGCGGCATCCTCGGCCGTCGGGCAGGCGACACGCACGATGTCGCAGCCGGCTGCGGTGAGTTCGGCGATCTGCTGCAGGGTCGCGTTGATGTCGGTCGTCGGCGTCGTCGTCATCGACTGCACGCTCACCGGGGATTCGGATCCGACCCCGACCTTGCCGACCTGGATCTGCCGGGTCTTCCGCCGGGGCTGAAGCACGGGAGGTGGAGCGGCGGGCATTCCGAGATTCACCGATGTCACGAAGACGATCCCTTCCGTCTGGCTGGTGACCAGCGACGATGATGGTGCCGACGCCGAGGTGGCGCCTCGCTGCGGCCGGATTGTTCGAACCACGTCCATTGTAGGACCTCTGGGCGAGTCCCGGTCGCGCGTTCGAAGGTCGATTCCGTCCCAGCCGCCCCTTCCGGTCTGCCGCCCGACCGGTAGTGTGACAGTGACCTGTCAGAACTGTGCCGGAAATGTGAAGGAGCGGACCCGTGAGCGAAGGCGCATACCCCGAACCCGACATCGAGGCGATGACCGCCTCCCTGGATGCGGAGGCGAGCGCGCTGGCCGATCAGGGTGGATCCCTGGCTTGGGGGATCTTTCGCCGAGGCGGCCCCGCACGAGCCGTCAACGCCGACGTTCCGTACCGGATCGCGTCGATGACGAAGTCCTTCACCGCCGGCGCCATCGGTCTCCTCGCCGCGGACGGCCTCGACCTCGACCGGCCGTTCGGTCGGCTTGTGCCCGAACTGGCCGGCACGGCGATCGCCGACCGCACCTGCCGGCAGGCTCTGACCATGGGCACCGGGTTCACGAAGGACGATCCGTGGGCCGACCGGATGGAGCCGATGGCCCCGGACGAGCTGATCGCCTGGCTGCGCCGCGGCGCGATCGCCACAGCGCCCGCCGACACCGGTTACGAGTATTCGAACCTCGGCTATGCGGTGCTCGGCATGGTCGCCGAGGCGGTCACCGGACGCCCCTTCACCGAACTCGTGAGCGCGGAAGTCTTCAATTCCCTGAGACTCACGCGCACCGGTTTCGACCACACCGACTTCCCGGACCTGACACCGGGATTCCGAGTCGATGCCGACGGCGGTCTTCACCCGGCCGAGCTCACCGGGCCCGGGGTCTTCTCCCCCATCGGCGGCGTGATCTCCACGGTGGGCGACATCGGCACGTGGATGGCGGCCCACCTCGACGCGCTCGACGACCTCGATGCGGAGCCCGGAACGCTTCCGCACATTCTCACCGGCAATCAGCAGGGCCGACGGCTCATCGAGACCCAGCGCAGCGAGCACCATACGGAGACCCTGGTCTACGGGTATGGCCTGGAGACCCGGCTGGATTCGCGCTTCGGGCGAGTGGTCTGCCATTCGGGCGGCTATCCCGGCTACGGCTCGCACATGCGCTGGTTCCCCGACCTGGGGTTGAGCATCGTCGTGCTCGGCAACACCACGTACTACCCGGCTCAGCGCAGTGTTCAGAACGCCGTCGACGCCGGTTGGGCGGCAGCCATTGGGAGGCCGGGCCTGGCTCTTGACCGCAGCTCCACCTCGGCGCCGGTGCCCCGCTATGAGGCGAAGTCCGCACAGATTCAGACGGTCTTGGACGCGGCGAACCTCGTCACGCAATTCGACGACACGATCGCCGATGAGCTGTTCTCGATGAACATGGACCTCGACGAACCCCGGGACGAACGACGGGAGCGCTTCACAAGGTGGCGGGCGACCAAGCAGGTCACGGCCCCGTTCACCGAAGCGGACCTGACCATGGTCTCCCCGCTGCGCGGAGTGGTCACGGTGCCGGGCAACGGGACAGCGACGGGCACCAGCGATGCAGCAGCGACGGATGCACCGGATCAGACGGTGACGATCACGGTCGGGCTCAACCACCTCGGTGAGGTGCAGGCGATCACCCTGAGCGCCTGAGGCCCTGCACCCCTATCCGCCGGCGTTGAAGATCGCGTCGAGGGTGATGGGTTTGACGAGGTCGACGTAGATGAGCAGCGCCGTCATGCACAGCATGAGTCCGATGCACACGTAGGTCAGCGGCAGCAGCTTCGCCGTGTCGAAGGGTCCGACCAGTCCGCGACCGCGCAACCGATTGATGCGGCGGCGAGCGCCTTCGTAGAGGCCGACGGCGATGTGTCCGCCGTCGAGCGGCAGCAGCGGGATCATGTTGAACGCGAAGAGGAAGATGTTGACCGAGCCGAGCATGCCCAGACCCATCTGCGCCTTGTTCATGACGTCGATGCGGTCGGTGGACACGATCTCACCCGCGATGCGGCCGACGCCGACCATGCCGACGAGCCCTTCGGCGTCGCGGTCCTTCGACCCGACCGCGACCTCGCCGATGTCGACGAGCTTGACCGGCAGGGTGACGATCGCGTGGAAGACTCCCGAGACCTGGTCCCAGACGGCTCCGGGGAATTCGCCGAGCGGCAGAGGCTGGCGATCGAACACGGGTCCGATGCCGAGGAAGCCCTGGCTCTCGGTCTGCGGGGTGCCGTCGGCGTTCATCAGCGCATTGCCGGAGTCATCGACCTTCGGACGTTCAGTCGCGATGATCGGCACCGTCACCGACGCTGCCTTTCCGTCGCGGATGTAGTCAACGTCAACGCGCTCACCGGCATGGTCTTTGATGACTGCAGACAATTGGTCCCAGTCCTTCGTCTCGACACCGGCGATCGCTGTGATCTCATCGCCGGGTTCGATCCCGGCCTCCCAGGCGGGGGTGAGCTGGTCATCGGCACGGCACGTGTTCTGCTCCGACGCGGGACGCTGCTGAGCCTCGGAGGCCGGCACCGCGCATTCGACGACGGTCTGCACCGTCGTCGTCGGCGTCATCACGCCGATGCCCAGCAGCGAGATCGCCATGATGAGGATGCCGAGGACGAGGTTGACGAAGGGTCCGGCGAACATGACAACGAGCCGCCTTGGCACGCTCAGCGCGTAGAACGTCCGGTGCTCTTCCCCCGGCTCGATCTCCTGATTCGAAAATTCCCGGGCATCAGCCATCGTGTTCTCAAACAGGCGACCCTTCCGCCGATTCCGACGTGGTGAGTCACCGTCGAGAGGCTCGCTCCGATGAAGGTCGGAATCACCCTCGCCGAGGTGGCCCGCCGTTGCCGTGACTTCACCGTCCGTCCCCGTGCCGCTGTCGACCGCAGCCACAGCACCGACCCGGTCGACGCGCTGCGTCGTTGCTTCGGCAGGCGGGTACATGCCAGGCATCGCGATGAACCCGCCGAGCGGGAACGCTTTGATGCCGTATTCGGTCTCTCCCCTGCGGAAGGAGAACAGGGTCGGGCCGAACCCAACCATGTAGTGGGTGACCTTGACCCCGAACTTCTTCGCCGGGGTGAGGTGGCCGAGTTCGTGCAAGGCGATGGAGATCGAGATGCCGATGAGGAAGAGGATGATCCCGACGATGTAGAGCACAACGGTCATGCGCGGCCCCCGTTCCCTGCAGAGTCGTGCGCGGAATTCCGGGCAGAATCGCGTGCGGAGTCGCGCGCAGGCTTCTGGGCCGCCTTCTGTTCTGCGACGTCGGTGTGGGCGAACTCGCGGGCCCAAGCATCGGCTGCGAGCACGGTGTCCACGGTGTGTGCGGCGGCCGGTTCGTGCGCGGCCAGGGCTCGGGCGAGGCCTTTGTCGATTCCTGTGAACGGAATGTCACCGGCGATGAACGCTGCTACGAACACCTCGTTGGCGGCGTTGAGCACCGCCGGATAGCTGCGTCCCTTCCGCCCGGCATCGATGGACAGGCCGAGTGCCGGGAACGCGAGATGGTTGACGGGTTCGAACGACCAGTGCATGGGCTGGCCCCAGTTGTTCGCCACCGCGCCCGAGGACAGACGTTTCGTCGTTCCATCGTCCTCAGTGCCCAGGGCGTAGGAGATGGGCAGTCGCATGTCCGGCGGGGAGATCTGCGCGATCGTCGAGGCGTCGCTGAATTCGACCATCGAGTGGATGTGGGACTGCGGGTGGACGACGACTTCGATGTGGTCGAAGTCGATGTCGAAGAGCAGATGGGCTTCGATGACTTCGAGGCCCTTGTTGACCAGAGTCGCGGAGTTGATGGTGATCATCGACCCCATCGACCATGTGGGATGGTTGAGCGCCTGTGCCGGGCTGACACGGCGCAGGGCATCGCGAGTCATGCCGCGGAAGGGCCCGCCCGAGGCGGTGATGATGAGTTTGCTGACCTCACCGTGGGTGCCGGCGCGCAGTGCCTGCGCGATCGCCGAATGCTCGCTGTCGACGGGAATGAGCCGGGCACCGGTGGCACGGGCGGCGTCGAGGACGATGGAGCCGCCGATGATGAGGGATTCCTTGTTCGCCAGAGCCACATCGGTGCCCTGGGCGAGGGCGGCCAGGGTCGTGCCCAGGCCGGCGGCACCGGTGATCGCGTTGAGGATCATATCCGCGTCCAGGCCCGCAACCGCCTCGGCGGCGGTGTCGCCGAGGTGGATGACCTCGACGGGATCGGCGATTCCTCGCTGCGCGGCCATCTCAGACAGGCGCGCACGCACTTCGGCCTCTCCCCCGGCCGGTGGGGTCGTGAGCCCGATGACGGGAACGCCGAAGGTCAGCGCCTGGTCGGCCAGCAGATCGAGTTGGGATCCGGCGGCGAGGCCGACGATCCGATGCTCGTCCCGATGTCCACGGAGAACATCGAGGGCCTGGGTGCCGACCGAACCGGTGGAGCCGACTACAATGAAGCTACGTTTACTCACGCCAACCGATGATGCCAAAGTTCTCTGGGAAATGACTCGACACGACCCCGCGTGGCAGCTCGTGTCCCACCCGATGAACCGCAGGTGTCTGCTGTGGTTCGCCGGCGCTGGTCTTCCACCGCGATCCGGTGAAACAGTGAGTGAGAAGAATCAATGGCGAAAGAGATGGATATGAGCAAGACGCTGAGCCCTGACGACATTCTTGGACTGGATTCGGTCTTCGAATCCGATGACCTCGAATTCGCATCGATTGTCAAGAAGTGGTTGGACGAGAACGTTCGCGAGAAGATCGGTGACTACTTCCTCGACGCGACCATCCCCGCCCGTGAGCTCGCGGAGGGTCTCGGCGAACTCGGTCTGCTCGGCATGCACCTCGACGGCTACGGCTGCGGCGGATCGACTGCCACACAGTACGGTCTGGCCTGTCGTGAGCTCGAAGCCGTCGACTCCGGTCTGCGCTCGCTCGTGTCCGTGCAGGGCTCGCTGGCGATGTTCGCCATCCACCACTTCGGTTCCGAGGAGCAGAAGGAAGAATGGCTGCCGAAGATGGCCGCCGGCAAGGCCATCGGCTGCTTCGGACTGACCGAACCCGATGTCGGCTCCGACCCTTCGGGGATGAAGACGACCGCGAAGAAGGACGGGTCCGATTGGGTCCTCAACGGCGCGAAGATGTGGATCACGAATTCCCCGGTCTCCGATGTCATGGTCGTGTGGGCCAAGACCGAAGAGGTCGACGACAAGGGCAAGCAGGTCGTGCGCGGTTTCGTCGTGCCGTCGAACACGGAGGGTGTGCAGACCCCGGAGATCCATCGCAAGATCTCGCTGCGGGCGTCGATCACCGGTGAGATCGTCCTCGACAATGTCCGTCTGCCCGAAGATGCCATGCTGCCGAAGGCCAAGGGACTCAAGGGCCCCCTGTCCTGCCTGTCCGAGGCTCGCTACGGAATCGTCTTCGGTGTCACCGGCGCCGCTCGTGACGCGCTGCTCTCGGCGCTGGAGTACACCGGAACCCGGATCCAGTTCGACCGTCCGCTCTCGTCGTTCCAGATCACGCAGCAGAAGCTCGCGAAGGCCTTCGGCCAGTATTCGCAGATCACTCTGCTCGCCGCTCACCTGGGCAAGCTCAAGGATTCCGAAAAGGGCGTGCGTCCGGAGCAGATCAGCCTCGGCAAGATGGTCAACGTCGATACCGCGATGAACGTCTGCCGTGACCTGCGTGCCCTGTTCGGCGGTTCGGGCATCACGAGCGAGTACCCGCCGCTGCGTCACGCGGTCAACCTCGAAACCGTGCTCACCTACGAAGGCACGCATGAGGTCCACCAGCTCACCCTGGGTCGGACGATGACCGGAATCAACGCCTTCGCCAACTGAAGTTGGGCCGCCGGCTTCTGCGCAAGCTCGGCGCTCCCGCCGCTCAGTGTCGCTGCCGCCCGCCGGCCCTTCGGGGTTCGGCGGGCGGTGTCGCGTTCACGACACCGGTCGCAGTTCCAGCGTGATCGTCAGTTCGTCCTCGCCGAGGCGGCTGTGAGCGTGCATCCCATGGGCAGTGGCGAACTCGGCGGCGTCCGCGGCCTGTTCCCGGCCGAGTTCGATGAGCAGCACACCGTCGGCTGCGAGCCAGTCAGTGGATTCGATGATGAGACGTCGCACGAGGTCGAGCCCATCGGGACCCGCGAACAGTGCACGGGCCGGTTCGAAGTCCACGGCTTCACGGGGCAGGAAGTCCGCGGCGGTCTCGGGCACATAGGGTGGAACGGCGGCGATGACCGAGAACCTGTGCCGCAATGCCTCGGGCAGGCCGTGCAGACAGTCGAGAGTGTGTCCGTGCACGGTGATCCCCGGCCGCGGCGCATGCCCAGACATCCCTGACTGCCCAAGCGCTCCCGGCTGCCCAGGCGCCCCGGCCTGCGAGGATGCTGTCACATTCCGCACGGCGCACCTCACCGCCTCTGCCTGCACATCACCGAGATGGATCTGAACGTCCGGCACCGAAGCGGCCGTGACTGCGGCGGCTGCGACCGAGGCGACGGGACCGACTCCGCAGAAGACTTCGAGCACCACCGGGCCTGCTCCTCCTGCACCGCGGCGGCGCGCCACGTCCCTGATCGCGGACGCCGTGGCCTCGGCCAGCTGGCGGGTGCGCTGCCGGGGAACGAACATTCCGGGCAGCACGTTCAGGCGCAGTCCGGCGAAATCGACCCAGCCGACGATCTGTTCGAGCGGTTCTCCCGCGACCCGTCGTGCAACGAGGTCGACGAGCTTCGTGTCCGGGTCGCCGAGGTGCGCCGCTTCGAGAAGAATCGCCGCTTCGTCTTCGGCGAAGACGCAGCCGGCGGCGCGCAGACGCTCCACGGTCGGTGCGAGCTGCGGATCGTGCTGCGGCCTACGAGGCAGAGAGGGCCTCGTTGCGCAGCCACTCGAGGCTCGACTCGGCATCGATCTCGCCGGAGTCCGTGAGCAGAAGGATGTGGTCGGGTGTCAGCGGGACGAGTGCGGCGAATTCGACCCGGGAGTCGCGCATCGCCTGATCGAGGTTCGCGGTCTCGGCCCCGATGGTCACGCCCACGCCTTCGAACCGCGAGCGGGTGACCCGCACCGACGCCCGACCCGGTTCGACCGGTTCGGCTTCGATGGCGTGCAGAACGATCGCATCCCCGGCACCCGCGACACCGTCAGAGGAACCTTCAGGGCCGCGCAGGTCCACGGTCAGCCCGATCCGGGCGGCGGCGAGGAGACTGAGCGCCCGCGCCACCGGTGGGACATCCTCGGCGACGGTGAGCGTGGCACCGGACTCCGGGACCACACCCATGGCCCGCAGCACCCCGGCGAGTTTCGAACTGCGGTCGAGCACCTCCGCGCGGTCGAGTTCGACAGGCACGGACAGGGCCTTGATGAGCCGGGGGTCGGTGACTTCACGACCGTCGACGAGCGGTTTCTCCGGTGCGGGACCGGTGAGGACGACGTCGTCGGCCTGCCCCATGGCGATCGGGAAGTCGAGGATCTCGTAGACGGGGTTGAGGGTGCCGGGATGCGACTTCGTCGGAACGGAGAAGAAGTGGAAGTCAGTCAACGGAGGCCATCACCTCGACGACGCGGTCGATGAACGCATCGACCTGGTCCTCGTTGTAGGCCTTCTTGCCCTTCGCCGTCTTGAACAGCACACGGCGGACCTGGTCGACGCTCATCGCCACGCCCTGCGTGAAGTAGGAGTTGACCTTGTCGCACATGTCATCGACCTGCTCGATGTCATAGCCGATAACACCGGGAGGCGGGTTGTCGAAGCGTTCCCCGGCCTCACGCACCAGACGGCCCCGCAGGGACGCGGCGACGCGGGTGAGCTCGGAGACCCAGGCGTCCTGACCGGACTGTGCGATGAGACGGTCGCGGGCCTGCTTGGCGAAGGCGTCTTCGAGGCGGTCGAGTGCGGCATCGACGACGGCGACATGATAGCCCTTGCGGACGAGGTCGAAGCCGACCGTGCGCACGGCACGCGAATCCAGGTCCCCGGGCTGCGGGGTCGGCCGTTCGAAGGACTCGCGGGCGCGCTTGAAGAAGCTGTCGACCTGCTTGGGGTCGTATCCGTTCTTCCAACCGGACATCCGAGGGAAAGTCGTGTCCGCCATGTCTCCTCCAGAAGCGAGTGGCTGTGGTGTTTCCACCATGATAGATGGAAGCCGCAGAAATTGCGTGCCGGCACGTACGTGCCGGGCATCGGATGTCTCCGACCGGGCCGTGTCTCAGTCGGCGGCGGCGAGCTGACCGCAGGCACCGTCGATGTCGGAGCCGCGGGTATCGCGGATCGTCGTCGGAATGCCGTGGTCGAGGAGGCGGCGGACGAATTCGTCGGCGACTTCCGGTTCCGAGGCCGTCCACACCGATCCGGGGGTCGGGTTGAGGGGAATCGGGTTGACGTGCACCCAGCCGCGGCCACGCGCATTGAGTTTCTTCGCGAGCAGTTCGGCGCGCCAGACGTGATCGTTCATGTCCTTGATGAGCGCGTACTCGATGCTCACGCGCCGCCCCGTGACCTGGTAGTAGTTGAAGGCGGCGTCGATGGCCTCATCGGCCTTCCACCGGGTGTTGACCGGAATCATCTCATCGCGCAGCTCATCATCGGGTGCGTGGAGGCTGAGCGCGAAGGTCACGGGGATGTCCTCGGCGGCGAGCTTGTTGATGCCCGGCACCAGCCCGACCGTGGAGATCGTGATCCGCCTGGCCGACATGCCCAGGCCCTCCGGTGCCGGTCCGACGAACCGGCGAACCGCGTCCATCACCCGCTTGTAGTTGGCCAGGGGCTCGCCCATGCCCATGAAGACGATATTCGAGACCCGTTCGGGTCCGCTCGCCGAGGCGGCCGTGCCGTCCCCGTCGAACGCGGACTCCCCTGCCGCGTCATCATCGTCGGCTTCGGCGCCGAGCGCGGTCTCGCCGGTGCCCGGCATGTCCGACTTCGGTGCCTCGGCGAGTTCGCCGGCGGCGATGACCTGGTTGGCGCGGATGACCTGTTCGACGATCTCGGCGGTGGACATGTTGCGCGTCAGCCCCTGCTGACCGGTCGCGCAGAACGGGCAGTTCATGCCGCAGCCGCACTGGCTGGACACACACAGGGTGACCCGGTTGCGGTAGCGCATGAGGACGGACTCGACGAGGGCGCCGTCGAAGAGACGCCAGAGGAATTTGATGGTGTCGCCGTTCTCGGTGCGCAGCCGACGGACCTCGGTGAGCAGGTGCGGGAAGAACCGCTCCTGGATCTCAGCCCGCTTGTCCTTGGGCAGGTCGGTCATCGCCTCGGTGTCGGTGACGTAGTGGCTGAAGTAGTGCGTCGAGATCTGCTTGGCGCGGAAGGCCGGCAGGCCCATTTCCTTGACCGCTTCGACCCGTTCGCCCATGCTCATGTCGGCCAAGTGCTGGGGAGGCTGCTTGACCCGCGCGGACTTGAAGTTGAGAAGGGGACGGCCATCGCGCATCGGGGTCTTCGATGTCGTGCCGTCGGCGTGTTCGACGACGGGCCTGGTCTGCCTTCTGCCTGCTTGAGAACTCACGGACCCATTGTCTCATGTCGGGCACGGGACTGTCGTGTGTGAGCCGCCACGCCGGTGAACGCTGCTCAGAGGTAGCCGGGCAGCACCATGAACAGGACGAGGGCGACGGGGGCGGTGGGCAGGATCGAGTCGAGTCGGTCCATCACTCCGCCGTGGCCGGGCAGCAGGGTGCCCATGTCCTTGAGTTCGAGATCGCGTTTGATCATCGATTCGCTGAAGTCGCCGAGGGTCGCGAACGCGGGAATGACCGCACCGATGACCAGTCCGGTCCAGAACGGGGCACCGACGAGGGTGACGGCGAGGATGGTCGCGACGATCGCGGCGAAGACCGTGGAGCCGAGGTAGCCCTCCCAGGACTTCTTCGGCGAGATCCTCGGTGCGATGGGGTGCTTGCCCCACAGCACGCCGAAGACGTAGCCGCCGGTGTCGGAGGCGACGACGGAGGCGAGGAAGATGATGATGTAGAAGTTGCCGTCGGGCTGGGTGAGCAGGAAGACGATGAAGCAGGCCATGAGGCCGACGTAGGTGAGGGCGAAAAGGGAGAGCGAGACGTCTTTGACCGCGTTCTTCCGCCGTTCGACCATCGTGAACAGCATGACCGCGCCGGCGCTGGCGGCGAAGGTCACCCACAGGGCCTCACGACCGCCGATATAGGTGGCCACGACCATGCAGGCCGCGGAGACCATGGTGGGCACACGGGAGACGAGGGAACCCGAACGCGAAAGCGCATTCGCCAGTTCCCACATCGCAGCGACGATGCCGATGAGGACGATGAAGAGGAACGAGATCGGCAGGAACACGAGGGAGGCGAGCACGACGCCGCCGATGAGCATGCCCATGCCGATGGCGGCGGGGAGGTTGCGGCCGGCTCGACCGTAGTCCTTCGGTTCGGGTTCTTCGGACTCTTCGACCGCCTCGGGGGTCGGGTTCGAATCCGGATCGTCCGGCGAATACGGCTTGTCCGAGTGGCGCAGGTCCCGTCGTTTGGGGAACGGCGCCTCTGATTGTGCTGCGTCGCGCGAGTGATCCGGCTCCCCGAGGGGAGCCGGATCTGCGGCTGGGCTGTCGGACCCGGTCACGGAGATCATCAGACCTCGAGGAGTTCGGCTTCCTTCTGGGAGAGCAGTTGGTCGATGTTGTCGACCTTGCTCTTCGTCAGATCGTCGAGTTCCGAGATGCTGCGAGTGACCTCGTCCTCGCCGGCCTCGCCGTCCTTCTTGATGCGCTCGAGGACATCCTTGGCGTGGCGACGGATGTTGCGGATGGAGACCTTGCCGTCTTCGGCCTTGCCCTTGACGATCTTGACGTATTCCTTGCGACGTTCCTCGGTGAGTTCCGGGAGGACGACGCGGATGACATGTCCGTCGTTGGCCGGGTTCGCACCGATGTCCGAGTTGCGCAGAGCGTTCTCGATATCGCCCAGGGTGCCCTTGTCGTAGGGGGTCACGAGGATCGTGCGGGCCTCGGGGGTCTGGAACGATGCCAGCTGCTGCAGCGGGGTCGCAGCACCGTAGTAGTCGATTTCGATGTCGGCGAACAGTGCGGGGTTGGCGCGGCCGGTGCGGATCGACGCGAAGTCGTCCTGCGTGAATTCGACGGCTTTGTCCATCTTCTCTCTGGCTTCGGCCAGTGTCTCTTCAATCACGGTTCACTCTTTCCATCTCTGTAAGCTTTGGGTTCATTCTATGGGTCATGACTGAAAAATGCCGCACCGAATCTTCACAGGGGTGTCCTCACCTGCGTGGATGCGAAACGGTGGGCCCGCCTCGGCGCCTCCTCTGTGGAGGGGTGACCGCCTCGGTGGCGGCGGATCTCAGTGGACGACGGTGCCGATCTTGTCGCCCATGATCGCCTTGCGCAGATTGCCTTCGCCTTCCATGCCGAAGACGTGCATCGGCAGCTTGTTGTCCATGCACAGGCTGAAGGCGGTGGCGTCGACGACTTTGAGTCCGCGCTGCAGGGCTTCCTGGTAGGTGATCTCGGTGAGCTTCTCAGCAGCCGGGTCGACCTTCGGGTCGGCGGTGTAGACCCCGTCGACGCCGTTTTTCGCGATGAGCACCTCATCGGCGTGGACTTCCAGGGCGCGCTGGGCGGCGACGGTGTCGGTGGAGAAATAGGGCAGTCCAGCGCCGGCACCGAAGATGACGACGCGGTTCTTCTCCATGTGCCGCATGGCGCGGCGGGGGATGTAGGACTCGGCGACCTGGGACATCGGGATCGCCGTCTGGACCCGGGTGTCGACTCCGGTCTGTTCGAGGAAATCCTGCAGTGCCAGGCAGTTCATCACGGTGCCGAGCATGCCCATGTAGTCGGCGCGGGTGCGGTCCATGCCGCGCTGGGACAGTTCGGCGCCGCGGAAGAAGTTGCCGCCGCCGACGACGATGCTGACCTCGACGTCCTCGACCGTGGGGGCGACTTCGCGGGCGACCGCAGCCACGACATCCGGGTCGACGCCGATCCGACCGCCGCCGAAGACCTCACCGGAGAGTTTGAGCAGGACGCGCCGGCGATGGGTGCGGACGGGATGGCTGACGTGAGCAGATTCGTGAACCGGGGTGCTTGTCATGGAGTCCTTCTTCCGTGCGGGCAGATCGATGCCCGGGTGGATCGTCATTCGGTTGAGTCGTCTGGGCCAGTCTAGCGAAAAACGGGGTCGGACCGATCGGTCCGACCCCGTTGCGCAGGTGAGTTCTCACTCACGCAGCGAACCTGCCGAGCAGACGCAGGGGCTGCTCAGCGGTCAGTGGTGTTTCAGGCTCCGACGCGGTAGCGCAGGAAGCCGGTGGCCTTGACGCCGGCAGCCTCGAGCACCGCGGCCACGGACTGCTTGGGATCCTTGGCGAATCCCTGGTCGAGCAGGCAGTTCTCCTTGAAGAAGCCGTTGACGCGACCTTCGACGATCTTCGGCATAGCCTTCTCGGGCTTGCCTTCGTTCTTCGCGGTGTCTTCGGCGATGCGGCGTTCGTTCTCGACGATGTCGGAGGGAACGTCTTCGCGGGAGAAGTACTTCGGGCTCATGGCAGCGATGTGCACGGCGACATCGTGTGCCACGGTCTCGTCGTCACCTTCGAAGGCCAGCAGCACACCGACCTGCGGGGGCAGGTCCTTGTTGGTGCGGTGCAGGTAGGAAGCGACCTTGGCGCCTTCGACGCGACCCACGCGACGCAGGTCGACCTTCTCGCCCAGGGTGGCACCGGACTCGGTGATGAACTGGGAGATGGGCTTGCCGTCGGTCTCGGCGGCGAGCAGCGACTCGGCCGATTCCGACTTGTTGGCCACGGCCAGCTCGAGGACCTGGTCGGCGAGCTTGACGAACGGCTCGGACTTCGCGACGAAGTCGGTCTCCGAGTTGAGTTCGATCATGGTGCCGACACCGCCGTCCACGTGCGTGGCGACGAGGCCGTCGGAGGTGGAGCGGCCTTCGCGCTTGGTGGCTCCCTTGAGCCCCTTCACGCGCAGAGCTTCCATAGCCTTGGCCTGGTCGCCGTCGGACTCGTCAAGAGCCTTCTTGACGTCCATCATGCCGGCGCCGGTCTTCTCGCGCAGTGCCTTGATGTCAGCGGCAGTGTAGTTTGCCATTCTTTCTCCTCAGGGTGGTGGAGTTAAAGGAAATCAGGACTCGGTCGACTCGGTGGAGTCGGCAGCTTCAGCGGTCGGAGCGGCTTCAGCGGTCTCAGCTTCAGCAGTCTCGGCGGCGGGAGCTGCGGCAGCGGTCTCAGCCTCGGCGGCAGGAGCTGCGGCAGCGGTCTCGGCCTCAGCGGCAGGAGCGGCTTCAGCGGACTCGGCAGCAGCCTCGGCGGGCTTCTCCTCGGTCTTGCCTTCGAGCAGCTCGCGCTCCCATTCGGGCATGGGCTCGACAGCGGAGACGTTCTTCTCACCGGACTGCTCGTCCGAGGAGTGACGGGCGATGAGGCCCTCGGCGACAGCGTCGGCGACCACGCGGGTCAGCAGCGAGACCGAGCGGATGGCGTCGTCGTTGCCCGGGATCGGGTAGTTGACGTCGTCCGGGTCGCAGTTGGTGTCGAGGATGCCGATGACCGGGATGCCCAGCTTCTTGGCCTCATCGACGGCGAGGTGTTCCTTCTTGGTGTCGACGATCCAGACGGCCGACGGGGTGCGCTGCATGTCGCGGATGCCGCCGAGGGTCTTCTCGAGCTTGTCCTTCTCGCGACGAAGGATGAGCAGTTCCTTCTTGGTGTGCGAGGAGCCTGCAACATCGTCGAAGTCGATCTCTTCGAGTTCCTTGAGGCGGCGCAGACGCATCGAGATGGTCTGGAAGTTCGTGAGCATGCCGCCGAGCCAACGCTGGTTGACGAAGGGCTGACCCACGCGCTTGGCCTGTTCGGCGATGGATTCCTGGGCCTGCTTCTTGGTGCCGACGAAGAGGATCGTGCCGCCGTGGGCCACGGTCTCCTTGACGAACTCGAAGGCTGAGTCGATGTAGCCCAGCGACTTCTGCAGGTCGATGATGTAGATGCCGTTGCGCTCGGTGAAGATGAAGCGCTTCATCTTCGGGTTCCAACGACGGGTCTGGTGTCCAAAGTGTACGCCGCTGTCGAGCAGCTGGCGGATGGTGACGACGGCCATGCCGACGCCCTCCTTTCTGTTGCACCCGAGGGTGCTTTTACGTCACGCGCGCGTCGGTCCTTCCGCGATGCGAAACCCGTGAGGGATCGCTTCGATCCGACCGACGGGGAGCGTCGATGACATTTTCGGTTGATTCCTGGTACCCGGTTCGTCCGCCCCACAAGCACACCTGATGGCAGCTTGCACCATGGGAAGGAGAAGAATTCGGATACGCGTAGTCAGAAGACATGCTTCTGCTGACGCGATTCTATCCCGGTTGGGCAAGTCATTTCCAATCGAGGTCCGCCCTCGCCGAGGCGGCGCTCGGCTGCCTCCCGAACCCGCCGACTCGTGCGCCGCAGGGTGTGGAGGGGAACCGCCCCTGGGACGGTTCCGGTGCGCGGCCCTGCAGGCAGTCGCGCGCGGTTCGTGCCTGAAGTCCGCAGACCGGAGAGGGCTGCACGCGGGTGCGCACGCGGGCACTCGACCACCTGTTTCTGTGGACCCTGCCCCGACTCCACCTCCCGAGCCCTGGGGACGGCCTACACGTGTCCACAGGCGGCTTCTGGGAGGGTGACACGGTGGAGGGGCGGGGGCTTCTATGGGCGCATGAACCTCGTCTCCCCTGATCCGCATCACCCGCTTCACCGCCGAGGATGGACCCACCCGCTTCACCGCCGAGGATGGACCCGCCGGTCCCACTATCGCGGTGCATCCGGCGGGCCCCACCATCGTCGACGGTCATACCGCCCCGAGTGGTCGTTCGCCAGTTCCGGGCAGATCCGGTCTCTGCTGCTGACGTCGCTCCTCGCCTCGGCACTCATCTTCACCACGTCTCCCCCGAGTGCTTCAGCGGCGACCGATGCACAGAACTGGGTCAGCCCGGTGCCCGCGATGGAGATCATCAACGCTTTCGACCCGCCCGACAAGCCCTGGCTCAAGGGACACCGGGGAATCGATGTGCTCGCGGTCGAGGGAGAACCGCTGCGGGCGCCGACGAAGGGCACCATCCGCTTCGCCGGCACGGTCGCAGGCACGGCCACCGTCAGCGTGCTCACCGCCTCCGGGCATGTGCTGTCATTCCAACCGGCGGCGACAATGCTGAAGAAGGGCGAAGAGTTCTCGGCCGGCGAGCGCATCGGCACGATCGGCTCCGGTGACCACTGCGACCGGTCGTGTCTGCACATCGGGGCGTGGCCGGACGAGGCGAAGAAGCGCTATATCGATCCGAGCAGGTTCTTCGGGCAGGAGCAGTCCCTGCTGCTGCCGCTGTCGCGGAAACCGGATGAGGAGGCCAAGGCCGGCGGTGGCGGTTCGGCGACGTCGGGGGCCGGGGCCTGGGGCGGACACAGCAACGGCCGGATTCCCGCCTCGGCGATGTGTCCGCTGAAGACGGCGCCCGGTCAGATGCTGCGCTGCGATGCGCAGGCCGCCTTCGACCGGATGTCGCTGGCGTTCGCGGCTCGGTTCGGATCACCGATCTCGGTCACGGATGCCTATCGCGACTACGCCACGCAGGTGATCCTCAAACGACGGAAAGGTCGGATGGCCGCCACACCGGGCACGTCGAACCACGGGTGGGCTCTCGCGGTCGATCTCGGCAGCGGCATCAATTCCTTCGGCACCGCTCAGCACCAGTGGATGCGGGCCAATGCCCCGAAATTCGGATGGATCCATCCCGGGTGGGCGAGGCAGTCGGGTTCGCTGCCCGAGCCCTGGCACTGGGAGTTCTATGGTCACGAATAAACTTAAAGTTGCGTCCCTGGAGTCCGTTGGGCGGCCGAATGCTCCAGAACGAAGAACGCGACGCGCTTCTCATCAAGCAGTCTATTCCAATCTCTACTTTAAGTTGCTAATCTCTACTTCAAATAGACGATTTGGAGTGTTGATGATGGATGTTCCTGGATCAGCCCAGTTGGTCCTCGTACCCGGTGTTCGCCACCTTAACGAACCAGAAGCTGTGTTCAACGCAATGGTGGCTGGGTGGCAGCGACAACTACGATCCCGATCCTTAAGCAACCAAACCGTGGACAGTCGAATCTCGTTGATCCGCCGCTTCAACGAGTTCGCAGGATCCCACCCCTGGTCCTGGACCCCCGGCGATATGGAAGACTTCACGCTGTCGTTGATGTCGGGTTCTAAGAAGGCTGCGCCATCAACGATCCGTGGCTATCACTTTGTGATTCGTATGTTTTGCGACTATCTTCTCGACGGCCGCTACGGGTGGATTGAAGAGTGCCAGAAACGATTCGATCA
Organism: Brevibacterium sp. FAM 24630; assembly: GCF_049804075.1. Taxonomy (NCBI): domain Bacteria; kingdom Bacillati; phylum Actinomycetota; class Actinomycetes; order Micrococcales; family Brevibacteriaceae; genus Brevibacterium; species Brevibacterium sp. FAM 24630. The sequence continues at coordinate 136,358 of NZ_JBNBZD010000001.1, forward strand.
GATCCCGTCACAGGTTTGTCATGACTACAACACAGTCGCTCACACCACCGACTACGAGGGACGCCCGGGCCGCCGCCCATTTACTTACGACGAGATCCAGCACCTCTTCGACTTCCTCGATACCCGAGTCGAGCGTGTCAAAGCCTCGGGCCGTAAAGGCGCGTGGGCGGCACTGCGCGACTCCCAAATCGTAAAAACGATCTATGCCTATGGACTACGCCGTCGCGAGGCCTGCATGCTTGACATTGCTGATCTGCGACCCAATCCTGATATGCCTCAATGGGGAACGTACGGAGCAGTCCACGTCCGTTACGGCAAAGCTGTCCGCGGAGGAGTTCCTCGACGACGCACAGTTCACACAGTCCCTGAGTTCGATTGGGTCGTGACTGGACTGACCCAGTGGGTCGAACAGGCACGACCCATGGTCCTCGGTACCGACGCTGAAAGAAGAGTTGAACTGTGGCCAACCGAACGCGGCGGACGCATTGACCCGAGAACCATGGACCTACGGTTCGCCTGGTTGCGGCGCGAAGCCGAGCTACCAGACGAACTGACGCTTCACTGCCTTCGACATTCTTACGTCACCCACCTCATCGAATTCGGTTACCCCGAACGATTCGTCACCGAGCAAGTCGGCCACTCATATGCTTCGACTACTGCTATCTACACCTCAGTTTCAAACGACTTCAAGACCAAAACTTTGCAGGCTGCTCTCCGCCGGGTCTACAACAACGAAGAAGGGCAACAATGAATACAGCAAGCAACAAATTCCCGACACCGGGCCGGCAGGTTTCTCTGCAGTGGAATCTGCGTCAGGTCATGGCCTCTGCTGGCATGTTCAAGACCACAGACCTTGTCGAACCGCTTGCCGCACGAGGCGTCGATATCTCAAAGCAGATGATCTACAAAGTCGTCACTGGCACCCCTCAACGCATCAATGTTGAGTTGCTCGCCGCGCTCTGCGACATCTTGGACTGCACACCCAACGACCTCCTCGAACTGAATTATGACCAAATGTCGGCGCCGCAGTCGCCCAGCGGTACTGCGGGCATCGGCGACCTCCGACCAGTTCGATCCACTGTCCGACGCCCGGATGGCCTATGACTTGGCGCTATCGCTCTGTCAGGTAACTGCTAGCGCCCCTTGACCCACATTCCCCGTAACTGAAAGGCACAGGAAATGCGCACAATCCACGTCGTCGCCCATCCCGAAGCAACACACCACGTGGAAAACTTGGTCGGTGGGTGGCATGACTCCGAACTCACACTCGCCGGACACAAAGCCGCCGTCGCGATTGCTCAAGCGTTGCGGTCGAAACTTCCGGAAAATGCAACAGTCGACTTGTTCTCTTCGGACTTGAAACGCACGGCTCAGACTGCGGACCACATATCCGCGATGCTCGGGGCGGAGTCAGTTCTGGATCGTAGGTTGCGTGAGAAATCGTATGGCGAAGGAGAAGGAAGGCCCCAATCATGGCTGGACAGTCGGTTCGTTCCGCCACCGCACACAGGTGATCGCCTGAACCATGACGAAGGCGTAGTGGGGGCGGAACCAAACCGTGTCTTCGCCCATCGTGTGTACGCCGCCATGGACGACATCTTGGCAAGCCCGACAGAACACCAAGTCATCGTGACGCATGGATACGCCCTCACGTTCGTTGTAGCCTCTTGGATCAAGATGCCACTCGAATCGCTGGGATACATCAATCTCCGTGCGCCTTCCGGAAGCATCACCACTCTCAGGGAAGACGATTTCTTCCATAACCGACAGGTCGTCAGCTTGGGCGACACGTCTCACCTGACATGACTTCATCGACCCAGAAAACCCGTCTCAGTCCTTGCATCGGCTGTGGCCGCACCGATACACCGATCGACCAACGCATCACCGGATGGCAAATGTGTCGACCTTGCACGAAACGCCGTCGCAATCATCCAGCCCCATGCCCAACTTGTGGCCTGGTCCGAGTGCTCGCTTTCCCATTGGGTAAACAAGCCGTGTGCACCACTTGTGCAGGAGCACCACCGCTCTTCGAATGTCCCAATTGCGGGGAGGAATCTCACCCTTATGGCAAGGTGTGCGCCCGGTGCACACTGGCGACCCGCGCCACCGAGCTCCTGACCGACCCAGCCACGGGCCACCTCAATCAACAGTTGCGACCGTTGCTTGACTACTGGATTAATTCAGTTGACCCGCGCACCCCACTACGCTGGGTCTCCCAGTCGCAAGCGAGCACCGATCTCCTGAGACAAATGGCCTGCGGGCAGTCGTCCATTAGCCATGTTGCTTTTCGGCAATTGCCACCGACGAAACCCAATGACTACCTGCGCAATCTGCTTGTCTCGATCGGGATCCTCGGCCCGTGGGAACCACATGTCGACCGTTTCATCTCGTGGCTCGACACCGAAATCGCCCCGAGACTGGAACCCGACTGTGCTTTTACCATCAACAGTTATGCCCGATGGCACATCCTGCGCAACCTCCACCGCCATGCGAGCAACGGAACACTGACGCAGGCGGTTGCGAATTCTGCTCGTATCCGGGTTCGCGCAGCAATTGAGTTCTGCGAGCTGCTAGCTCGTCGTGGAGTCTCTATCGAGGATGCCACACAGGTCGACCTCGAAGAACTCATCAGCAACTCTCCCGGCTATAACCGAACCAAGACGATTGCTTCATTCATCGCTTGGGCTAGAAAGACTCGAGTTAATAGAAACTTGACCGCGTCTGGTGAGCCGTGGCCGAATGCAACTGTCACTATCAGCACTGAGCAACACTGGTCGGATGTCGAGCGACTTCTGAACGAGAACCACCATCCTGCTCATATTCGTTTGGCCGGGCTTTTCACCCTCCTGTTTGCTCAGCCCCTCAATCGCATTGTGGCAATGAGGCTTCAGCAGATCCATGCCACCGAAACCGACGTGTTGGTCACTTTCGCCAATGACCCAATTGAAATGCCACCCATTCTTGACGACCTACTACGGAACTACCTGACTACCCGTGCAGACAGGCTGGTCGAGACCAGCGATCCGGGATGGCTCTTCCCCGGGGGCCAGCCCGGTCGTCATCTCGTTACCGAGGTGTTCCGTCGGGACCTTACCGCGATCGGGATCAAGCCGTACGAGAGTCGAAAGGCTTCCATGTTTCACCTCGCAGCCAGAATTCCTGCACCCGTGCTTGCTGGGCTACTCGGGATCACCGATAGGAACGCGGCGGCATGGGCCAAGTTAGCCGGCCGCGACTGGAGTGCATATATCCAGCACCGTGATGAGGCAGGCCAAAAAGGAGGAATTCATGCAATCTGAATATGACACCCCACCGGTACGCAAATAGCGCTGGTGTTCAGGCCCGCGGATGGGCGCGGCGGTACGTCTCCTGCAGACGCTGCATCGACACGTGAGTGTAGATCTGGGTGCTGCTCATGGTCGAGTGGCCGAGCAGCTCCTGAATCTGTCTGAGGTCGGCCCCGCGGTCGAGCATATGGGTGGCCGCCGAGTGCCGCAGCCCGTGGGGCCCGATGTCCGGTGCGCTCGGATCCTCGGCACCGTAGCGGTGGACGAGTTCGCGCACCTGCCGGGCTCCGATGCGTCCGCCGCGGACCCCGAGGAACAGAGCGTCCCCGCTGTTGGGCCCGGCGAACAGATCGCGGGCGGCGAGCCAGTCGTTCAGCGCCGTCTGTGCCGGAGCGCCGAAGGGCACTCGGCGTTCCTTGTCGCCTTTGCCGAGCACTGTGATCATCGCTTTCCGGTGGTCGACGTCGCGGCGGTCGAGGCCGGTGAGTTCGGAGACACGCACTGCGGTCGCGTAGAGCATTTCGAGGATCGCGGCATCACGGAGACGTTTGGCGGCTTCGAGAGGATCGTCGCTGCGCTCACGTGCGGATCGCTGAGAACCCGATCCTGGCGAGGCTGAACCGTCGGCGGCGGAGGCTTCGGGCGGAGAATCGTCCCGATCGGCGGCGGAGACGAGGGCAGCGGCCTGCTGCGGTTTGAGCACCGTGGGCAGGCGCGAGTCCTTCTTCGGAGTCCGCAGCCGTGCCGCGGGGTTGTTCGGCAGTCCCAGATTGTTCACGCCGAAGGCGAAGAAGGAGCGGACGGCGGCGATCTTGCGTGCCACCGTTGACTTCGCGGCACCGGCATCGTCGAGGGCGATCAGCCATGATCGCAGATCATCGAGTTCGACGGCAGCCAGATCGATCCGCTTTCCCTCAGCCTTCGGCGAACCGGAGTTCTCCTCTGCCCTGCCGAGGCGCAGCTTCGACGAGTGCACGGCGTGGTCGAGGAAATCGGTGACATCGGAGACATAGGCGCGAGCGGTGTGTTCGGAGACGTCACGGGATCGCAGGTGGTCGGCATAGCCTGCCACCACTTCGGCGACCGTCGACAGTGTGCTCACAGTCCCCAGGATACGTGTGCGATCACGTGCGAGTGAGGATTGGCCTCTGCGGCAGGTCGGACACCATCGGATCGAGGTCGTCGACGATGAACTCACCGATGGAGAAGACGCCGGTGAAGCCTCGCGGCACGGTTATGGGGAATCACCCACGAGGAATCAGCGCCGCACGCGCAGCTTCACCCACCCGGTGTCGCGGCGTTCGGCCAATCCGGCGAGGTCGAGCACGGTCAGGGAGCTGAGCGCACCTGTGATGGTCAGTCCCGCCCGGGAGGCGATCGTGCCGACGTCGAGTGGTTTCGACACGGTCAGCGCATTGAGGCAGATCTTCTCCCTCTCCCCGAGGTCCTCAAGCGGATCGGGTCGTTGAGAGGCACCGCTGTCGGTGTCGAAGAGCGCCGGAGCGTGATCGTCCATGAGTGCGATGACGTCGTCGCTGCAGGTGACGAGTTCTGCCTCATGCTCACGCACGAGCCGGTGGGCCCCGGTCGATGACGCCGAATAGACCGATCCGGGGAACGCAGCGACCTGCCGGGAGAGTTCGAGGGCATGACGGGCCGTGTTGAGCGCTCCGCTTCGCCATCCGGCCTCGACGATGACGCTCACCTGTGCGGAGGCGGCGATGAGTCGGTTGCGCAGAAGGAACCGGTGGCGCATCGGGGTCATCCCCGGAGCGGTCTCGGACACGATCGCGCCGGTGGCCAGGATCTGCTCGAACAGATCGGCGTTTGCGGCCGGATAGAAGCGGTCGACTCCCCCGGCCATGAACGCGATCGTCGGTGCCTCGCGGGCGATGGCGGCCCGGTGCGCGGCGGCGTCGATGCCGAACGCTCCACCGGAGACGACGGTGATCCCGTGAGCGGCGAGATCCCAGGCGAGGTCGGAGGCGCATTTGGTGCCGTAGTTGCTCGCGGCCCGGGCTCCGACGACGGCGACCGCGCGGGAGAGGGCGCGCGTGAGGCTCACAGTGCCTCTCACCCACAGCCCCAACGGTGCGGCCGGACCGAGGTCGTCGAGCATGCTCGGCCATTCTTCGTCGCCGGGGATGACGAGCCGACCGCCGAGTCGTGCGATCTTGTCGAGATCGCGCCCGGCGACAGCAACGTCCTCGTCGCCTGCGCGGACTGCCCACCTCTCGATGGCTTCGCGCATCTGCCCGTGCGTGGCCGCCTCGGCGCCGGTGGAGTTCAGCCCCGCCATCGCCTCATCCGCGGTGGCCTCACCTCGGCCGACGACGGTGACGATCGTGTGCGCGGCGACCGGTCCGATGTCGTCGACGAGGCGTTTGAGCAGACCGTCGCCGGGTTCGCCGATGCGCAGCAGGGAGGCGATGGCCGCGCGGACCTCCTCGTTCGTGTTCACGGTCATGACTCCTGCGTCCTCAGGGCGAGCGCCATCCGCATCGCGTCGTGGTCGGGTCCCGGTTTTCCGTCGAGGTCGGCCAGGGTGGTCGCGACCCGCAGCACCCGGTCGTAGCCGCGCATCGTGATCCGTCCCGTGTCGAGTGCCCGGTCGAGGTCGGTCAATGCCGCAGGGCTGAGACCGAAGTGGTCGCGCAGCCAGGTGCCGGGCGCTTCGGCATTGAGGTGCCAGGAACAGTCGGCGAAGCGTTCGGTCTGTCGCCTCCGGGCTTCGAGCACACGTGCGGCCACGACGGCGCTGGTCTCCTGTCCCCCGCCGAGGCGGATGTCTGCAGGAGAGACGGGGAAGAGTTCGAGCTGCAGGTCGACTCGGTCGAGCAGCGGCCCGGACAGGCGATTGCGATAGCGGCGTTTGTCCAAGGGGGTGCACCGGCAGTCCGCTCCGGCCCCGGCCATTCCGACTCCGCAGGGGCACGGGTTCGCGGCCATGATGAGTTGGAAGGCCGCCGGCAGCACCATGGAACCCCAGGCCCGGTGGATGTGGACGCGGCGGGATTCCATCGGCTGCCGCAGCGCTTCGAGCACATCGCGGGAGAATTCCGGAGCTTCGTCGATGAACAGCACCCCGCGGTGTGCGCGGCTGAGGATCCCGACCGTTCCGGGGCGACGTCCCCCGATGAGCGCCGAGGCGGTGCTGCGGTGGTGGGGTGCTTCGAACGGGGGTCGGTGGTCGAGTCCCTCGCTGCCGTCGAGTTCTCCCCGCAGGGACCGTACGGTGGCGACTTCGACGGCTTCGTCATCGTTGAGAGCCGGCAGAATCCCGGGCAGGCACTGGGCGAGCAGTGTCTTGCCGGCTCCGGGTGTGCCGCGCATGAGCAGGTTGTGTCCTCCGGCGGCGGCGACTTCGAGTCCGAATCGCCCTTCGGCTTGGCCCTGCACCTCGGCGAGGTCGTGGAGTTCCGGTGTGACGGGGACGGGACGGTCCATGTCGATCACCGCGGGCAGAGGAGGTACGGCCATGGATCCGCCGTAGGCGTTGACGAGTTCGGCCAGGGAGGCGACGGGGAGGGTGCGGGCTCGTCCGAGCAAAGAGGCTTCCGAGGCATTGCCGATGGGGACGACGAACCGGTCGAAGCCTGCCTGCATCCCGGTGTGCAGGGCGGGCAGAATTCCCGTCACGGGTCGGATCCTGCCGTCGAGTCCGATCTCGCCGCAGTGGATGATCGACCCGGTGTCCTCGCTCGAGATGAGGTCCAGGGCCTTGAGCACGGCGACGGCGATGCCGAGGTCGAAGCCGGTGCCGATCTTCGGCACCGTGCCCGGGGTGAGGTTGATCGTCAGGTGCTGTGTCGCCACAGGGGCACCGAGGAAGGCGAGGGCCGCACGCAGTCGTTTGCGTGACTCGCTCACCGAGGTGTCCGGCAGTCCGACGATGTCGATTCCGGGCAGACCGGCGCTGATGCTGGCTTCGATCGACACGATCTTTCCGCTCAGTCCCCACAGAGCCACGGCGCAGGCGCGGCCGATGATGTGGCCCTTCGGCTCAGCGGTGCCGGGTTCCCGCATTTCCGGTGCCTCGGTCATGAGTCGACCTGGATGTTCGGGCAGTGGAAATACTGGATGCTCGGCTCGATGATGATGCCGAGCGCGTCGATGCGGACTGCGGGGAAGTATTCGCTCTGCCCCCGCAGCCAGATTCCGGCGAGCATGCGGATGCGGGTGAGTTTGGCTCGCGTGACGGCTTCGAGCGGTGATCCGAGGGCAGCGGTGCGACGGGTCTTGACCTCGACGAAGACGGCGGTGTCACCGTCTCGGGCGATGATGTCGAGTTCACCGCGCGGACAACGGAAGTTGCGTTCGACGATGACGAGCCCGGCGTGCTCGAGGTAGGCCGCCGCGAGGTCCTCTCCTCTGTCGCCCAGAGCCTGCTTGCGCATGCCCTTCGCAGTGCGTTTTCGCCGAGTTGCCCGTGTCTGTGCCATGTCGGCCAGCTGACCACGGCAACGAGAGCGGCGAGAAGAGGGAGAAATGAGCCTGTGGAAGCCGCACGGCCGTCCACAGCCGAATCACGCCGGAGTCAGAGCATGATCCACAGATGCTGGTGCGCGAGTGCCCGCCCGGACTCGCTTCCCGAACTCAGCCCCGGATCGACGTCGGCGGTTCGAGATCGGATTTCGCGATCTCCTCGATGTTCACGTCTTTGAAGGTCAGCACGTGCACGGTCTTGATGAACCGGGAGGAACGGTAGCTGTCCCACACCCACGCATCGCGCAGGGTGAGTTCGAAGTACACGTCCCCGGCATCGTTGTGGGCTTTGAGGTCGACGTGATTGGCGAGGTAGAAGCGTCGTTCGGTCTCGACGACATAGGCGAAGAGACCGACGACATCTCGGTATTCCTTGTACAGCTGGAGCTCGAGTTGAGCCTCGTAGTCGTCCAGATCATCGGCGCTCATGATGACCCCTCCCTTCTGATACCGCGTGCAAGCGGAAGCTCTGACGGTGGTGGATGCTGGGACCGAAGTCGACGATGCCCTGCCGGTGCTTCGCCGTGCCGTATCCCACGTTCGACTCCCAACCATAGTGCGGCAGATCCTCGGCGAGTGCGATCATCGTCTCGTCGCGAGTCACTTTCGCGACGATGCTCGCCGCCGCGATCGCCGGCACGGAGCCGTCGCCCTTGATCACGGTGCGAACCGGCGGCAGTTCGAATTCGGCGCAGTGCCCGAATATCCCCAGGCAGTCGAGGGTAAGTGGGGCCGAGAGCCAATCGTGGCGGCCGTCGAGGAGAACCATCGTCCGCTCCGGGCAGTCCCCCGCCGAGGCGACCGAACCAACACCGGCACCACCCCAAGCGTCGAGCATCTCGATCATCGCCCGCCGTCCGGCGAGGTTGAGCGCCATGGTCATGCCGATCTCGTCGAGTTCGGCGGGGCTCGTCGAACCCACCGCCGCGGCAGTCGCCCACGAACGCACACGGTCGGTGGCGTCCTGCCGAGACCGGGCGCTGAGCTGCTTGGAATCATGGATGCCCGCGGGCACCTCGGCGCCGGTGATCTTCCGCAGATCGAACAGGGCGACACCGACACTGACGGGGCCGGCCAGGGCGCCGCGTCCGACCTCGTCGACACCGATGACGAAGTCGAAGCCCTCTCTCAACAGTCCGTTCTCGACACTGAGGTCGGTCAGTCCGCGCATGGTCATCAGTTCCCGGTGATTCCCTGCGAATCGGGGACGTCGGCGAAAACGTCTTCGGGGTTCGACACCCAGCTGAAGTGATTGAACGGCCAATTGATGAGGAACACGGTCCCGACCATGTCGTCTTCGGAGACGAAGGGTTCGCTGTCCATGTGATAACGGGAATCGGCGGAGTTGCCGCGGTTGTCGCCCATCACCCAGTAGTGGCCTTTGGGGACGGTGACCTTGAACTCGACCTCGGACGGTGCGGTGCCTTCATCGAGGTAGGTCTCGTCGATCGATTCGCCGTTGACCATGAGGCGCCCCTGCCCATCGCAGCATTCGATGGTGTCGCCGCCGACCCCGATCACGCGTTTGATGAGCTGGTTTCCCGCATCCGAGGGGGCCAGGCCGATGAATTCGAGGACCGGGTTGGGGGTGTATTGGGTGGTCTCGGCTGCCGAGAGCCAGTGCGCGGGGTCGTCGAAGACGACGATGTCGCCGCGGTTGGCCGGCCCGAACCGTGGGGCGAGCTGGTTGACCAGCACCCGGTCATCGACCTGCAGGGTGGTCATCATGGATTCCGAGGGAATGTAGAACGAGCGGACGACCCAGGTCTTCAGCGCCGTCGAGATGAGCAGGGCGATGACGATGATCGCCACGGTCTCCAACAGCCCCCGCACGAACCGTTTCGAGGCGGGGGGCGGGGAAGCTTGAGAGTCGCTGGTCATTCGTTCGCTTTCACATTCGGCCACGGTTTCCGCTGGGACTGAACCGAGCGTACCAGCACGAACCTGACCGGATCCTCAACCGCACACGGTTGCCCTCGCCGAGGCGGAGGCGCAGTCGCGAACCGCCTCACCCACCATGGCGGTTGAGTCGCACCGACGGTCGCGGCGAAGGCTCAGTCGATCGAGGAACCGTGGCCGATGACCGGGCCGATGACCCGGTCGGTGGGGATGAATCCCCCACCGGGACGGCCGAGCAGCGACCGCGAGTCCGCGGAGTCGGTGCGGTTGTCACCCATCACCCACATCGTGTCGGCCGGCACTTCGACGGAGAATTCCACCGCCGAGGCGGGGGTGGGGGCATAGTCTTCACGCAGAGGTTCGCCGTTGAGCAGGAGCCGACCGTCGGCATCGCAGCACTGCAGAGTGTCGCCGCCGACGGCGATGACGCGTTTGACGTAGTAGACGTCGCGGGGGCCGAGTCCGACCCAGGACCCGATCTTCTGCAGAGGCGTCGGCAGGGCATCGTCGACGAAGGAGCCACGGCCGTCGAAGACGACGATGTCGCCGCGCTGGATGTCGCCGCGCAGGGCGTCGGGACGCCAGACGGTGATCGAGTCGTCGACCTTGAGAGTCGGCTCCATCGAGGCGCTGGGAATGGTGAAGCGCTGGATGACGAATCCGCGGACGGATCCGCCGAGGATGACGATGACGACGGCGATGGCCGCGATCGTCTTCCAGAACCTGGCCGAATACAGAAGACGCGACCCGAAGGTCGCGTCTTCATGTCGGTTCGGCACGGTGTGATCATCTCCCACAGTGCCGGGCAAATCAGGCCTTTTCGCGGATGCGAGCAGCCTTGCCGCGCAGTTCGCGCAGGTAGTAGAGCTTCGCACGGCGGACATCGCCGCGAGAGAGGACCTCGATCTTGTCGACGTTGGGCGAGTGCACCGGGAAGGTACGCTCGACACCGACGCCGAAGCTGATCTTACGAACGGTGAAGGTCTCACGGACTCCGTCGCCCTGGCGACGGATGACGATGCCCTTGAACACCTGGATACGCGAGCGCGAGCCCTCGATCACCTTGACGTGAACGTTGAGGGTGTCGCCGGCGCGGAATTCAGGCACATCGGACTTCAGCGAGGCTGAATCTACAACATCGAGCTTCTGCATTGTGGTTTCTCCTGTGGCCCCAGCTTCAGGTCGAGGACACGCATATCGGACCGGTGAACCGGTGACTGGATCGTCTGTCGGGATTGCTCCCCGTCGATCCGCCGCATCAGAGACGGCGGATCATGGTGGACCCACATCCCCCTGAAGCAGGTGAGGGCCAACAAACGCGACGCTCTATTCTGTCACGGTTCCACGCTCAGACTCAAACCGTTCGAGCGCGGCCAGGTCCTCTCTGCTCAGGTCGGTGAGCCGGGCGAGGAGGTCGGGTCTGACCTCGGCGGTCTTTTCGAGACGTCGGTCACGCCGCCACCGCGCGATCGCCGCATGGTTGCCGCTGAGCAGGATCTCCGGCACGTCCCGGCCACGCCAGCTCGCCGGCTTCGTGAAGATCGGGTATTCGAGCAGACCGTCTTCGTGGCTCTCCTCGGTCAGGGATTCCGGGTTGCCGATGACCCCGGGGATGAGTCGGCTGATCGCTTCGATCATCACCATCGACGCGACTTCACCGCCGTTGAGGACGTAGTCGCCGATGCTCATGGGCCTCAGTTCGAAGCGCTCCCCGGCCCAGTCGATGACCCGCTGATCGATGCCTTCGTAGCGACCGCAGGCGAACACGAGATGCTGCCGGGAGGCGAGATCCTCGGCGATGCGCTGGTCGAACACCTCTCCGGCGGGGCTCGGGACGATGAGCGTGGGCTTCGCCTCCCCGGCGGGGCGACCGGCGAGGATGTGTTCGAGCGCCAGCGCCCAGGGTTCGGCCTTCATGACCATGCCCGCTCCCCCGCCATAGGGAGAGTCGTCAACGGTGTTGTGCCGGTCGAAGGTGAAGTCGCGCAGGTCATGGACGTTGAGTCCGAGCTGCCCGCGTTCGACGGCCTTGCCGATGAGCGAGAGCTGCAGTCCGGCAAGGTACTCGGGGAAGATCGAGACGACGTCGATCGACATGGCCCGGTCCCCCTGCCCAACGGCGGCGGCCTCTTCGGCGGGGGTGTCGTTGCTGCTCATCGGGGACGGTTCACTCATTCGGCGTCGAAGAGGCCTGCGGGCGGGGTGACGACGAGGCGGCCGGCCTCGATGTCGACATCGGGCACGATCGCGGTGACGAACGGGATGAGCACGACGTGGCCGAGCGTGTGCTTCATGTGCAGCAGGTCCTGAGCGGTGCCGTTGGTGACGTCGACGATCTCTCCGACGAGCTCGTCGTTCTCATACACGTTGAGGCCGATGAGGTCGTCGAGGTACCAGGCGTCGTCGTCCTCATCCTCTTCGTCCTGTTCTGCGAGGATGAGGGTGTTGCGGATCTCCTCGGCGCGGTTGCGGTCGGGGACTTCCTCGAAGGCCAGGAGAAGTCGGTCGCGGTGCCACCTCGCCGACTTCAGCGTCAGCGTGCCGATGTCCGGGTCGGTGGCGAAGCTCGCCCCGGGGGTGAGCCGTTCCTCGGGACGGTCCGTGCGCACCTCGACAGTGAATTCGCCCTTGATCCCGTGCGGCTTGCCCAGGCGGGCGATCACCGTGTCCATTCTGCTCCTCGAAGTTCGCGGTCGTTGAGTGTCCGGCCGGCTGACGTCGGTGCATGTGCGCGACGATCCGTCGCGGCAGATCCTGCGCCTGCGGCCGTGTTCAGGCACCAGTCTAGTCGGCGAAGGGGTGGTGAATGCACGAGAGGGGATGCAGCGCATATGCACTGCATCCCCTCTCGCACAGAAGGTGTTACGCCTCGATGAGGTCCACTCGCACCGACTCACGGCCGGCCAGAGAGTTCATCACGGTGCGCAGGGCCTTGGCGGTCCTGCCCGCACGGCCGATGACCCGACCGAGGTCTTCGGGGTGAACCCGAACCTCGAGGGTCGTGCCGCGGTGCGATGAACGCGAGCGAACGGACACGTCGTCGGGATGATCGACGATGCCGCGGACCAGATGCTCGAGCGAATCAGCCAACATCTCAGGCTTCAGCGCTTTCTTCAGCGGCCTCAGGTGCGGCTTCGGCGGCCGGAGCCTCAGCAGCGTCAGCGGACTTGCCGCCCTTCTGCGTGATGGCTTCCTTCACGACCGACTCGGCGTTGGGAGCCACGTAGGCTTCCTTCTCCTGCTGCGGCTTGACGGTGTTGACCGCTTCGCCCTCGCCGGTGAACTTCTGCCAGTCACCGGTGAGCTTGAGCAGGGCACGCACCTGTTCGGTGGGCTGAGCGCCCACCGAGAGCCAGTACTGAGCGCGCTCGGAGTCGATCTCGACGACCGAAGGCTCACGGGTCGGGTGGTAGATGCCGATCTGCTCTTTGGCCTTGCCGTCGCGGCGCGTCCGCGAATCCATGACGACGACGCGGTAGAAGGGTGCACGGACTTTGCCCATGCGGGTCAGACGAATTTTGACTGCCACTTGAGTGGTGTCTCCTTTTGTGTTCTGTGTGCACAGCTGATCCAGTTCGATCGTGGGGTTGACCTGCTGGAAGCCGCGGCTCGGACTATCACTTCGGCGCGGATGAGAGGGCCCGGACCGAGAGCAAAAGTACAAGAGTCAATTGTGCCAGAAGGCTCTACTTCTTGCCACCTGGAACGATTCCGCCGAATCCCTTCGGCAGGTTCGAGGGGTCGAATTCCTCGTCCTTGCCCAGATCGACTCCGCCGAAGGCCGAACCGACCGGATCTTGGGTCTTGCCGGCCTTCTTATCGGCCAGCGCCTTCGCTTCCTGGGCTCGCTTGGCCGGGTTGCCTGACTGACCGCCCTTGCGGCCCTTCTTCTTCCCCGAGACCTTCTTCTTCCGGGTCCCCGGACCACCGGGCATTCCGCCCATTCCGGGCATCTGCGGCATGCCACCGCCGCCACCGGGCATTCCGGGCATCCCGCCGCCGCGGGTCATCGAGCGCATCATCTTCTGCGCCTGGCCGAAACGCTCCATGAGCTGGTTGACCGCGGTGACGGTGGTGCCGGCACCCTTGGCGATGCGGGCGCGGCGGGAGCCGTTGAGGATCTTCGGGTTCGATCGCTCCTGGGGTGTCATCGATCTCACAATCGCTTCGACCCGGTCGACCTCACGCTCGTCGAAGTTCGCCAGCTGTTCCTTGTACTGGCTCATGCCGGGCATCATGCCCAGCATCTTCTTCATCGAGCCCATCTTCTTCAGGCCCGCCATCTGCGTGAGGAAGTCGTTGAGATCGAAGTCCTCGCCGGCTTCGACCTTCTTCTTGAGCTTCTCGGTCTCTTTTTCGTCGAAGTTCTTCTCGGCCTGCTCGATGAGCGTCATGATGTCGCCCATGTCGAGGATCCGGTCAGCCATCCGGTCCGGATGGAACTGTTCGAAGTCCTTCATCGACTCACCGGTCGAGGCGAACATGATCGGCTTGCCGGTCACCTCGGCGACCGACAGTGCCGCACCGCCGCGGGAGTCGCCATCGAGCTTCGAGAGCACGACGCCGGTGAAGTCGACGCCTTCGAGGAACGCCTCGGCGGTCTTCACCGCGTCCTGGCCGATCATCGCGTCGATGACGAAGAGGACTTCGTCGGGGTTGACCGCGGTGCGGATGTCCGCGGCCTGGGCCATGAGCTCCTCGTCGATGCCGAGCCGGCCGGCCGTGTCGACGATGACGACATCGTGCAGCTTCGACTTCGCGACCTCGAGGGAGTCGGTGGCGACCTGGATCGGATCGCCCACACCGTTGCCCGGTTCGGGAGCGTAGACGACGGCTCCGGCACGTTCACCGACGATCTGGAGCTGGTTGACCGCATTGGGCCGCTGCAGGTCGGCGGCGACGAGCATCGGGCGGTGGCCCTCGGACTTCAGCCAGTGCGCGAGCTTTCCGGCCAGGGTGGTCTTACCGGCACCTTGGAGGCCCGCGAGCATGATGACCGTCGGCGGACGCTTGGCGAAGTTCAGACGGCGCGTCTGACCACCGAGGATGCCGACGAGTTCGTCGTTGACGATTTTGACGACCTGCTGGCCGGGATTGAGTGCGCCCGAGACTTCCTCGGACAGCGCACGCTCCCGGATCCGGCCGGTGAAGGCACGCACGACAGGCAGGGCGACGTCGGCGTCGAGCAGGGCACGTCTGATCTCACGAATGGTGGCATCGACGTCGGCTTCGGACAGCCGGCCCTTCCCGCGCAGATTCTTGAAAGTCGCGGTGAGCCTGTCTGACAGAGAGTTAAACACGTACAAGCCTTCTTCACGATGATTTGGTCGACTCTTAAGCCTAGCAACTCACCCGCGTCCGGCTGAAACCGTGAGTGCTGACAATGCCCGGTGAACTCTCGCCGAGGCGGCCCCGCCTCGCACTCCCCCACCCGCTCCCTCGCAACAGGCACCGTTAGTCGCAACAGGCACCGTAAGCAGCAAACCCCCTCGCTGCGCCACGGTGATTTGCGGTGAACGATGATGGATGCCCGCCTGACTGCAGGAGAGAGCACCTGCAGACGGGCGGCGGGGCAGTGACCACCGGGCCGCAGTGACCGGCGGGAAGCGGCGGCCGCCGGTCGCAGGTCACCGGAAGGAGTAGGCCTGCTCCGCGTGCTCGAAGGCATCGATCCCCTCGAGCTCCTCGCGAGGGTCGATCCGCAGCCCCATCGTCCCGCGCAGCACCAGTGCGATGGCAAGCGTGGCGAGGCCGGCGAAGACGACGGCCACGAGACAGGCGAGCACCTGCGCGATGAGCAGTTCGAAACCGGCTCCGTAGAAGAGACCGGCCGGCCCGTCCTCGTGCGGGAAGGCGAAGAAGCCGATCATCACAGTGCCGATGACCCCCGCGACGAGGTGGACGGCCACCACATCGAGCGCATCGTCGTAGCGCAGACGATTCTTCGCCTCCACGGCGAAGATCGCTCCGGCACCTGCGGCGATGCCGATGAGCACGGCAGCATAGGGGTCGACGTCAGCGCACGCCGGGGTGATCGCGACGAGGCCGGCGATCGCTCCGGAGACGCTGCCGATGCTGCTCGGTCGCGAAGCCCGGAGGCGTTCGATCATGATCCAGGTGATCATGCCGGCGGCCGGGCTGGCCAGGGTGTTGATCCAGATCAGACCGCCCTGTTCGATCGTCGCGGCGGCGCCCCCGTTGAAGCCGAACCATCCGAACCACAGCAGGGCCGCTCCCAACACGGTGATCGGAATATTGTGCGGCTTGTGCGGGGCCGAGAATCTGGCGCGGCGACCCATGACGATGACGAGGACGAGGGCGGAGATGCCGGCGTTGATGTGGACGACGGTGCCGCCGGCGAAGTCGATGGCGGGTCCGAACAGGCGGCCGATCGCACCCGATTCGCTGAGCAGACCGTCGCCCCAGACCATGAACGCCAGCGGGCAGTACACCAGAGTCACCCAGGCGGCGGAGAAGACGAGCCAGGTGGAGAACTTCGCTCGGTCGGCGACGGCTCCGGCGATGAGCGCGATCGCGATCATCGCAAAGGTCGATCCGTAGCCGATCGAGATGAGCGAGGCGGGATCATCGGCCACGGCACCGCTGAGTCCGAGCTGGGACCGCGGATTGCCGACGATTCCGGCGATCGAATCACCCGAGCTCAGACCATATCCGCAGAGCACCCAGACGAGCCCGCCGACGGCCATTGCGGAGAAGACCATCATCATCATATTGATGGCCGAGGTGATTCGCGTCATCCCGCCGTAGAAGAACGCCACCCCCGGTGTCATGAGCAGCACCAGCCCTGCCGCGACCATCATCCATACGTTCACTGCATCGAGTTCCATGTCGTCTCTCATCTGTCCAAGCCGGTTCCGGATCGAACCGCGCAGAGACAGTCTCCATGACGCATGTCACAGTGATGCTTCGGTCATGTTTCCGCAGTGTGACAAGCCGGGCCCCACCCCGTCGATACAAGGGTGAGACCCGGCAGGATCAGTACGCGAAATCAGTCGAGCAGCGCGTCGACGAATCCTTCGGCGGTGAAGGGCGCGAGATCGTCTGCACCCTCACCCAGCCCGATGAGCTTGACCGGCACGCCGAGCTCACGCTGGACGGCTATGACGATGCCGCCCTTCGCCGTGCCGTCGAGTTTCGTGAGCACGATTCCGGTGACGTCGACCGCCTCGGCGAAGACCTTCGCCTGCTGCATGCCGTTCTGCCCGGTGGTCGCATCGAGGACGAGGAGCACCTCGTCGATCTCGTGGCCCTCGCCCAGCGGGCGGGTGGCCACACGCTTGACCTTGCCGAGCTCGTCCATGAGGCCGCGCTTGTTCTGCAGCCGTCCGGCCGTGTCCACGAGGACGACGTCGGTGCCGTCGGCCTGCCCCTTCTCCACGGCCGAGTAGGCCACCGAGGCGGGATCGGCCCCTTCTTCCTTGCGCACGGTTTCGACGCCGACGCGTTCACCCCAGGTGGCCAGCTGCTCGGCGGCGGCTGCGCGGAAGGTGTCCGCGGCCCCGAGGAGCACGGTTCTGTCCTCAGCGACGAGCACGCGGGCGATCTTGCCCACGGTCGTGGTCTTCCCCGATCCGTTCACTCCGACGACGAGGAAGACCGCGGGATCTCCGCCGGTTCCCTGATCGGCCAGGGAGCGGTCCATGGTCGGGTCGACGAGGGTGATGAGCTCTTCCCGGAGCAGCCCGCGCACCTCGTCGGGGTCACGCGTGCCGAGGACCTTGACGCGTTCGCGCAGCCGGTCGACGAGTTCGGTCGTCGGCTCCACACCGACGTCGGCGAGGATGAGCGTGTCTTCGATCTCCTCCCATGCGGATTCGTCGAGGTTGTCCCGCGACAGGAGGTTGAGCAGGCCACGGCCGAGCCCGGAGTTCGACTTCGCGAGGCGTTCGCGCAGGCGCACGAGCCGGCTGGCCGGTTCCGTGGGAACCTCCGAACCGCGGGCCTCGGCCTTCTCCTTCGCGACCGCCTCGGCGACCTCATCGGTACTGAGCTCACCGGTGACATCGGCATCGATGCTGCGTTCTTCGCGCGGTCCTCGCTTCGTGCCGCTGACGCGCAGGGAGATGCCCAGCGCAACAACGAGAATGAAGACGATGGCCGCGACGACGAGCAAGATGATCGGCTGATCCATTGTTCTTCCGTCCTCCTTTGAGAGCCTTCGGTCAGGCCGCCGGCACTCGAGTTCCCGGACTCATCCGGTGGTGTCTGTCTGTCGTGTCCCACGCCGGAATCAGTCGGCGCGGTTTCCATTGTCCTCGGCCCCGATTCCGCGGGGACCGGTTTGTCTGTGATCTTGGTTTCGTCTGCGCTCAGAACCTGTCAGCACTCAGGATCCGCGGCTGCCGAAGAGCAGACCGGCGGTGGTCTTCCACCCGGTTCCCGACTCCGGGATCTTCCAGTGGCGGGTACGCGGACGCACCGTGATGAGCGAGGGGGCCGCATGACGGCGAGGCTGCGGACGCAGCACATAGGAATGGTCGCGGATCGCGGTGACCGCCGCCTGTTCCCGCGTGGCCAGATGCGAGGTGCCGTCGTCGTGGCCGAAGAATTCGTGGACTTCGTCGTCGTAGCCGGTCCATTGGGCGGGCAGACGGAATCGCTGCACCTCGGAGGAGTACTTGAGTCGGCCCTCGGCACGCAGGCCGGGCAGAGCGACGAGGAGGACGACGACGAGAGCCAGAGCGAACGAGATCGCCAGTCCTACGATGATGACAAGCACCGAATTCATGCCCTCGAGCCACCTCGCAGATCAGCAGCCTCGGCCATGGACGTCCCGCTCCTCACATTCTTCGAATACCTGGGTCTCGACCCAAGTCTATAGTCCCGGGCGACGACAATCGTATTACAGGGCCGCATGGCAGTTGGAGAATTCCCTGGGACTGTCCTGGGCGTCCGTGCCGAATCGCCTCATCGGCCCGGGCCCGAACCTCCACATCGCCCCCGTGGCGAGCCCTCAGGCGCGCCCGCCGCCGCGCTCGTGGCCGCGGGCAGTCCTTCGACATTGACAAGCTGGGTTCACGGAATGCGCTGCGATATGACTTTTGACACTCCATCGCCGTGCATCGTCACCCCGTAGAGCGCATCGGCGATCTCCATCGTCCGTTTCTGGTGGGTGATGACGATGAGCTGCGAGGAGTCCTGCAGCTCCTCGAACACCGTGAGCAGACGCGAGAGGTTGAGGTCGTCAAGAGCGGC
Source organism: Brevibacterium sp. FAM 24630 (assembly GCF_049804075.1). NCBI lineage: Bacteria > Bacillati > Actinomycetota > Actinomycetes > Micrococcales > Brevibacteriaceae > Brevibacterium > Brevibacterium sp. FAM 24630. The sequence goes on from NZ_JBNBZD010000001.1 coordinate 155,245, forward strand.
TTCGACCTCGTCCATGACGTAGAAGGGACTCGGTCGGGCCTTGAAGATCGCCACGAGCATCGCCACGGCGACCAGCGAGCGTTCACCGCCGGAGAGCAGGGAGAGCCGTTTGACCTTCTTGCCGGCCGGCCGGGCGTGGACGTCGACACCGGTGGTGAGCATATCGTCGGGGTCGGTCAGGCTCAGCGCACCTTCACCGCCGGGGAAGAGTCGGGAGAAGATGTCCTCGAACTCCCGTGCCGTGTCCGCATAGGCGTCCGCGAAGACGCGTTCGACGTGCCGGTCGACCTCCTCGACGAGCTGCATGAGGTCCTTGCGGGAGGTTTCGATGTCGGCGATCTGCTTCTCGAGGAACTGATGCCGTTCCTTCAGCGCCTCATACTCCTCGAGCGCGAGCGGATTGACCGTGCCGATGCGCTTGAGCGAGGCAGACGCCTGCTTCTGCCGCTTCTCGACTTCGGCACGCACGTACGGCGTGTCCTCCACCCCCTCCTCGAACGAGGGCACGGGCAGGTGGGGGCCGAATTCGTCGATGAGCCGATCGATGCCCAGCCCAGTCTCCTCTTGCGCCCGGTGGGCGATCTCCTCGAGTTTCAGTCGATACCGTTCCTTGGCCAGCTCCGCCTCGGCGGCGGCGTCCTTGAGTTTCTGCAGCTGGGTTCGAGTGGCAGCCAATTCCTCGCCGAGGCGGCCCTTCTCTTCGCGCAGACCGCCGCGTTCGTCGACGAGGACCTGGATCGCCTCGCCGAGTTCGACGACCGTCGACTGTGCCAGTTCCGCGGCGTCGGCCGCGGTTTCAGCGATGAGTTTCGCCGAGGCGGCCGCGCGCTTCTTCTTCGCAATCGTGCGCTGGTTCTGCTCCCGCGCCGCCTCTTCGGCCTTCGCCGCCCGCAGCAGAGAGTCGACCCGGTCGCTGAGGAACCGTGCCCGGTCCGTGGCCGAACGGTGGCTGATGCGTGCCTCGACGAGGTCTTCGGACGACTGGGAGACCTGCGCGCTCAGTTCGTCCCGGCGGGAGGTGTCGACGACTTCGACGACCTCGGCGGTTCCGGCCAACGCCGCCTGCGCGGTCTCGACCTCGCGCTGGGCCGCATCGAGGCGGGACTTCAGCTCCGTTTCGTTCTCTTCGGCACGCTGCAGGCGGGTGCGGGCAACACCGATCTCGCCGGTGATACGCGAGACCTCTTCGGCTGCGGCCATGATCTTCGCGTCCGAGGAGTGGAGCGCATCGAGTGCCGCCGCCGCTTCCTCGCGGGCTCTGCTCAGGCGCGGTTCGAGGTCGGCGAGCGCAGTCTTGAGCGTCTCCGCCCGATCCTCGAGTTCGATGATCGTCGCACGGGTGTCGTCGAGTGCGGTCTGAGAGGCCAACCGGGTGCCCGAGGCCGTGCGCGCCCGGCTGATGCGCGTGGCCGAGACCACCTCCCCGTCGACGGTGACCGCGGTGAGTTCGGGGCGGGCCTTGGTCAGAGCGACGCCGGCACGAGCGTCGGGGACGCAGACGACTGCGTGCAGGGCGGCCGCGAGCAGGATCCGCAGCTCGGGGACATCGCTGGTGACGAGTTCGCTCAGCCATTGCAGCTTCCCCGCCCCGGCAGCTGGCTGCCCCGCCTCGGTGCCGGAGAGCCCCGCCAGCTCGGGCAGCGGAGCGAGCTCCGTTCGCCCCGTTCCATTGCCGCCCTTGCCGGCGACCGCCTCGGCGCCGGTCGGGATCGTCAGGGACACGTTCGTGTCCTCGCCGAGGTGGTCGAGGACTCCCAGCGCCGACTGGCCGTCGTCGACGATGACGCCGGACACCGTGGTCGACAGGGCCGCGGCCACCGCCATCTCGAAGCCGGTCGTCACACTCAGGTGTTCGGTCACGGCGGTGCCGACTCCGGGCAGTTCGGCGTTGATGATGTCTTCGAGGTCGGCCTCGAGCGCGGTGCCCAGTGCCAGGGCTTCGGCCCGCGCTCTGGCCGAGGACAGTTCGGAGGCGACCTGCGACTGCTTCTCCTGCAGCTCGGCGCGTTCGGCCTCACACTTCTCCTGGGCCTCCAGCGCCGTCTCATAAGCGGAGTCGAGTTCGGTCTCCCCTGCTTCGACGTCTTCAACCCCGGTCTCTGCGGTCTCGAGTTCGGCGCTGCGTTCGGCGATGCGAGCGGTGACGGTGTTGATTTCGGACCGGTTGGCGGCGATGCGCGACTGCAGGTCCGCGATGCGCTCCTCGGCCTGGGTCTGCTTCGACTGCAGAGCCGACCGGTTCTTCACTGCTTCGGTGATGGCGATCTGTGCTGCCTTGACTTCGTCTTCGGCGGTGCGCAGGTCCCGGGTGAGTTCTTCCTTGCGTTTCTGGCTGGCCTCGAGCGCTGAGTTCGTCTCGGTGACGGCCGCCTCGGCCTCGGTGAGTTCGTCCTTGAAGCGGGCGGCTTGGGCACGCAGCTCATCGGGAGACTTGGATTCGCGGCGGCCCAGGCTCGCGACCTCCGAGAGCAGGTGGGAGCGCTTGTCTTCGGCCCGCTGGCTCAGGCCCTGGGCACGGACGATCTGCGTCTGAGTCTTCGATTCGGCGGTCCGCTGCGCCTCGAGTTCGGTGTCGAGTCCCGACAGGCGGGTTTCGACCTCACCCAGTCGCGCCTCGGTGCTGGTGCGGAGCCGGTCGAGTTCGTCGATGCGGTCGCTGTGGTCCTCGCCCCCGCTCGTCGTCGCCAGCGAGGACTGCATCCGCACCGCATCGTCGGCGAGGAGTCGGGCGGTGGTGTCTCGCAGTGTGGCTTGGACGGTGGCGGCCTTCGCCGCGGCTTCGGCCTGTCGGCCCAGGGGCCCGAGCTGCCGGTTGAGTTCGGTGCGCAGATCGGTGAGCCTGTCGAGGTTCGTCTGCAGTCCGGTGAGTTTGCGGACCGCTTTGTCTTTGCGGCGACGGTGTTTGAGCACACCGGCGGCCTCTTCGATGAAGCTGCGTCGCTCCAGCGGGTCGGCGTGGAGGATCGCGTCGAGGCGGCCCTGACCGACGATGACGTGCATCTCCTTGCCCAGGCCGGAGTCGTTGAGCAGCTCTTGGATGTCGAGGAGCCTGGCCGGGGCCCCGTTGACGGCGTATTCGGACCCGCCGGTGCGGAAGAGGGTCCGCGAGATCGTCACCTCGGTGTAGTCGACAGGGATGGCTCCGTCGGTGTTGTCGATCGTCAGAGTCACCTCGGCGCGCCCCAGGGCCTGGCGTTTCGAGGTTCCGGCGAAGATGACGTCGTCCATCTTTCCGCCGCGCAGATTCTTCGCACCCTGCTCGCCCATCACCCAGGACAGGGCGTCGACGACATTGGATTTGCCTGAACCGTTGGGACCGACGACGCAGGTGATGCCCGGCTCGAATCTGAGAGTCGTCGCCGAGGCAAAGGACTTGAATCCCCGCAGTGTCAGGCTTTTGAGATGCATATTGGAAACCAGCATATCCGGGCGGGCCACGAGATTCGGAATCTTTTGGTAAAGTGTCTCCCCGTGCGCAGGCAACTGCGCCGTTTTCCTCCGTAGCTCAGTTGGCAGAGCATTCGACTGTTAATCGAAGGGTCGCTGGTTCGAGCCCAGCCGGGGGAGCTGGTGGGGGCCCTGTCGTGCGCGACGGGGCCCTTGACCATTCACCGCCCGCCGACGGCAGGTGGTGTTGCACAGCGAATGCGACCGATGACGGTCCGAGAAGACGGACATCCGGCCATCTTCGCCCATTGCCCGCAGGCGGCTTCATTGCGCCCGCGACGATCATGGGGGTGAGCCGATCGGGTGCATTCTGCTCGGTTCGCATCGGCCGCCAGTCCGAGCCCGTCTCCGAGCTTCAGCCGGGCATCCGGCACCGTTAGCGGCAATTCAGCGCGCCGCACCGGTGCATGCTGCCGCGAACGGTGTGATTCGCCGCGAACGGTGTTGGATGCGTTCGTACACAAGAGACGAAACAGCACCGGCGAGCAGAGCTTCTGCCCCGTCTCCCCGTGCCCGCTTCAAGGAGCGCTGCGGGACAGGTGTGGGATCATAGTGACGCTGAGACGCTGACGCGCACGGCGATCGCTGTTCTTGAGGGATCGGTTCGCGGGGAAGCCAGCTTGGTCGACACGAGGAAAGGCAGAGTCTGATCAGATGAACGCGGTCATCAGGCGCGAGGGGAAGATCTCATTCGTCATCGGCTGGATGCTCACCATCATGGCGGCTCTGGCTCTCATTGCGGTGATCCTCTTAGCCGTCCTCGGCGACACCATGTTCCTCATTTTCCTCTTCGGCCCCCTCCTCCTGCTCATCGGTGCCGGAGTGAACTTCTGGCTCGGCTCGCGGGCTCGGCTCGAAATCACTCCCGACGAGTTCATCTGGTGCGGGTTCGTCGGGCGGGCCAGGCGAATCTCGTGGCGAGAACTCGACAGGATCCTCATCCCGGCTCCCGGCTCCCGCCCCCGCCTCGTCGCGGCTGCACGACTGAAAAACGGAGCCGTCGTGGAGGTCGACGCCTTGTGGCTGTCACCGACGAACCCCGCGAACATGCTTTCGGCCCCGAACCACTCGCAGGCGCAGCGAACTCTCATCGACGGTCATCGCGCTTTCCTCGCCGGGGCTGCCGGACGTCGCTGATTCCACTCCCCGTAACCGGCACCCCTCACCCGCTCGGACGGTCGGCAGCTCGGCCGAGCCCACGTTCGCCGAGGTGATCGGCCCGGGGACTACCGGTACCGTGGGGGTTTCTGGCACTCCGGGCAGAAGTGAGTGCCGCGGCCGCCGACGGTGATCCTCGCGATCTCGGTCCCGCAGCGCACGCATTCCTGTCCTCCGCGCCCGTAGACGAGCAGCGCCCGGTCGAAGTATCCGGATTCGCCGTTGACGTTGACGTAGAGGGCATCGAAACTCGTCCCGCCCACGGCCAAGGCATCGGTCATCACCTTCGTCGCGGATTCGAGGACCGCAACGAGGCGGCTCTTCCGCGTGCGCGCAGGGACAGCAGAAGGATGGACTCCCGCCCGGAACAGCGCCTCATCGGCGTAGATGTTGCCGATGCCGCTGACTAAAGTCTGGTCGAGCAGCGCCGCTTTGATCGCCGTGCGCTTCTTCGCCAGAGCTTCCACGACCCGTTCGGGGTCGAATGCGGGTTCGAGTGGGTCTGCGGCGATGTGGATCGCCGAGGCGGGCACGAGCCGCCCATACCCGTGCACGAGCGGTTGGACGCCGATATGACCGAAGATCCGTTGGTCGACGAAGCGCAGTTCGCGACCCACTCCGGCGACGCCTCCCCCACCGTTGGCTGCCCCACCGTTGGTTGCCCCATCGCCTGCTCGGCCACCGAGCTCACTGTCGCTGCCGCCGAGGCGCAGGATCGCTCGCGTGTGCCGGTGCAGTTCGTCATTCGGATCGTGGATGCGCAGCTGCCCGCTCATCCCGAGATGGACGAGAATGCCCAACTCGGGCGTCTCTCCGAGCATCGTATTCTGCCGATCGGCCGGGCCCGGCTGTGGCCGGCTGCCCTCCCCCAGGCTCAGCCACATGAACTTCCCGCGCCGTTCGGCACCGAGGATGTGCGCACCGTTGACGGCGGTGACGAAGCCGTCGATCGCGGACGGGTCGATGCGGCGCTGGGAGGTCGTGCCGAGTATTCGGGGGTCGATCACCTCGGCGCCGGTGATCGTCGTCCCCGTCGTCCATTCGTCGACGCCGCGGCGGACGCTTTCGACCTCGGGAAGCTCAGGCATGGGAACACCGTCCTGTCACACGCGGACCCACAGATCGCTCAGCGACGGTAGTCCGGGTAGACGGTGCGGATGGCTTTGACGGCGACCTCGGCGGCGGCGGCTTCGGCGGCCTTCTTCGACGAGCCGTCCCCGCTGCCCCAGCCGTTGTCGCCGAGCATCGCGGTGGCGGTGAACACCATAGCGTGGTCGGGCCCGGACGAGGTGATCTCGTAGCTCACGGCCCCGAGGCTGAGGTCGGCCGCAGCCTCCTGCAGCGTGGTCTTGTAGTCCATTCCGGCGCCGAGGTTGACCGCGTCGTCGAGCATGCCGTCGATGAGGCGATGGACGAAGGCGAAGGCGACGTCGCGTCCCCGAGAGACGAAGACGGCGCCGATGAGAGCCTCGACGGTGTCGGCGAGGATCGAATCCTTGTTGCGGCCGCCGGTCAGCTCCTCACCCTTGCCGAGCAGAATGTGCTCGCCGATCCCATGCCTGCGGGCGATCGCGGCCAGGGCTCGAGTGTTGACCACGGCCGACCGCATTTTGGCCAGCTGGCCTTCGGGCAGGTCCGGGTTGTCGTAGTAGAGCGATTCGGTGGCCACGAGGCCGAGCACGGAATCGCCGAGGAACTCGAGGCGCTCATTGGTGGGGATTCCGCCGGCCTCGAAGGCATAAGAACGATGCGTGAGCGCGAGACGAAAAGTCTCGGGATCAATATCGATCCCGAGACTCTTCTTCAGTGCTGCTGTGGTGTCAGTGTCCACAGTCTCAGACGTCAGCGACCTTGCGGCCCTTGTACTCGAGGTACAGCGGGGTGCCGGCTGCGTCTTCGACGACTTTGGCCTGGTGGGGGCGCGAGTACACAACGCGACCGTTCTCCACAGTCTTGACCAGGTTCGGAGCCTTGGCCTTCCACTGCGAACGACGGTGGCGGGTGTTGCTGCGCGACAATTTACGCTTCGGAACAGCCACGTCTAGCTCTCTTTCTTCTCATCCAACAGATTCTTCAATGATGCGAACGGCGATTCGGATTCGTCCGGTTCCACCTCGAGGTCCTCCCCCAGGGTGTAGCTGAACTCCTCGCTCTCATCCTGTGAAGGATTGAACGGCAGAGCCATCACCACGGCGTCTCTGATCGCGGGCTCGAGGTCGAGCTGATCCCGGTCGATGACGTAGGAGTCCTCGTCGCCTTCGGCCTGCTCATAGACGTACATCTCCTGGATGTCGACATCTATCGGCAGCTCGATGGGCTCGAGTGTCCTCGCGTCCTCGCCGCGGGCCGTCGCCGAGACTGTGCCCGACACGTAGATCCCCTCCGACACGCTCTCGAACATCAGCTCGAGCGCCAGTGGTGAACCTTGACCAACCCCGATCACTTCGATCTTGAGATCCGCTGGAGCAGACAAGGTGGTGTTCACCCGTTCCCACTCACCCGGATTGCCGAGCAGACCCATCGATCTGAGATCGAAGACGAATTCAGATCGCTGCTTCATGCCGTCCTCCCGGTGGTTTGAGGATGTCGCTCCTGCGTTCACACGCGACTCACCATTCTAATCATCATCGGCGGTCATTACCAATCGCCCCGATCGACCGCCGCAGGTGTTCCTCATCACCATCGCTCGTGTTCGTTGCGCCAGGTCACTCCCCCGGCAACGAGGAGCAGCGCGCCGGCGATCATGAACACGGCCCCGGAACCGGCGATGACCGTCAGCGCCGAGGCGGCCGAGGGGATCGCGACCTGGCTGAGTCGATTGCCCGCCAAACGGATGGACAGCACCGCGGCCCGATTCTTCGCATCGGCCAGGGTCGAGACCCAGGTCATCGTCAGCGGCTGGGTGAGTCCGAAGCAGAATCCGGCGAGGGCGAGCAGGAGTCCGAGCGTCCACGGCTGACTGAGCACGGGGATGAGCGCGACACAGACACCGGCCGTCGCCGAGGCGGTCCACAGCAGGGACAGGTTGCGCCACCTGGTCGTGAGCATCCCGATGAACAGGCGCGAGATCACCGAGGCGAGCGTTCGCAGCGCCAGCAGCCAGGTCACCAGCGTCACGGACAGTCCGTTCTCCTGTCCGATGAGCGGCAGGTACGCCGTCATCAGGTCGACGGCGGCGAGCGTGGCCATGGAAGCGAAGATCGCGGGTTTCATTCCCCGGGTCGACAGGAGCGTCCACGGTGCGATGGCGCCTTCGGCCGCCTCGGCGCGGGAGACGTGCGGGGTGCGCCCGCGGAGCATGACGACGACAGCGGCGATGAGGGTCAGCGCCGACAGCGCGGTCATGAACCACAGCGCATTGGTGATCGCGGCGTCACCCGAGGTGGCGTCGGCGATCATGCCGGCCACGGGCAGTCCGATGGTCTGGCCCATGGACACCCCGAGGGTGAGGTGGCCGAACTTCGCGGTCATCCGGTCGGCGGGGAAGCTCTGCGGAATGAGCGCTTGGGAGGCCACGGTCGTCAGCAGCTGCCCGACGCCCAAGCTCATCGTGGCGATGAGGAGTACGCCGAGGTTGGGTGCGACGGCCGCGAGCGCGACGGGCAGGATCGACAGGATGGTGCCGACCCACAGCACCGCGGTGGCGTACCCCCGATCGACGAGCCGGCCGACGAAGAGGGCCGTGAGCAGCGGAACGAGGGAGTAGACGGCGGTCATGAGACCGAGGACGACCCCCGATCCGCCGAGCTCGAGGGTCCGGTAGGAGATGAGCACGCGCACGCCGTTGTACGTCGCGTGTGCGATGACGGTGTGGGTGACGAGGCCCGGGAACCAGGCCCTGTTGGCAGGTGTTGCGGCCGCGCTCATCCCTCAGTCGGCGCTGTCGTTGCCGGAGCCGTCATCACCGGCACCGGTGTCATGACCGTGCAGAGCTTCCAGCACCGAGGCGGGGACGAGCCCGTGGATGTCCCCGCCGTTCGCGTGGACTTCCTTGATGAGAGACGAGGAGACGTGTTCGAACCGCGGATTGCCGGGGACGAAGATCGTTTCGAGCTCGGTGAGGTGTTTGTTCATCAGCGCCATCGGCAGTTCGTAGGCGAAGTCCGTGCCCGAACGCAGCCCCTTGACGACGGCGGGTGCACCGATGCTCGTGCAGTAGTCGACGAGGAGGCCGCCGGAGACGATGTCGATGCTCACGTTCTCGGCGCTCCGGGTTCGCTCATCGTCATCGAGCGAGCGGCGGATGAGGTCCGCGCGGACTTCCGGGGCGAAACGACCGGACTTCGAGGGGTTGTGCACGACGGCCACGACCACTTCCTCGAACAGGCGTGCGCTGCGGGCGATGATATCGAGATGACCCATGGTGATCGGATCATAGGAACCGGGACAGACGACCTTCATGCCCTCATCGTATCGGCTGGCGGTCGCCTGCGGTGCCGATCCCGGGTCGCGGACGCCCCACCGTGCTCACTGCACTCTCTCCCGCAGCCGCGACCACTGGTCATCGGCGGCGGCACCGTCGTCGAGGGCCTTGACGACCTGCGCGTCGACTCCGGCGTCGGGCCCGTGCAGTCGGGAAGCCGCTTCGGCCATGATCCGGGCAAGGACCCCAAGGGATTGTGATTCGCGGCCGGCGGTGACCGCCTCGGCGAGTTCGCGGTGGCTGTCGAGGACGTCGCAGCGAACCTCGTAGCCGCGTCGGTCCGACAGAGACAGCAGACGGGTGTGGACCATCGAGACCTTCATCAGGTCTGTCAGCCGGGCCGAACCGGAACAGGCGACGAGCGCATGATGGAACGACAGGTCGGCATCGCCGATGGTGCGCGCAGCATTGTCTTCGATCGCCCGCTCCAGCTCCCTGAGCGCGCGGGTGATCCGGGCGGTGGCGCGCTCCCGCCGGATGATGAGCTTGATCGCCTGCGATTCGATGGCTTCCCGGACGGCATAGACGTCGTCGATGTCGGTCACCCGCATCTTCTTGACATGGACTCCCCGCCCCGGCGCATGCGTCATCACGCCTTCGCTGATGAGCCGCTGCAGCGCTTCCCTCAGGGACGGCCGCGACACCTCGAGGAGTTCGGCGGTGCGCACTTCGTTGATCGACTGCCCGGGTTCGAGCGATCCGTTGTAGATGGCATTGCGCAGCTGGTCGGCGATGAGGTCGCTCGTCGAGGAACGGACCACTTTGCGCAGGACCGGCAGCTCGGAGGCGGGAGGATTCGTCACGGTTACGATCATATAACTTTGTCTGACAGTGTGACATTCGGACAACATAAGTATTGAATACTGTCCAGGAGACGCACGTCACGACGATGTGTCGACGTTCAAGGAAGGAACAGCACATGAAACTCAAAGGACTGGCCGCCGCGACATCGATTCTCGCGCTGACGCTCACCCTCGGTGCCTGCGGAGGAAGCGACTCGGACAAGTCGACTCTGCAGAAGGCCATCGACGACGGAAAGATCACCGTCGGCTTCGCCGGCGAAGCCCCGTACAGCTTCGAAAAGGGCGGAGAGCTCCAGGGAGCGTCCGTCGCCATAGCGAAGGCCGTGTTCAAGGAGCTCGGCGTCGACGACGTCGAAGGCGTCAACACCGAATTCGGCTCCCTCATCCCCGGCCTCAACGCCGAACGCTTCGACGCGATCTCAGCCGGCATGTCGATCCTGCCCGACCGCTGCAAACAGGCCTCCTTCGGCGATCCCGAATTCATGTACACCACCGCCCTGATGACGAAGAAGGGCAAGCAGGACGGCATGAAGAACCTCGACGACGTCAAGAAGAAGGGCGCCAAACTCGCGACGATGACCGGCGCCGTCGAATCAGATTATGCGAAGGACCTGGGCATCAAGACCCAAGAGGTCGGCACGCCCCAGGACGGCATGGACGCCGTGACGACCGGCCGCGCCGATGTCTTCGCCCTCACCGCCATCTCGCTCAACTGGATGGAGAAGAACACGAAGGACTCCGGCGTCGAAGTCAGCGACTCCTTCGTCCAGGTCATCGACGATGTTCCGCAGGTCGGTGCCGGTGCCACGGTCTTCCGCACCGATGACGATGAACTCCGAGACGAGTGGAACAAGGCTCTGGAGAACATCGTCTCCGATGAGAAGTCCTACCTCGACGTGGTCGGTGACTACGGATTCACGAAGGAAGAGCGTCCTGACGGTTCGATCACGACCGATCAGCTGTGCAAGGGCGACCTGCCCACCGCTGATTCCTGAGTCGTCCTTCGGCACTTGAGATCATGAACGACAATCTCGCAACGTTGCTGAGTTTCCTCCCACAGCTGTGGGAGGGAATTCAGACAACGATCATCCTCACGGTCGCGGGCTCGGTCGGCGCCATCATCATCGCGCTCGTCCTCGGCATCACGATGACCTCGCCGCACTGGTGGCTGCGCGCCCCTGCACGGATCATCGTCGAGTTCTTCCGCGGCACGTCTCTGCTCGTGCAGCTGTTCTGGCTGTTCTACGTCCTCCCGCTCCTCGGATTCGAACTCGACCCGCTGCTCTGCGGCATCGGGGCTCTCGCGCTCAACTACGGTGCCTATTCGGCCGAGGTCGTCCGCTCGTCGATCAAGACCGTGGCGCCCGGCCAGTGGGAGGCCGCGATCGCGCTCAGCCTCTCCCCCACCCGCCGGATGCTGCGTGTCATCTTCCCACAGGCCTGGGCTCTGATGATCCCCTCCTTGGCGACGCTGCTCATCCAGCTGCTCAAGGGCTCGGCGGTCGTCTTCTTCATCACGCTGTCCGATCTCACCGACAAGATCAATCAGCTGCGCCAGTCGACGGGCGATACATACTTCGCATTCTCCATCGGTCTCATCATCTACTTCATCCTCGCTTGGATGCTGCAGGAGTTCATGAACTTCCTCGAACGCAGGGCCACGGCCGCACTCGGCCGCCGACGCCCGAATTCGCGCACCGACCGTCGTGAGGCCCGACGCGCCGCCCGCGCGGACACCGTGCGCAAAGACCGCCTCGTCTCACACGGCGTCGCGGGTGAAGGCACAAACTCGGGACTCGGAACGGATCCGCTCAAACGTCCCTCTTCAGGCGAGGGAGGTGACCTGTGAACTGGAATTGGGAATTCGCCGCTGAAGCCCTGCCCCTCCTGCTCCACGGTTTCGTCAACACTCTCATCGCCACGGTCATCGGCACTGTCATCGCCGCGATCCTCGGCCTCATCCTCGCCGTGGCCATCCGCGGACTGCCGCGGTGGATCAACTGGCTCGTGCGACTGCTCGTGGCATTCATCCGCAACACTCCACTGGTCGTTCAGCTGATGTTCGTCTACTTCGCCTTCTCCGGCATCCCCGGACTCGTGGACGTCCCTGCACTCGTCATCGGCTTCATCGTCATCGGCATCCACTACTCGACGTACATGTCCGAAAGCTATCGTGCCGGCATCGACTCTGTGCCTCCCGGACAGCACGAGGCGGCGACAGCCCTGTCGCTTCCGCCCGTGCGGAAGTTCACGGCCATCATCCTGCCGCAGGCGCTGCGTGCGACCATCCCGTCATTGGGCAACTACGCGGTCGCGATGTTCAAGGACACCCCGTTCCTGTTCGCGATTTCCGTCGTCGAGCTCGTCACTGCGGCCAAGCAGTTCGGCGGTTCGACCTTCGCCTACACGGAAGCCTTCACCTTGGCCGGCATCATCTTCCTCGCCGCCAGCTACCCGACCTCACTGCTCATTCAGAGATTGGATCGACGCCTTGCCACCTACTGAGAACACCCCAGCCACCCCCTCCGGGCCGAACGCCTCAGCCTCGGGCACCCCGGCGATCGAGTTCAAGGACGTGGAGAAGAGCTTCGGGCCCACGACCGTGCTCAAGGACCTCAACTTCACCGTCGCACCCGGCGAACGCGTCACCCTCATCGGGCCCAGCGGTTCCGGCAAGACGACGATCCTGCGCCTGGTGATGACGCTCGAGGAGCTCACCGGCGGCTACATCTTCGTCGACGGCGAGCCGCTGACCTTCGAGGAACGCGACGGCAAGCGCGTCGAACTGCCGAAGAAGCGCACTCGCGAGATGACCACGCGCATCGGCATGGTCTTCCAGCAGTTCAACCTGTTCCCGAATATGACCGTGCTCGAGAACATCATCGAGGCCCCTGTCCATGTGCTCGGCAAGTCCAAGAGCGAAGCGAGCAAGGAAGCCAAGGAGCTGCTCGAACGCGTCGGGCTGGCCGAGAAGGCCGATGAGCACCCGACCCGGCTCTCCGGCGGTCAGCAGCAGCGTGTGGCGATCGCCCGTGCGCTGGCGATGAGCCCGGAGATCCTCCTCCTCGACGAGGTGACCTCGGCACTGGATCCGGAGCTCGTCGGAGACGTGCTGGGAGTGCTCCGCGACATCGCCGAGACCACGGACATCACGATGCTGCTCGTCACGCATGAGATGCAGTTCGCCCGCGACGTCTCCCACCGGGTGATGATGTTCGACGGCGGTCAGGTCCTCGAGCAGGGTCCGCCGGATCAGATCTTCAACAACCCGCAGCACGAGCGCACGCGGTCGTTCCTCTCCAGCGTGCTCTGATCTCGCTTCCGAAGCGTCAGCACCGCGTCGGGGAGTCAGGCCTCGCCCGGCTCCCCGACGAGCTGGACGAAATGGACCGCGGTCTCACCGAAGGTCTTCGACCGGAAGACTTCCAGCCCGTCGGGCATCGTCGGCTCGGGTGAGCGTGCGGCGCGTTCGACGACGACGATCGACTCGAGATCCAGGTGCGCGGTCAGCCGTCCGAGGATCTGTGTGACCGCGTCTTCGCTGAGCGGATACGGCGGGTCCATGAACACGAGGTCGAACGTCCGCGCTTCCGGGGCGTCCGTCACCGGCAGTCCCGCCAGGAAGTGGAGGACGTCTCCGGCGTGCACCTCCGCGGAGTGTTCGATACCGAGCTTCTCGGCATTGGACTGCAGGGAGCGGATGGAAGTCAGCGACGAATCGACGAAGTCGACCTGCGCGGCGCCCCGTGACATCGCTTCGAATCCGAGGCCTCCGGATCCGGCGAAGAGGTCGAGGACGTTCGCGGCCTGCAGCACCCCATAGCCTTCGAGCATGGAGAACAGGGATTCCTTGACCCGATCGGCAGTGGGGCGCGTGTTCGCCCCGGACGGGGAGGACAAGCGGGCACCCTTGTGCGCTCCGGCGATGATTCTCATACCTGCCTCCTCAGCCTGCTTCGATGAAGTGTGCGTCGCCTTCGGGCAGCACCCGCCGGATGAAGGCCTTGAGCGCCGGTACCGCGTCGAGCTGCGGGTCGACGGCGACGATCTGCTCGGCGACTCTCCTGGCTTCGGCCACGATCTCGGAATCGCGGAGGATCGACAGGTGCCGCAGCGAGGATCCGCCCCATTGGGAGGCGCTGAGCACATCGCCTTCCCCGCGGGAATCCAGATCGTACTCGGCGAGGGCGAATCCGTCGAGCGTCTCGGCCACGGCCTGCAGCCGCGCGAAGCTCTCATCGGTCTCGCTCAGCTCGGTGAGCAGGAAGCACATGGCCGCACTGCCGTCACGTCCGACACGTCCGCGCAGCTGGTGGAGCTGGGCGACACCGAAGTTCTCCGCCTCGGCGATGACCATCATCGTCGCCCGTGACACGTCGACTCCGACCTCGATGACCGTCGTCGAGACGAGGATCTCGATGTCCCCGTCGGCGAAGTCCTTGAGCACCTTGTCCTTCTCACCGGTCGACATCCGCCCGTGCAGCAGCCCGAATCTCTTCCCCGACAGCTCCGGGGTGTCTTCGAGTTTGCGGCTGAGATCCTCGATGCCCTGCTTCTGTCCGATCACGGCACCGGTCTCCGGGTCCTCGATGTCCGTGGGTTCGATCCGAGGGAAGACGACGAAGACCCCGCGCCCCGATTCGACGGTCTCGCGCATGAGCGTCCGGACCCGTGCGAACCAGTTCGGCTGGTCGACGATCGGCACGACGTGGGTGGCGATGTTCTTCGGCCCGGCCGGCATCTCGGTCAGTGTCGAGATGTCGAGATCGGCGAAGACCGTCATCGCGACCGTGCGCGGGATCGGGGTCGCGGACATCACGAGCGTGTGCGGGGTGGACTCCCCGCCCTTGGCCCGCATCGCCTCACGCTGTTCGACACCGAAGCGGTGCTGTTCATCGACGACGATGAGCCCGAGGTTCTCGAAGATCGTCGATTCCGACAGCAGCGCATGCGTGCCGACGACGATGTCGATGTTCCCGGTGGCCAGGTCGAGGGCGAGTTCCCGCCGCTCCCGGGCCGGCATCGATCCGGTCATGAGCGCCACCGTCACCTGGTCGTCCTCGGACAGCAGGGGCGAGAGCCCCATCTGTTCGCCGAGGAAGTGCTGGATGGAGTGGAAATGCTGAGTCGCGAGGACCTCGGTGGGGGCGAGCATCGCGGCTTGGGCCCCGGAATCGACGGCAGTGAGCATCGCCCGCAGAGCCACGAGGGTCTTGCCGGAGCCGACATCTCCGTGGAGGAGTCGGTGCATCGGCTGCTCCCGGCCCATGTCCGCACCGATCTCCTCACCGACTCTGACCTGGGACGGGGTGAGCGTGAAGGGCAGCGAGGAGTCGAAGCGCCGGCTCTTCGGCCCCTCGGTCAGCAGCGGGGTGGCGTTCTCCTGCGCATAGGCGGCCTTGCGGGAGACGAATTCGGTCTGCAGGGCCAGCGCCTCTTCCCACTTCCACCGCTGGCGGGCCCTCTCGACGTCCTCGATCCGGCGCGGCTTGTGCATGTCCTCGAGCGCCGTACGCAGATCCGGCAGATCGTATTTCTCGCGCAGGCCCTTGGGCAGGGGGTCGGCGAACTCTTCGGGCCCGGCCACGCTGAGCAGAGTCTTGATCGCGCTCCACAGCCGCGACTGCGCGATCTTCTTGACCGCCGGGTAGATGGGAAACGGCGAGTTGAGATCCTCTGGCGTCCACTCGTGGTCGTCCTCGGTGCGGTTGAGCCACGCAGGGGAGGCCAGGGTGAGCTGCCCGCGGTAAGATTCGACCTTGCCGCCGAATACCACGGTCAGCCCCGGCGTCAGAGCCTTGTCCAACCAGTGCTGGTTGAAGAACGCGATCTTCATCGACTGTTCCCCGTCGTGGACGATGACCTCGGTGATCGTGCCGCGCCGCTGCTTCATCCGCCGTGTGCTCACGCTGATCACCTCGGCCTGGATGATCGCGGTCTCCCCCAGCGGCAGATCGCCCAACCGTGTGGACTCACCGGGGACGAGGTAGCGACGGGGGAAGAACCGGAACAGGTCGGCCACCGTGTGCACACCGCGTTTGGCCAGGTGCGTGCGGTCGGCCTTGCGGAAATTGTCTTCGAGCCGGGTCGTCATTCGACCCCCATGATGACGAGCACCCCGCGGTCGCGGGCGTCGAACTCCTGGAAGTGGACATTGTCGTGGGACTTCGCGATCCAGTCCCGCAGATGGTCGAGCACCTCGGGGACGCAGTCGGGTCCGTGGACGACGGTGAGCAGCTCTCCCCCGGCCCCGAGGAGCCGGTCGGCGAGTTTGACGACGAGCGTGCTCAGCTCCGTGCTCTGCGTCTTCGCCTTGCCTTCGATGTAGACCCGGTAGAACTGCGCCGGATGAGCCGCTGCTCCCAGCGCCGAGGCTGTTCCTGCGTCGTCGCCTTCGCGGACGATCGGCAGCACCCCGGTCGGCGGGTCCGTGGCGAGTTGATCGGCCGAGAAGATCGTCCCGACCCGGGTGCCGGCAGCGGCTTCGGTCATATCGGCGAAGATCTCCGCGGCCGGGGCGAAGGGATCGTAGACGGCCAGAGCCGAGAGCAGGGTGGCGGCGTTGCGTGAGCGCACGACCTGCGCCCGCCCGGCCCGTTCCGCATCCTTTCCCGTGACCGCGCGCAGCCCGGAGAGGGCCTTGAGCGCCGAAGTGGAGCTGGGCACGACGATCACCTCACGGTCTTCGGAGGCGATGAGTTCGGACATCGTCTCCGCGAGATCCCCGACCGACGAGGTCAGTGCCGTGGCCCCGTTGAGCGCAGCATGCATGAGCAGTCCCGTGCCCTGGACGAGGGCGACGAGCTTCGTCTCCCCCTCCTCCTCGTGCAGGCGCAGATCCTCCATGTCCAGGCGAGCGATCCCATAGCCGCCGAGGTGGTCGATGACCGTCGCGGCGACCGTTTCGTCGATGACGTGGACGTGGACCTTGTGCGCGGTGATGACGATCGAGGTCCCGCCGAGGCGGTCGAGCTCCTCAGCGAGCTCGGCGGCGGGGGCGGTCGCGAGGATCACGACGATCTCGAGCTCCTCGGCCGTGGCCTCGTGGATGATCTTCGGGGCGCGGGCCACCTCGGTGAGCATCGAATCCTGCGGGGTGCGTCCGGTGACGGTCGCGTAGAGGAGGTCGAAGAGTTCGACGATGCCGGTCGATCCCGCGTCGACGACTTCGGCTTCGCGCAGGACCGTGAGCTGACCGGTGGTCTCACGCAGGGCCGAACGCGAGCGTTCGCGCACGGCTTCGATGACTTCGAGCAGGTCACCACCGGTCTCGGCGCGTTCACGCGCCTCGGTGGCCATCGCGTCAAGGACCGTGAGCATGGTGCCGTCGACGGGCCGGGCGACGGCGGCGCGGGCCCGGTCGGATGCGGTCTCGAGGGCGGTGGCCATCGCGTCGGCGGTGGCGACGGTGACCTCGGCCAAGGCATCGGCGACGCCTTGGAGGGCGACGGCGAGGATGAGTCCGGAGTTGCCGCGTGCGCCTCGGCCGGCACCGGCGGCGAGTGCGGCCACGACCTGCGGGAGGGTGACGGGTCCGGTGAGTTCTTCGACGGCGAGGTAGGCCGAGCGCAGGGTGTGGTACATGTTCGTGCCGGTGTCGCCGTCGGGGACGGGGAAGACGTTGAGTTCGTCGATCTCGGTGCGTTCCTTGCGCAGCCGGTCGACCGCCCGACGGGCCCAACGGGCGGCCAGTCGACCGTTGAGGCTGATGGCGTTGCTCATGTCACTTCCCGAAATGGCTGAAACCGCTCGTCGGCACGGGTGTGCCGTCGAGGCTGACATCGTGTCCGGTGCGGATCTCACCGATTCTCCGCCAGCCTACTCCAGGGTCCTGACTCGAGGCGCTCGACGCGACGAAGCCGTGGTCCTCTCCTCCGTGGAGGACCCAGGACAGGGCGAGGTCCGCTGCACCCGCCACTTCACCGAGCACCTGTTCAGCGGCCGGCAGCAGCGGGTCGACGAGATCCTGCAGCGCCGTCCGGTCGAGCTCGACGCCGACCCCCGAGGCGACGGCGATCCGGGCCAGATCGAGGCTCAGACCGTCGGAGACGTCGATCATCGCCGAGGCGGCCCTCAGACCGAGCAGCGCCCCGTAGTCGGGGCGTGGGGCCAGTTGGGCGGTGATGAGGGAGGCGAGTTCGGGTGCGGCCGTGTCCGGTCGGAGACCGGAGAAGAGGAGGTCGAGTCCGGCCGCGGCCCGACCGACCGTCCCGGCGAGGTAGAGAGAATCTCCCGGTCGGGCGCCGGAGCGCAGAATCGCCGGACCCGTGCCCGGCCCGTCCACACCTGCGGTGCCGACAGCGGCCGCGGTGCTGCCCTGGCCCACGGTCCCGAGTGCGGTGATCGCGACGACGATGAGGCCGGAGGACGACAGATCTCCGCCGATGATCGGCACGGTGGTCTCGAGTGCGGCACCGGCACGCCCCGCCTCGGCGAAAAGACCCGAGTACAGGGCTTCGACGGCGGTGATGTCCGTGTCGTCGGGAACGGCCAGGGACACGAGCAGTCCGTGCGGGCGGGCACCCATGGCGCAGACATCGGCGAGGTTCTGGGCGGCGGCCTTCCGGCCGAGCTTCTCCCATTCCAACCAGTCGCGGGTGAAATCCTCGTTCTCCACCAGCATGTCCGCCGTCGATACGAGCCGACCGTCCGGTGCGGTCACGGCCGCATCGTCTCCGGGTCCGACGATCACGTGAGCGCTGCTCGGGTTGCCAGTGAGCACGCGGGCGATGATGTGTGATTCGCGAAGTTCGGACAGTCGGGTCATGCCTCCAGGTTATCGGGAGATACGGTAGTCCTATGAGATCTCGCTCTGCTTCGCCGCGCCGCGTCTCACAGTCGCCGCGCCGCGCCTCGCGGTCGCCGCATCGCCCGCGCTCTCTGGCCCTGGCCGCCGTGGCCGCCGTATTGGTCGGCGTCGCGCTCTCCGGCTGTGCGCACAAGGTCATCGTCGAACCGGCGAAGGATGCCGCGAACCCGAAGTGTGCGGACATCATGCTCACCCTGCCCGATGAGATCTCCGGGCAGAAGGCCCGCACCACGTCCTCACAGGGCACGAAGGCGTGGGGCGATCCGAACATCGCGGTGCTGCGCTGCGGGGTCACCCCGCCCGGGCCGACGACCGATCAGTGTGTGAGTGTCAGCGGAGTCGATTGGATCTCGAAGCCGTCGGACGACGATGACGATGCGACGTGGATGTTCACCAGCTATGGCCGGAAGCCCGCCGTCGAGGTGCTCGTCAACCGCAAGGCCGAATCCGGCAACGATGTGCTCGCCGCGGTCTCCCCGGCCCTGGCGAAGCTCGAGCCCGAAGCCGAATGCGTCGGCGCCGAGGACGTCGAAGACTAGAGGTTCACTTCGCGCGGGCGTGATCGACGAGCGCGATGGAGATGAGTTCGCCGATGAGCTCGGAGTATTCGACTCCCGACTTCGCCCACATGAACGGGTACGCCGAGGTGGGGGTGAACCCGGGCAGGGTGTTGAGTTCGTTGACGACGACGTCCCCGGTGTCCGTGACGAAGGTGTCGACACGGGCCAGGCCGGTGCAGTCGAAGAGACGGAACACCGCTGCGGCCACGTCCTGCACCGCCTCCGTCGTCATCTCATCGAGGTCGGCCGGGCAGGTGACCTCGGCATCGGCGAGATCGAGATACTTCGCATCGAAATCGTAGAAGGCGTGGTCGCCGGTGACGCTGATCTCCCCCGGTGAGGACACGCGCAGGGTCGTATCGTAGAGCGAGCCGAGCACCGCGCATTCGACCTCTCGGCCGTTGACCTGGGGTTCGACGATGACCTTGGAATCGTGTTCGAAGGCTCCGGCGAGTGCGGCCTCGAGGTCGGCCGCCTCGGCGACTCGGCTCACGCCCATGGACGAGCCGGCGCGGGCAGGTTTGACGAACACGGGCAGGCCCAGGCCGGCGATGCGGGCCTCGACCTCGGCACGGTCGATCTCCCACATCGTCTCGGTCACGAGCTCCCACGGGCAGGTGGGGATCCCGGCCTGCGCCATGAGCGACTTCGTGAAGTGCTTGTCCATGCTCGCGGCCGAGGAGAACACACCGGAACCGACGAACGCGGTATCGCTGAGCTCGAACAGACCCTGCAGCGTCCCGTCCTCACCGAAGCGTCCGTGCAGGAGCGGGAAGAACACATCCACGGAGCCGAGTTCGGAGCAGTTGCCCTCGGCGTCGCGCTGCAGAAGAGGCGCCCCGTCTGCGGCCAGCGGAGGAATCACCTCGGTGCCGTTGTCGGTGACCTCGGGCATGTCCTGGGGGTCGAAGCGCATGCTCGCCCAGTCGTCGACGACCCGCCACACGCCGGTCTTCGTGATGCCGATCGGCAGGACGTCGAAGGCTTCGGCGTCGATGGCACCGATCACTCCGGCCGCGGTGACGCAGCTGACGGAATGCTCGCTCGAACGCCCGCCGAAGAGAACTGCGACGAGGGGCCGGTGATCGTTGTCTGCCATGAGATTCCTTGTTGTGTGGAGCTCCCCCGAACTGGGACCGGAAACGGGGGTGCGCACGCCGTCGAG
Organism: Brevibacterium sp. FAM 24630; assembly: GCF_049804075.1. Lineage (NCBI taxonomy): Bacteria > Bacillati > Actinomycetota > Actinomycetes > Micrococcales > Brevibacteriaceae > Brevibacterium > Brevibacterium sp. FAM 24630. Next base: position 175,610 of record NZ_JBNBZD010000001.1, read on the forward strand.
GTGTGCGCGGACTGAAAGACTCTAGCTCACTTGGCCTCGAAGGTGCATTCCAGCCACGCGCGGCCGATGCCCTTGAAGAACATGTTGAAACCGGCGAAGGCAGGTGAGGCGGATTCGTCGATGCCCAGCGGTTCGGCCAGGGCCGTGACGATGAAGAAGTAGCGGTGCGGGCCGTGGCCTTCCGGAGGGGCGGCACCGACGAAGCGCGGCTCTCCGGCGTCGTTGCGCAGCGTCACGGCACCACCGGGCAGCAGGTCTGCGGCCGGGTCACCGGCGTTGGCGGGCAGGCTCGTCGTCGTGGCGTCGAGGTCGGTGACGACCCAGTGCCAGAATCCCGATCCGGTCGGGGCATCGGGGTCGAAGCAGGTCACGGCGAAGGCCTTGGTCTCGGCCGGGAAGCCGGACCAGGACAGCTGCGGGGAGACGTCCTCGCCGCCGGGAACACCCATGGCACCGGAGAGCTGGGGGCCGGTGAGCACCCCGCCGTCCTCGATGTCAGTGCTGGTCAGCGTGAAGGTCGGGAGTTCGGGAAGATTGTAGAACGGTGAGTTCGCACTCATGATGCTCCTTAGGCCGGGGGTCCTTCGTGCTTACGCTTCCGAGACAACAGCAAACCGGCGAGTTCGTCAACCCGCAGCTTGCCGGCGAGCACCGCGCACACCGCCTCGGTGATGGGCAGGTCGACGTCGAAGCGGCGGCCCAGGGCGAGCACGGCCGGGGCCGACTTCACGCCTTCGGCCGTCTGCGAGGTGTGGGCGATGACGTCCTCGAGGCTCATCCCCTCACCGAGGTGGCGCCCGAAGGTGCGGTTGCGCGACAAGGGTGAGGCGCAGGTGGCGACGAGGTCGCCGAGCCCGGCCAGCCCGGACAGGGTGTGCGCTTCCGCGCCCATGGCCGCGGCCAGTCGGGAGGTCTCGGCGAGTCCGCGGGTGATGATCGAGGCCTTCGAGTTGTCGCCGAGCTTCTGCCCGTCGGCGATGCCCACGGACAGGGCGATGATGTTCTTGATCGCACCGCCGACCTCCACGCCGACGACGTCGGTGTTCGTGTACGGACGGAAGTACGCGTTCGCGCTGATCTCCGCGACCACCTCGGCGGTGGTGATATCGGCCGATGCCACGACGGTGGCGGTCGGCTGCCGGTCCGCGATCTCACGGGCGAGGTTCGGGCCCGAGACGACGGCGATCTGGTTCTCGTCCACCTCGGCGACCTCGGCGATGACTTCGGACATGCGTTTGCCGGTGTCGACCTCGATGCCCTTCATCAGGCTCACGAGCTTGACCCCGGGACGCAGGTGCGGCTTCCACCGGGAGAGGTTCTGTCGCAGAGTCTGGGCGGGAACGGCGAGCACGATGACCTCGGCGTCGGTGACGGCGGCGATGTCATCAGCGGTCGCGGACAGACCCGCGGGCAGGATGCGCTCGCCGAGGTAGCGGTCGTTCGTGTGTGAGGTGTTGATCTCCTCGGCGACCTCGGCGCGGCGGGCCCACAGGGTGACGGGGAACCCGGCGTCGGCGATGACCGCGGCATAGGTCGTCCCCCACGATCCGGCTCCGAGGACCGCGATCTTGTCCACACTCATTCGCCCGTCTCCTTCTCTTCGAATCGCTGCGGCAGTGCACGTTCGGACAGTTCGGCGACCATCCGTGCGATGGTGTCCTTCAGCCGTTTGGACAGCTTCCCCATCGTCGCCTTCTCGGCACGGTGGACCCACAGGTCCGAGTAGTCGACGGGCGGTCCGAAGACGACCGTCGACTCATTGCTGAAGGGTTTGAAGCGCAGCTTCTTCTGGCCGCGCGGGAAGATCGTGTTCAGTCCCCAGTGGGCGGCGGGGATGATCGGGGCTCCGGTCTCGAGCGCGAGCCGGGCGGTGCCGGTCTTGAAATGCTGGGGCCAGAGCTCGGGGTCCTTCGTCAGCGTGCCTTCGGGGTAGATGACGACGGTCTGCCCGTGGGCCAGGGCGTCTTTCGCGTATTCGAGGGAGTCTCCCGCCGAAGCCGATGACCGCAGCACGGGGATCTGTCCGATCGTCTTGAGGATGAGGCCGAGTGCCCCGGAGAACAGGGTGGACTTCGCGAGGAAGTGCGGCATCCGACCGTTGCGTTTGAGGGCGAGGCCGACGAGGATCGGGTCGAGGTGGTTCGCGTGGTAGGCCGCGACGATGATTCCGGTGCCCTTCGGCGGCAGGTGTTCGATGCCGCGCACGCTCATCTTCGTGGCTGTGCGCATGAGCCCGAAGGCCGCGGTCGCGGCCACGGTGCCCGCCCGGTTCTGAGACCGCACCGAGGCGGGGTCGAAGGAGACCAGGTCGTGGTTGTTCGAGTCCGGTTCGGTGACCGCGCTCATGCGGACACCTCGGCGCCGAGTCCGACGAGCTTGTCGAGGAAGTTCTCGTATCCGCGGTTGATGAGTTCGATGCCGTGGACTTCGCTCGCGCCCTGGGCGGCCAGAGCGGCGATGAGGTGGCTGAATCCGCCGCGCAGGTCCGGTACGTCGATGCGGGTGCCCTTGAGGTCGGTGGGGCCGGAGACCACGGCCGAATGCTGGTAGTTGCGGCGGCCGAAGCGGCAGGGGGTGCCGCCGAGGCATTCGCGGTAGAGCTGGATCTGTGCCCCCATATCGCGCAGGGCCTCGGTGAAGCCGAAGCGGTTCTCATACACGGTTTCGTGAATGATCGACAGTCCCTCGGCCTGGGTCATTGCGACGACGAGCGGCTGCTGCCAGTCGGTCATGAAGCCGGGGTGGACGTCGGTTTCGAGGGCGAAGGATTTGAGTTTGCCGCCGGGATGGCGGAAACGGATCCCCGATTCCTGGACCTCGAACTCGCCGCCGATCTTGCGGAAGATGTTGAGGAAGGTGATGAGCTCGGGCTGGCTGGCTCCGGCGACGAAGATGTCTCCCCCGGTGGCCAGGGCGGCCGAGGCCCAGGAGGCGGTCTCATTGCGATCGGGCAGGGCACGGTGGATGAAGCCGCGCAGCGACTCCACGCCTTCGATGCGCACGACCCGGTCGGTGTCGACGGTGATGATCGCACCCATCTTCTGCAGCAGCGCAATGAGGTCCATGATCTCGGGTTCGATCGCGGCATTGCGCAGCTCGGTCACGCCTTCGGCACGCACGGCCGTCAGCAGCACCTGTTCGGTGGCGCCGACCGAGGGGTAGGGCAGTTCGACCTTCGTTCCCTGCAGGCAGCTGGTCGCCTTGAGCATGATGCCGCCGGGAGTCTTGTCGACCTCGGCACCGAACTGGCGGAGGACGTCGAGGTGGAAGTTGATGGGCCGGTCCCCGATATGGCAGCCGCCGAGGTCGGGGATGAAGGCCTGCCCGAGACTGTGCAGCAGCGGTCCGCAGAAGAGGATCGGGATGCGCGAGGAGCCGGCGTGAGCGTCGATGTCGACGATCGAGCCCTGCGCGACGTCGGCCGGGTCGAGGTGGAGTTCACCGTCGGGCTGGTCTCCGTCGGGGGCCGAGCTCACACGCACCCCGTGGAGCTCGAGGAGTCCGGTGACGATTTCGACGTCGCGGATCTGGGGCACACCGCGGAGCACGGATGGGGTCTCTCCCAGCAGGGAGGCGACCATCGCCTTGGGCACCAGGTTCTTGGCGCCGCGGACTCTGACGGTGCCGTCCAGCGGGTTTCCCCCACGTACTTCGAGCATGTTCCTCCCTGATTCCGATGATCGGATCCGGGCATGGTGACGCCCGGAGACGGTGCCCGAACGTTGGCCGGGGCACCGTCCTAGACTATCGCAGGCATCGGGTTCCCACCGACTCGCCGAGGCGGGGCCGACCCGAGCCGGAGTCGGCCGCCTCGGCGAGGGTCAGACCTTGGCGGGCAGGGTCTTGGGCTTGAATGCGAACCGGGAGGATTCGTAGGCGACGATGTCCTCTTCCTTGGCCAGGGTGAGGCTGATGTCGTCGTGGCCTTCGAGCAGGCGCCAGCGCGTGTAGTCGTCGATCTGGAAGGGCACGGTGACCGAATCGCAGGTCACTGTCTTCTCCTCGAGATCGACGGTGATGGAAGTACCCGGCTGGTTTTCGAGGATCTTCCAGATCAGCTCGATGTCGTGCTGTTCGAGCTGCGCGGCCAGCAGGCCCTCCTTGCCGGAGTTGCCGCGGAAGATGTCGCCGAAGCGCGAGGACAGCACGACCCGGAAGCCGTAGTCCTTGAGCGCCCAGACGGCATGTTCGCGTGAGGACCCGGTGCCGAAGTCGGGGCCGGCCACGAGCACGGAGCCGGCCGAGAAGTCCGGGTCATTGAGGACGAAGTCGTCACTGGTCCGCCACCGGTAGAACAGAGCATCTTCGAAGCCGGTGCGGGTGACCCGCTTGAGGAACTTCGCGGGGATGATCTGGTCGGTGTCGATATTGGATCGGCGCAGAGGAACGCCGACGCCGGTGTGGGTGCTGAAAGCTTCCATGGCTCGTCTTCCTTCTTCAGTCGTTCGCCGAGATCGGGGTCAGGGACAGGCTGAGTCGTTCGTCGGCCCATTCCACGGGTTCGGCGTCCCGCGGCAGGTCGGCGACGTCGCCAGGCGAGGACAGGGTGCCGCGCACCGCGGTGGCCGCAGCCACGAGCGGTGAGACGAGGTGGGTGCGTCCGCCCTTGCCCTGGCGGCCTTCGAAGTTGCGGTTCGATGTCGAGGCGCAGCGTTCGCCTTCGGCGAGCTGGTCGGGGTTCATGCCCAGGCACATCGAGCAGCCGGCGAAGCGCCATTCGCCGCCGAAGTCCTTGAAGATCCTGTCCAGGCCTTCCTCCTCGGCCTGGAGGCGGACCTTCGCCGAGCCGGGCACGACCATGAAGCGGACGTTCTCGGCTTTCTTCCGGCTGCGGACGATCTCGGCAGCGGCCCGCAGGTCCTCGATCCGGGAGTTCGTGCAGGAGCCGAGGAAGACGGTGTCCACGGCGATCTCGCGCAGTGGGGTGCCCGGGGTCAGCCCCATGTAGGCCAGGGCGTTGGCCGCGGCGGTCTTGTCGTTCTCGTCGGTGAAGTCATCGGGGCTGGGCACCGAGGCCGACAGCGGCAGGCCCTGCCCGGGGTTCGTGCCCCAGGTGACGAAGGGTTCGATGTCTTCGGCCTTGAGGACGACCTCGGCGTCGAATTCGGCGCCTTCATCGGTGTAGAGGGTCTTCCAGTATTCGACTGCGGCGTCCCAGTCTTCGCCTTCGGGGGCATGCGGGCGGCCCTTGACGTAGTCGAAGGTCGTCTCGTCGGGGGCGACCATTCCGGCGCGGGCGCCGGCTTCGATCGACATATTGCAGATCGTCATGCGCGCTTCCATCGACAGCTGGCGGATGGCCGAGCCGCGGTATTCGAGGACGTAGCCCTGTCCGCCGCCGGTGCCGATCTTCGCGATGATGGCGAGGATGATGTCCTTGGCGCTCGAGCCTTCGGGCAGGTCACCGTCGACGGTGATCGACATCGTCTTGAACGGTTTGAGACTCAGCGTCTGAGTGGCGAGCACATGCTCGACCTCGGAGGTGCCGATGCCGAAGGCCAGAGCCCCGAAAGCACCGTGGGTGGAGGTGTGCGAGTCGCCGCAGACGACGGTCGTGCCCGGCTGGGTCAAGCCCAGCTGCGGTCCGACCACGTGGACGATGCCCTGGTCGGCGTCGCCGAGGCTGTGCAGGCGGATCCCGAACTCTTCGGCGTTCTTGCGCAGGGTGTTGATCTGCGTGGCCGAGGTGGGTTCGGCGATCGGCTTGTCGATGTCCCAGGTCGGTGTGTTGTGGTCCTCGGTGGCGATCGTGAGGTCGGGGCGGCGCACGGGGCGCCCGGCGAGTCGGAGTCCATCGAAGGCCTGCGGGCTGGTGACCTCGTGGACGAGGTGGAGGTCGATGTAGATAAGGTCCGGCGCACCGTCAACACCAAGTGAGACGACGTGATCGGCCCAGACCTTCTCGGCCAATGTGCGTGGCATGGTTCCTCCCGCCGGTGCAGGGGTTCCCTGCACCCGATGTAGATCTGACGCGACGAGGGTCGGCGCGTCGATGAACTGGGTTGTCTGCACTGGAGTGAGTGCGTAAGGGAAATCTACTCGCCCGTATCGCAATGCGAACTTGCATCTCGCCCACTGAGACGCGCACAATGGTGTCTATGACAAGCAATGGTAGCGGCGTCGGGGTCATCGACAAGGCCGCAATGGTTCTCTCCGCACTTGAGGCCGGACCCGCCTCTCTCGCCGAATTGGTGACGCTGACCGGACTGGCACGCCCCACTGCCCACCGCCTGGCTGTTGCCCTCGAATTCCACCGCATCGTCGGTCGTGACCTGCAGGGGCGCTTCGTCCTCGGTCCGCGCCTGGCCGAGCTGTCCTCGGCCGCCGGCGAGGATCGCCTGCTGGCCGCGGCCGGTCCCGTGCTCGGGCAGCTGCGCGATCAGACCGGTGAGTCCGCCCAGCTCTTCCGCCGTCAGGGCGATCTGCGTCTGTGCGTGGCCGCGGCCGAACGCCCCGTGGGCCTGCGCGACTCCGTGCCGATCGGGGCGACCCTGTCGATGCGCGCCGGTTCCGCCGCCCAGGTGCTGCTGGCCTGGGAGGAGCCCGACCGTCTGCACACCGGGCTGCGCGGGGCCCGGTTCTCCGCGACCATGCTCTCCGGCGTCCGTCGCCGAGGATGGGCGCAGTCGATCGCTGAACGCGAGCGCGGTGTCGCCTCGGTGTCGGCCCCCGTGCGCGGGCCGAGCAATCGCGTGGTCGCGGCCGTCTCGATCTCCGGCCCCGTCGACCGGCTCACCCGGCAGCCGGGTCGCCTGCACGCGAAGTCCGTCATCGACGCCGCGAGGACGCTGACCGAAGCACTCGTGCGCGGCTAGCCACGCTCCCGAAGCCGCACCCGACCGCGGGCCCGGAGGAACTCTCCTCCGGGCCCGCGGTCTGTACTATGGCCCCATGATCGCCGCTCAGAGACGCAACATCATCGTCGACACGATCGAACGCGATGGAGCCGTATCGATCTCCTCGCTCTCGGAGAAGCTCGACACCTCGGCCGTGACCATCCGGCGCGACCTCGACCAGCTCGCCGATGAGGGGCGGCTCATCCGCACGCATGGCGGCGCCGTGCTGGTATCGAGTGCCCGCGAGTCGAGCTATGCGGAGAAGCTCGAACAGGCGCTGGCAGAGAAGACCGCAATCGCCAGGGCCGCGGCGGCGCATGTGCGCAACGGCGACGTCGTGGCACTCGGCCCCGGCACGACGACCGAACTGCTGGCCAAGGAGCTCGTCGGCCGCTCAGGACTGCGAGTCGTGACGAACTCACTCCTCGTCGCCGAGGCCATGGTCTCCTCCCCCGACAACGAGGTCATCGTCGTCGGGGGAATCCTCCGCCACTCCATCCGAGCCTTCGTCGGCGGCGGGACGGTCTCCCAGCTGCTCGGACTGCGCGCCGACACCGTGTTCCTCTCCGGCAATGGGCTGGCCGCGGACTTCGGTCTCTCGACTCCCGCCTTCCCCGTCGCCGACACGGATCGCGCCATGGCTGCCGGCGCCACTCGCGTCATCGCGCTCGTCGATCACACGAAGATCGGCCTGCGTTCCTCTGTGCTCACCGTGCCCACCGACGAGATCGACCACCTCATCACCGACGGCAAGAGCGAGAAGACCCCGCTCGAGGCGCTGCGGTCTGCAGGCGTCGATGTCGAAGTTGCGTGACCTTCCGACCCACTGTCGACGCCTCCGTCGACACCGGCTTCGACACACCCCCGGACAAGCGATCAAAACTGTTCAGGTTCGATCACTAGCGATCAAGCTCACAATCCTCTAAAGTGTCGGTTTGGGTGGCTCAGACCACAGACGACCATTCACCGACGCTGTTGGAGGAACCTTGGAAGCAATCCGCTTGGACGCACAGTGGATCGACTATCTGCTGATTGCGATCTACTTCATCTTCGTCCTCGGAATCGGGTGGTTCGCCAAACGCGGGATCTCCTCGAGCATCGAGTTCCTCCTCTCGGGCCGGAGCCTTCCGGCGTGGGTCACGGCTCTCGCGTTCGTCTCGGCCAACCTCGGTGCCGTGGAGATCATGGGCATGTCGGCCACCGGCGCTCAGTACGGCATGCCGACGATGCACTACTTCTGGATCGGAGCGGTGCCGGCGATGCTCTTCCTCGGCGTCGTCATGATGCCCTTCTACTACGGGTCGAAGGTCAGATCCGTACCGGAGTTCATGCGCAAGCGCTTCGGTCCGGGTGCTCACCTGGTCAATGCGCTGTCGTTCGCGGTCGCGCAGATCCTCATCGCCGGCGTCAACCTCTTCCTGCTCGGCACGATCGTCAACCGTCTGCTCGGGTGGCCGCTGTGGATCGCCCTCGTCGTCGCCGCGGTCATCGTCCTGTCCTACATCACCCTCGGCGGACTGACCGCAGCGATCTACAACGAGGTGCTCCAGTTCTTCGTCATCGTCGCAGCCCTTCTGCCGCTGACGATCATCGGGCTGAACCGGGTCGGCGGCTGGGACGGCCTCGTGGAGAAGGTGAGCAACGACGGCATGCTCGGTGCCGAGCAGCTGAGCAGCTGGCCCGGTGAGCAGCTTTCCGGTTTCGCCAACCCCGTGCTCTCGGTCGTCGGCATCGTCTTCGGTCTCGGCTTCGTCCTCTCCTTCGGCTACTGGACGACGAACTTCGTCGAAGTCCAGCGGGCCATGGCCTCGAAGAGCATCAATGCCGCGCGGATGACACCGATCCTCGGTGCATTCCCGAAGATGCTCATCCCCTTCATCGTCGTCATCCCCGGCATGATCGCCGCCGTCCTCGTCACCCAGCTGTCGAAGTTCAAGGAGATCTCCGCCTCCGTCGGCGAGGCCAGCGCCGCCGCCGAGACGGGAGTGACCTACAACGATGCGCTCCTGCTGCTCATGCGCGAGGTGCTGCCCAACGGCCTGCTGGGCGTCGCGATCGCCGGTCTCCTCGCCGCATTCATGGCCGGAATGGCCGCGAACATCTCCGCGTTCAACACCGTCTTCAGCTACGACCTGTGGCAGCAGTACGTGGTCAAGGACCGCGAGGACGACTACTACCTCAAGGTCGGCCGCTTCGCCACGATCGGCGCCTGCATCGTCGCGATCTTCACCGCGCTCATCGCCGGCAACTTCTCCAACCTCATGGACTACCTGCAGACGCTGTTCGGCTTCTTCAACGCGCCGCTGTTCGCCACGTTCATCCTCGGTATGTTCTGGAAGCGGATGTCCGCAACCGCCGGTTGGGTCGGTCTGGTCGGCGGTACGCTCTCGGCCGTCGCGGTCTTCATCCTCAGCGAGACCGGGGTCTTCGACCTGCCGGGCCAGGGCGCGGCGTTCCTCGCCGCCAGCACGGCCTTCGTCGTCGATATCCTCCTCTCGGTGATCGTCACCTTCCGGACGGCACCGAAGCCTGCCCATGAGCTGCGCGGACTCGTCTACTCCGAGACTCCGAAGGCCGACTTCGAGGACTTCAACGAGCCGAAGCCGCCGGTGTGGAAGCGTCCGGTCCCGGTGGCCGGAGCCGCGCTCGTCCTCGTCATCATCCTCAACGTGACCTTCGGGTGAAGGAGCCAGTGAATCCAATGAGCAATTCGAACGAACTGACCAAGACCGCGGGCGCCTTCGACATCCGCAATTTCATCGGCGTGCTGCTGGGGATCTTCGGGATCGTCCTCACGATCGCCGGCATCGTCGACTTCACTCCCGATGAGGCGGAGCGGACGGGAGGCATCGACGCGAACCTGTGGACCGGAATCGGCCTCATCATCGCGGCCGCACTCTTCCTCGCCTGGGCCAAGGTGCGACCGATCCGGATCGTCGAGACCACCGATGACGTCACCGGCACCGAGGCGGCCCCGGACAACGACTGACACCGGTGTGCGGGGCCCGGCGCCGGTTCACTCGAACCGGCCGGCTCCTCGTCCCGCGCTGACGGCGAAGATGTCCGGTGCCCGGTATCCGAGTTCGGCGAAGGCCGCGGTCACGGCCTGCCCGACAGCGTCGACTTCAGCAGCGTCGATGAGCGCAATCGCCGATCCGCCGAAACCGCCGCCGATCATCCGCGCACCGATCGCCCCGGCTCCCAGCGCCGCCGTCACGGCGGCATCGAGCTCGACGCATGAGACCTCGTAGTCATGGGCCAGGGACTCGTGAGAAGCCACCAGCAGATCGCCGATCGCCTGGACGCGAGCGTCATGGTCGGCGCCTGTCGACGATCTGCTGTCTGTGAGGAGTTCGACGGTGGCGCGGACGCGAGCGTTCTCGGCGAGGACGTGGCGCACCCGCTTGCGCTGCTCCTCGGTGAAACCGGTGAGGTCGACATCGTCGGCGAGTTCCCGCAGGCTCTCGACGCCACAGAGTGCGGCGACGTCCTCGCAGGTCTTCCTCCGGGCCCCGTATCCGCTTTCGCTGTGCGAGTGGGAGACGTGGGTGTCGATGACGAGCAGTCTGAGCCCTTCGGCGTCGAGGTCGAAGGGGATCTGGCGGGCGCTGAGGTCGCGGCAGTCGAGGAACAGCGCATGTCCGGCCTCGGTCATGATCGACGCGGCCTGGTCGACGATTCCTGTCGGCGCGCCGACGAAGTCGTTCTCGGCCCGCTGGGTCAGCAGCACCTTCTCCCGGTCGTCGAGCCCGAGCCCAAAGACCTCGTCGAGGGCGATGAGCACCGCCACTTCGAGGGCGTGCGATGACGACAGTCCCGCACCGACGGGGACGGTCGATTCGATGTAGAGGTCGACTCCGCCGACCATCGTGCCGGTCGTCTTGGCGATCTCGTCGACGACGCCGGCCGGGTGGCTGAGCCAGCCGGGCAGCGTTCCGGGGGTCAGCTCTGCAGCCGTGAACTGTCCGCTGACGCGTTCGCCCGATTCGTCGCGGTGGTCGGAGATGATGCGAATGCTCTCCCCGCACCGAGGCGGCTGCGCACTTCCTCTGCCCGTGTCGTTCGAGTGGTTTCGCCCGAGTGCGCCGTCGTCGGCTTCTTCGGTGTTGTGCGCCGGACGCCGTCCGATGGCCACGTACACGGCCCTGTCGATGGCGATGGGCAGCACGAAGCCGTTGTTGTAGTCCGTGTGCTCGCCGATGAAGTTCACGCGTCCGGGCGCGCGGTAGCAGCCGAGCGGCGCATATCCGAAGAGGGTCTCGAACTCCGTCGAAAGGCTCTCGGGGGTCGGTGCTGCTGCGCTGCTCATCGGCTTCTGCCTTCGTTCGAGTCGTCGACCGTGCCGGTCGCATCGGTGTCCGCACTCGGCACGGCACGCAGCCGTGCCGCGGTCTCTTCGGCCGAGACGTCGCCGACGAAGGCCCCCATGGCCGCTTCGGAGCCGGCGAGGAACTTGAGTTTGGCTTCGGCTCTCCGCGGGCTCGTGATCTCGAGGTGGAGCCATTCGGCGTCGCGATCGTCGCTGTTGACCGGCGCCTGATGCCAGGCCGCGATATAGGGGGTGGACGTCGGATAGAGGCCGTCGATGCGCCGCAGCACTTCGGGATAGGTTCGAGCCAGATCGTCGCGTTCGACCTCATCGAGTTCGTCGAGGCTGCCCACCTGCCGGTGAGGGACGATATGGACTTCGATCGGCCAGCGGGCGGCGAAGGGCACGAAAGCGGAGAAGTGTTCGGATTCGAGGACCATCCGCTCCCCCGACTCGCGTTCGAAGGCCAGCACGTCTCCCATCAGCGCCCGGCCGCTCGCCCGCAGATGCTGCCGTGCCCGGGCCGAGGTGATCGCCGTGTGCGGAGTGACATACGGGTAAGCATAGATCTGACCGTGCGGGTGGTTCATCGTCACCCCGATCTCCTCGCCCCGGTTCTCGAACATGAAGACCTGCTCGATGCCCGGCAGGGCCGACAGTTCGGCTGTCCGATGCGCCCAGGCGTCGATGACGGTGCGAGCGCGGGCGGTGCCGAGCTCGGCGAAGGACCGGTTGTGTTCGGAGGAGAACACGACGACTTCACAGCGGCCGTACCCGGGAGCCGACAGTGCGGCTCTCACGGATTCGGCGGTGGCTGCGTCGGCCCCGGTGGCGGTGTCACCGGAACTGAGTGCTGCCTCGGCGAGGGCCTCGTCGACGGTCGTCACGGGCGGGACCTCGCCGAGGTCGGGTCCCAGCGAGGGGAATCGGTTCTCGAAGACGACGACGTCGAAGTCCTCGGCCGGGACTTCGGTGGGCCGAGCGGTCGTCGACGGGCACAGCGGGCAGTCGGCGGCGGCGGGCAGGTGAGTGCGCGACTGTCGGTGCGTGGCCACGGCCACCCATTCGCCGGTGAGCACATCGAAGCGCAGGGCGCCGCTGGCCGGCCGGGATTCGTCGGGACGGGGGTCCGCGGCGATCGTCGGTGCTGGTGAGTCGGGGTCCTGGAAGAACAGGACCTCACGACCATCGGACAGATTCGTCCGGCGATGCGACGCTGGCATCAGACCTCCCAAAAGTTATCATTTTCGATCATAATGCTAACATCCGCCCGCTGCGGCGACGGCGGACGGCGTAGAATATCGGCAACGAATCCTCCCACCGCCATCGCCGACTCCGGAGACCTATGACCACCAGCATCGAACTCGTCTGCAGCGAGTCCACGGCAGTCGTCTCCCCCATCGGTGCGGCCCTGCTCAGCTTCACCGTCGGCGATCGCCCGATCGTGGTGCCGATGGCGGCCTTCGACGGTGCCGTGCTCGCGCCGTGGCCGAACCGGATCGCCGGTGGGCGCTTCGATTTCGACGGGCGAAATCATCAGCTTCCGATCACCGAGCCCGGCAACGATACCGCTCTGCATGGCCTCGTCGCCGACGTCGAGTGGACGGTGACGCAGCGTTGCGAGTCCACCGTCAGCCTCGACTACGCATTGGAGCCTGCGGAGGGTTACCCGTTCGCCTTCGCACTCCGCATCGTCTACGAGCTCGCCGAGGAGGGGCTGAGCGTCCGCGCCCGTGCCCTCAACACAGGGTCGGATCGGGCTCCGTTCGGTTTCGGTTTCCACCCGTGGATCTCTCCCGGCTCGCACTCCCCCGGCGGCCCCGGCTCGCACTCTTCCGGCGGCCGGGGCTCGGGCTCCCCCGGCGACAGGGGCTCGGGCTCCTCTGGCGGCGCAGTCGACGACGCCCAGCTGGTCGTTCCCGCCACGACCTGGCTCGAGACCGATGACCGGCTCATCCCGACCGACGTCCGTCCTTTCGACGACGGCACGGTGATCCCGGCCGACCATGTGGCCGATGAGTCAGCGTGCATCGTGTGCAAGGACTTCCGGGCGCTGCGCACGATCGGTGACACGGTGCTCGATGATGCCTTCGGTTCGCCTCGGCGCGGGGACGATGCATGGTCACGCGCCCGGCTCAAGGGCGCCGACGATCGTGAGGTCATCATCGGGATGGACCCTGGTTTCCGCACCTGGCAGGTGTGCACCGGTGATGGACTCGGCGCGGATCTGGCCCGGCGGGCGATCGCGATCGAGCCGATGACCTGTCCGCCGAACGCATTCGCCGCCGGAATTCCAGGCGAGGACTTCGACATCGTCGCACCCGGAGACGAGCTCGCCGTCGAGTGGAGCATCGGCCTGCGGCCCCGCGCGGGATCCTCGTCGGCGAGTGCGGACTCCGCTCCGGAGGATGCCGTCTGAATCGTCGTTTCTCCTGTCTCTGTCAACATGACGGACGACGTTCCCTCTGAAAGGGTGCCCTGATAGGTTGCGACTACAGGCAGATAGCCAGGGAGTGCAATCCGGACGGACCGCTCTCCATTCGCGAAAGGGACGAACATGTCGACTCCTCAGAATCCGAACGACCCGAACACCGGCCAGCCGAACCCGAACGACCCCAACAGCGGTCAGCCCAATCCGAATGAACCGCTTCCCGAGGGGCAGCCCACCCCCAATGAACAGCTTTCCGAGAGCCAGGGCGCAGGCGCCGGCGATCAGGGACAGGGCCAGGGCCAGGCCCAACAGGCCGCCTACCAGCAGGGAACGTATGATCCCAACGCCTACCAGTCTCCGTCGTACCAGCAGGGCTCCTACTCACAGCCCGGCGCCTATCAGCAGGGCGCGGGCCAGCAGCAGGCCTACGACCAGCAGGCGTATGGTCAGCCGGTCTACGGTCAGCCCGCGTACGGGCAGGCCCCACAGCAGGCACCCGCCCAGGCAGGATTCTTCAAGTCGCTGTTCGACATCCGCTTCGACAACTTCATTGCGGTGAAGTGGGCGGGCTTCATCTACATCATCGCGATGATCGTCGCCGCGCTTTCGTACCTCGGCACCATCGTCGCCGGCATCAGCGCGGGAGTCGTCGCCGGTACGACGGCGAGCTACTTCAACGACGGCCCGAGCTTCAACGTCCTGCCGCTGATCCTCTCGATCGTCTTCGGCTGGATCATTCCGGCGCTGTGGGTCATCGGCGTGCGTCTCGTGCTCGAGCTCATCGTGTCGAACATCAAGACGGCCGAGAACACGAAGAAGATCGCCGACTCCGTCTCCCGCTGAGTCCGCCGCCGCAGCTCGGGCAGATCGCCGCCCCGGGGGAGGCCGGCGATCCTGCCGAGCTCAGGCCCCGTGAATTAGAGTGAGCCCCGCACCGAAACTTCGATGCGGGGCTCAACCGTACCCCCGAGCAGATTCGAACTGCCGTTACCGCCTTGAGAGGGCGGCGTCCTAGGCCACTAGACGACGGGGGCTCAGAACAACTCACCTGGAGACTCCTCCGGATGATGTCCGCTGGGCTACCAGGACTTGAACCTAGACTAAATGAACCAGAATCACTCGTGCTGCCAATTACACCATAGCCCAATGTTTTTCAAGGTCATCCCCGTGGGGATTTTCCCTGAGCAACGAGATATAACTCTACACAAGCACCCCGCCTCACGACAAATTTCCGGGGCTCCTTTTCAGTGTGAGCTTCTTAACACGCCGGCCTCACCCGCGGGCGAGCCCGATGAGCCGGTCGAGGACTCGGTAGCCGTCGGCTCGCAGCCCGTTGTGCTCGTACTCGTTCGTCACCCACGCCTGCACCCCGGAAAGGTGCTCGGCAGTGGCCAGCGAGTGCTCCACGGGCACGTAGGCGTCCTCGTAGTACACCGCCGCAGCACCGCGGACCTCGGCGGCCCGCAGCGCATCGACGTCGTAGAGCCTCGGCCACTGACGAACGGCAACGAGGTCGGCCACCTCGGCGAACGGCGCGAGCTCGGGATCCTCGTGGAGGGATTCGGGCCCGGCATGTTCGCCGGCCAGCAGAGTGGGATCCTCGGCGACGGCGTCGGGCATCGCCCGTCGCGCGGCCCAGTTCGTCACCGTGCCGTCGGCCCAACACGATTCGTGGATGACCGCGTAGAGCGGGTTGCGTCCCGAGAACGGCAGGGACGCGGCCAGATCGTGCCGGAACGCCGCCGAGGCGGGATCGAGGTCGAGCAGATAGTGCAGCTTCTCCGGTCCGTCGGAGGCTCCGAGGAAGTGCCCGAGCAGACGGATCCGCTCGGGCGTCGCGCGTGCTCCTCCGGGCAGGGCGATGCCCTCGCCGGCCGACGCGAGATCAACCAGACGACGCATCTTCTCCCGGTCGCCGGGGAAGGTCCGATAGTGCTGCTCAGACTTGCCGATCATGCCTTCCCACGTCCGCCCGTACACGGCGGCCGGGTCGAGGCCGATCGCCGGCAGACCGCCCGTGAAGTACACCTCGTCGAGCGAAGACGCGTGCGCTGAGACGTACCGCAGGGTGGTGAAACCCCCGAAGGACTGGCCGAGCAGCGACCAGGATTCCACGCCGAGGTGGCCGCGCAGGACCTCTGCATCCTCGACGATCGAGTCGGCTCGGAAGTACGAGAGCGCCTCGGCGATCGCGGCCGGGTCATCGCCGACGGACTCCAACCCGGTGATCGTCCCGTCGACCGAGCCGATCGGGTTCGAGCGGCCGGTCCCCCGCTGATCGAGCATGACGACCTGGAATTCCTCGAGCGCCCGGGCCACCCAGCTGCCGGGGCTCACCGGTGTCACCGGCCGCGGGGCCTCGACGCCGGGTCCGCCCTGCAGAAAGACGAGATAGGGCTTGGTGCTCGCCGGCTCGGTCGCGATGATCCGTGCGAACACGGTCAGCGTCTGCGGCAGGTTGACCGGCGCCGAGGTCATCCCGCCCGAGGTGGCACCCGCCGAGGCGGCCGTCCCCGGTGCATCGCCCGACCGTCCGAAATGGTCGAAGGGCGCGTCGATGACGATATCGGAGAAGTGCAGTCCCCCGCGGGCCCAGTTCGTCTGTTCGACCATGGTCACAGCTGTGCGGCCAGCGCCTTGAGGCGGGTGAGCGAGGAGTCCTTGCCGAGGATCTCCATCGACTCGAACAGCGGCGGGGAGACCTTGCGGCCGGACACGGCCACGCGCAGCGGACCGTAGGCCAGGCGCGGCTTGATCTCCATCTCATCGACGAGCTTCGCCGAGAGCACTTCCTCGAGCTTCTCCGTCGTCCATTCCTCGAGTCCTTCGAGGACCGAGAGCGAAGCGGCGAGCACTTCGGGAGCAGAGTCTTTGAGCGTCTTCAGCCCGTCTTCGGCCATGACGAGATCCGCGTCGGGTGTGAAGAGGAACGCAAGCAGGTCCGGGGCTTCGCCGAGCAGCTTCATCCGGGTCTGCACGAGAGGTGCCGCCTGGTCGAGGATCGCCAGCTGAGCATCCGTCGGCGTCTCCGGCAGCACCTCGGCGGCCTGAAGGTAGGGCACCAGTCGATCACGGAAGTCATCCGTCTCGAGCATGCGGATGTGGTCGGCGTTGATGGCGGTGGCCTTCTTCACGTCGAAGCGGGCCGGGTTGGGCAGGACATCGTGGATGTCGAAGGCTTCGGTGAATTCCTTGACGCTGAAGATGTCGCGGTCGGGCCCGATCGACCAGCCGAGCAGCGCGAGGTAGTTGATGAGGCCCTCGGGGATGAAGCCGTTGTCGCGGTGGAGGAACAGGTTCGATTCCGGGTCGCGTTTGGACAGCTTCTTGTTGCCTTCGCCCATGACGTAGGGCAGGTGGCCGAACTCGGGGGTCGCCTCGGCGATTCCGATCGCTTTGAGATGTTCGTAGAGCGCGATCTGGCGCGGGGTCGAGGACAGGATGTCCTCACCGCGGAGCACATGAGTGACGCCCATGAGTGCATCGTCGACGGGGTTGACCAGGGTGTACAGCGGCTGCCCGGTGGCGCGGACGACGACGAAGTCGGGCACGGTGCCGGCTTTGAAGGTGATTTCACCGCGGACGAGGTCGGTGAAGGTGATGTCTTCATCGGGCATGCGCACGCGCCACACCGGCTCGCGGCCTTCGGCGCGGAAGGCGTCCTTCTGCTCGTCGGTCAGGTCCCGGTCGAAGCCGTCGTAGCCGAGCTTCGGGTCACGCCCGGCGGCTCTGTGCCGGGCTTCGACCTCTTCGTTCGTCGAGTAGGACTCGTAGATGTGGCCGCCGGCCTTAAGCTTGGCGATGACATCGGCGTAGATCTCACCGCGCTGCGATTGACGGTAGGGTCCGTTGACGCCGCCGACCTCGATGCCTTCGTCCCAGTCCAGGCCCAGCCATTTGAGGGCCTCGACGACCTGGCCGAAGCTCTCCTCAGAGTCACGGGCGGAGTCGGTGTCCTCGATGCGGAAGACGAATTTGCCGCCGGTGTGCTTGGCGTAAGCCCAGTTGAACAGGGCTGTGCGGACCATGCCGACGTGCGGAGTGCCGGTGGGTGATGGGCAGAAACGAACTGTGACGCTCACGATTGTCCTTTGCGTGTTCTTCTCGGGTGTGAGTCGGTGGTGTGTGAGTCGGTGCGCGGTGGCGCGGTTCAGGCGTCCATGACGGGGTTCGACAGGACGCCGAGTCCCTCGATGGCGATGTCGACGCGGTTGCCGGACACGATCTGGCCGACTCCGGCCGGTGTTCCGGTGAGGATGACATCGCCGGGCAGCAGGGTGATCGTCTCCGACAGGTGTTCGATGAGAGTCGGGATGTCGAAGATGAAGTCGGCGGTCGTGCCGTCCTGCTTCTTGTCTCCATCGACCCAGGAGCGGATGTTCAGATCGTCGATGTCGAGTGCGGTTTCGATCCACGGGCCCAGCGGGCAGGAGGTGTCGAAGCCCTTCGCTCGCGACCACTGCTTGTCGGCCTTCTGGACGTCGCGCAGGGTGACGTCGTTGCCGGCCGTGTAGCCGAGGACGTGGTCGAGGGCGTTCTCGGCCTTCACACCCTTGGCGACGCGGCCGATGATGACCGCGAGTTCGGCCTCATAGGAGACGTATTCGCTGACGGCCGGCAGACGGATGGGGTCGCCGGGACCGATGACCGCGGTGTTGGGTTTGAAGAAGGTCAGCGGTGATACGGGTACTTCGTTGCCGAGTTCGGCGGCGTGGTCGGCGAAGTTGCGGCCGACGCCGATGACCTTCGAGCGCGGCAGGATGGGGCTGACCAGACGCACATCGTCGAGCTTCAGCCTCTCCCCCGTCGATTGGGCCGGTGAGAAGAACGGGTCCGAGTCGAGGACGGCGAGTTCGAGTCCCGAGGTGTCCCAGCTGCCGTCGGTGATCGGCGGCACGTCTCCCTCGACGACTCCGTATTTGGGTTCGTCCTGATGCACAAATCTGGCGATACGCATGTGCCCCAGTCTAGTCAGTGACGGGCCGCTTCCGCGCACGGGTCGTTGCCGGTCCGTGAGCCGGTGGGCCCGGATGCGTCCGGATGACTGGTCGGCTCCCGTGCAGGAGCGCCGCGGAGCCGCGTGCGCGGGTGGGGCTGAGTGCGCGGGTGGGGCCGCCCGGCTGAGAGACTGGTGCCATGCCCGATCCGTCCGCCCCGCACACCTTCGATCTCGCCCGCATCGGTGCGGGCCTGCCCGCAGCCGCGCTCATCGGCGAGCTCCACCTCGCCGAGGCGGCCGGTGCCCCGCGATTGGTCGTCGAGGCTCCTCCCGGCACCGGTAAGACCACCGTGGTGCCGCCGATGATTGCCGAGCACCTGGCCCTGACGGCCGGTGCGGCCACTGCTGGCGGTGCGGCCGCTGCCAGCGGTGCAGACGCCGCACCGGGGCGCATCATCGTCACCCAGCCGCGGCGGATGGCTGCCCGCGCGGCGGCCAGGCGACTGGCCGCATTGACGGGAACCCGCCTCGGCGAGGTGGTGGGGTTCACGGTCCGCGGTGATTCGCGGACCTCAGCGCGCACACGCATCGAGTTCGTCACCACCGGTGTGCTCATGGCCAGGATGCTGCGGGATCCGGAGCTGGCCGGGGTGTCGGGGGTGATCCTCGACGAGGTGCACGAGCGGCAGTTGGACACCGATCTGATGTTCGCGATGTGTCGGGAGCTGGTGGATCTGCGCGAGGACCTGTCCGTGATCGTCATGTCGGCGACTCTCGATGCCCGACTGTGGGCTGCACGCCTCGGTGAGGGTCCGCAGTCGCCGGCGACGCTGCTGTCGGTGGCCGCGGACGTCCATCCCCTGGAGATCCGGTGGGCGCCGGCGAAAGAGCGGCCCCTCGACGCCAGGGGTGTGACCCGAGCTTTCCTGGATCATCTGGCGGCGACGACGCTGCGGGCGCTCGCAGAGAACGGGTCCGGTGATGTGCTCGTCTTCGCACCCGGTGCCCGTGAGGTCGACGAAGTGGCTGTGCGGGTGCGGCGGCGTTTGGAGTCAGCTTCGTCCGAATCTGCGTCGTCCGGGACGGAACCCGCCGCGCCGGTCGAAGTGCACACGCTCACCGGCCGGACGCCGGCGAAGGACCAGGACGCGATCCTCCGCCCTCATGAGTCGCAGTCTCCCCGTCGCGTCATCGTCTCGACCTCGGTCGCCGAATCGGCGCTGACGGTTCCGGGTGTGCGGATCGTCGTCGATTCCGGGCTCGCACGCGGGCCGCGATTGGATACACGTCGGCGCATGTCCGGCCTGGTGACGATGCGCGAGTCGAAGGCCTCGGGCACTCAGCGTTCCGGTCGCGCCGCGAGACAGGGGCCCGGTGTGGCCTATCGCTGCCTGTCCGAGGCCGATTGGGCGAGCCTGCCCGAGCACACTCCTCCCGAGGTCGTGACCTCAGACCTCACCGCAGCGGTCTTGGCCCTGGCGGTGTGGGGTGGGGATGAGACGCTGCTGCCCGAACCGCTGCCGGCCGGACCGAAAAGGCAGGCGATCGACAACCTCGTGGCGATCGGCGCTGTCGATGTCAGTGACGCGACGGACGGGCCAGACGGTGCACCCGACCTCCCGATCTCCGGGCTCCACGTCACCGAGACCGGGCGGGCGATCGCGGCGATTCCCGCCTCGGTGTGGTCGGCACGCGGCCTCCTCGACGGCACGGCGCTGCTCACCCCCGCGCTCGCAGCTGAGGCGACCGCCGTCATCGAATCCGACCAGCGCGCTCCCGGAGCCGACCTCTCAGCACTGCTGCGACAGCTGCGCAGCAGCAGCAAGGATTCCCGCTTCGTCCAGGACCGGAAACGCTTCACCGGCATGGCCCGGCAGTTCGGCGACGGCGGACCCGAAGCGCCCGACGACGCCGCGCTCGACAGACTCGGCCGCCTCGGCACGGACGATCTCGGGCTCATCACCGCTCTGTCCTTCCCGCCGCAGATCGCCCGGCTGCGCAGCGGTTCGGACTCCGACTATCTGCTGGCGTCGGGAACCGCGGCGAACCTGCCGCGGGATTCCTCCCTGCAGGGCAGTCCGTGGCTGGCCATCGCCGAGGTGGGGCTGGCCGGTTCGCGGGCGATCATCCGCTCCGCGGTGCCCATCGACCAGGACACTGCCGAACTCGCCGGTGCCGGCCTGCTCCGCACGGAGGAGACAGCGAGCTTCGAGGGCGGCAAGGTGCGGGCGGTCCGGCGCAGCCGCCTCGGCGGGATCGAGCTCTCGGCCACCCCGATTCAGGCCGGTCCCGAACTCGCCCGCCGGGCCATCGCCGAATCCGTGCGTGAGCGTGGGGCGCGGGAGGTGCTGCGCCCCTCGGAGGCCTTCGAAGCGCTGCGGGCCAGACTCGGGATGCTGCGGCTGGTGTTCGGCGAGCCGTGGCCCGAGGTCAGCTGGCAGCACCTCACGGACACGCTTGACCACTGGTGCCCCGAAGCTCTCGACCGGGTTGCGAAGGGTGCCGACCCTGCGCGGGTCGACCTCGTCTCCGCGCTGCGCACGCTGCTGCCGTGGCCGGAGGCGGCCCGCCTCGAGGAGTTGGTGCCGAGCCGCCTCGAGGTGCCCAGCGGATCCCGGGTTCGGCTGGACTACCCGGATCCCGATCTCGTCGATCCGGAACAGATCCCCGGCCCCGTGCTCGCAGTCAAGCTCCAAGAGTGCTTCGGGTGGAGCGAGATCCCCCGCATCTGCGACGGCAGGGTCGCCGTCACCGCGCACCTGCTCTCCCCCGCCCGACGCCCCTTGGCGGTCACCAGCGATCTCGCGTCATTTTGGGCCAATGCGTATGCCCAGGTCAGGGCCGAGAACAGGGGCGCATACCCGAAGCACCCGTGGCCCGCGGACCCGTTGAGCGCTCCAGCGGCGAAAGGCACGAAACGCTCCGGACGCTGAACCGCAGGCGAATCCGATCTCGCCCACTGTCGGCATCGCCGCCGTCGAATCTGCATCCGCCTCGCGGTCTGGGACAATGGACCGGTGACTTCCGCACTCTCGTCGACTCCGTCCGCGACCGAGCGCGCCGACTCCGCGTCGGGCAACCTCGGTGAGGGTGTCGTGCCTGCCGCGATCTGGCGGCCGCTGCGCGATGCGCACGCTGCCGGGATCGCCGAGCGCACCGATGCGCACATCGAGCGGCGGATGCGGCAGGAGTCCCACCCGGTCGAGGATTTCCTCTTCACCTACTATCCGTTCAAGGTCGGGCAGCTGAAGAAGTGGCATCCCGGTCCGGGAGTCCGCGTCGAGCTCGCCGAGGCGGCCGATCATCGGTATTTCGACCGTCGTTGGTATCGCATCGATGAGGACCGGAATTTCGCCGAGGTCGACCTCGGGTCCTGGCGCACAGACCGCGGGGACGGGGCGAAGTTCATCGCCTCTCTGCTGTCGTCGACACTCCATCGGGAAGCGAATTTCGGGTGTTTCGGCATCCATGAGTGGGCGATGGTCTACCGTCTGACCGACGAGCAGCGCCGGCATCAGCAGGTGCCGCTGCGGCTGAGCCCGGCCGAGACCGATACTGTCGTCGAAAGTCACCGCATCCAGTGTTCGCATCATGATGCGTTCCGCTTCTTCACCGAGCCCGCGAGGCCGCTCAACACTCTGCAGCCGCGCCGGGAGGGCATGATCGCCGATGAGCAGCCCGGCTGCCTGCATGCCGGCATGGATCTGTACAAATGGGCGATGAAGATCTCGCCGATCGCTGATTCCGGTCTCGTCGTCGACTGCTTCGATCTCGCGCTCGACATCCGCACGCTCGACATGGAGGCCTCCCCCTATGACCTGCGCGGATGGGGGTACGGTGTCGTCGCCATCGAGACCGCTGCCGGCAAGGCCGAGTACATGCGCCGACAGAAGGAGTTCTCGGCCCGGGCGCAGGCTCTGCGGGCACGGATGCTCGAGGCTCTGGCGGCCGCCGACATCCACCCGCGCTGACGTCCGCCAGAACGCGGACGCGATGATTCCGGGCCGAACGTGCCGTCTACGATCAGCAGTATGCGCGCCATCGTCTTCGATCAGTTCTCCGTCCGCCCTCAGCTGCGCGACATCGCTGCTCCGACCGCGCCCGCTGCGGGCGTGGTCATCGACGTCGAAGCCACGGGGGTCTGCCGCAGCGATCATCATGCCTGGTCGGGCCACGATGCGACGATCGATCTGCCTCATGTTCCCGGACATGAGCTGGTCGGTCGGATCGCCTCGGTGGGGGTCGGCGTGGAGGAATTCCGCACCGGTCAGCGCGTGACCGTGCCGTTCGTCTGCGGCTGCGGGACCTGCCGCTGGTGCCTCTCCGGCAATGCACAGGTCTGCCCCGAGCAGACGCAGCCGGGCTTCACGCATTTCGGCTCATGGGCTGATCAGGTCGTCATCCACCATGCCGATGCGAACCTCGTGGCCGTGCCGGAGGAACTCCCGGCCGCGGCTGTCGTCGGTCTCGGCTGCCGCTTTGCCACGGCTTTCCACGGGCTGCGGGCACGCGCACAGCTGAGCGCCGGGGAGACGGTGGCCGTGTTCGGCTGCGGCGGAGTCGGACTGTCGGCGATCATGATCGCCCGGGCTCTCGGCGCGCAGGTCGTGGCGATCGACATCGCCGAGGCGAGCCTTGAGTCCGCGCGGACCCTCGGTGCCGGCAGGACCGTCAACGCCTCCGGGCTGAGTCCGGACGAGCTGAGCGCCGAGGTGGTCGCGCAGTTCAGCGACGACTGCCCCGATGGAGTGGATGTGACCGTCGATGCGCTGGGTCGGGCCGATACGATCCGGGCGGCGATCGGGGCGTTGGCACCCCTGGGCCGGCATGTGCAGATCGGTCTGCTGCCCGAAGAGCCGGTCATCGATGTGCCGCGGGTGATCGCGCTCGAGCTCAGTGTGCTCGGTTCGCACGGAATGGCCGCCGCCGACTACCCCGGACTCGTCGAACTCGTCGTCGCGGGTCGGCTGCGCCCGCAGGAGCTCGTCACGAAGGTCATCGGTCTCGATGAAGCACCCGAGGCGATGGAGGCGATGAGCGTCCCCGCGGTGACGGCGGGGATGACGATCATCGACCTGGGTCGGTGACGGGCCGACCGTGAGCCGGCCGCCGCGGGTCGGTGCCTCGGAGTCTCAGGCCATGACGGCGAGGACGACCGAGTTTTCCTGACCGGCCCAACGTCCCAGCAGCAGGCCGCCTTCCGAGCCTTCGCCGGGCGAATCGAGGTTGAGCTGGTAGAGCATCTCAACGTCGCCGGCGCCGGGCAGCGGTCCCGTCCCGAAGGCATGGGCCACCTCGGTGATCTCGTCTCCGCGGTTGCCGGCTTCGTCCACGCGGTACTGCTTGGCCGAGGTTCCGGCTGTCGCGATGGCGTCGTCGAGGCGCTGGCGGAACACGGGATCGCCCATGCCCGCGTACACCCAGCGTTTCCCGAGCACCGAGTGCTCCATGGTCGCGACCAGATGCTCATCGGCACCCTTCAGCGGTTCCCCGCGGTAGCTCAGCGGAACCTGGAGGTGCCGGTCACCGCTGCGGACGATGTGGACCTCGAGCCCGACCTCGCCGGCGGGGTCATCGAAGCGGTAGGACGTGACCTGTTCCAGCGGGTTCGCCGCGAGGTCGAGTTCGCTCGCCCACTTCTGCGCGGCAACCCAGTCGGTGACGACCTCGAGCTTGCCGGGATTGAGCTGGGCTGCGTAGATATCGGCCATGACGGTTCCTCCTGGTCTCTGGTTCAGGCCTTGCGTGTGCCGGGGATCCATTCCCCGTCGACGACCTCGTAGTCGGCGAAGACTGCGGGGGCCTCTTCCCGCATCACCTCACCGATCTTGTTGAACACGAGGCGGATCTCCTCTTCGGCGCCCTTGGCGGTGCGCATCTCGATGACGTGGCGCAGGGAGCGCAGGTTCGCGGTGTAGACGATGCCGGTGGCCAGGCCCTCCGGGGCGAAGCGGCGCATGAACGAAGTCATGTGCTTCTTGTGGGAGAACTTCGTGCTCGACTCATCGAGTTCGAAGTGCTCGGCCATCCACTTCTGGTGCTCTTCGAGCGTGTCGAGGACCTTGAGGCTGCGTTCCATGAGTTCGGGATCTTCACGGGCCCATTCGGGGAACCAGAACGGGATGTCGGACAGGCGCACATAGCGCAGGGATTCCTGTGAGAATGCGGAGCCCGCGCGGTGGCGGATGAGCTCGTGGGTGAGCACCCGGGAGACGTTGTGGAGGACGAAGGAGAAGTTCGCGTGTTCGAGCACGGAACCGTGCTGGGACCTCACGACATTGCCGATGTACTGCGCGGAATCGGTGCGCACGCGAGAGACGTTCGGGTTCAGCCCCGGCTCCCACGAGCGGTAGCACATACGACCGGAGAACTCGAGGAGATCCTCGGCGTCGGGAGATTCCGCGTCCTCGACCCGATCCGCCCAGGACGTGCCGCCGACTTCGTCGAGGTAGGTCCGCATCGCTTCCCAATCGATGCTGGGCTTGGCGAGCAGTTCAACGGACGGTTCGACCTGGCGCATGGCTCTCCTCGTGAAGGGGATGTGGTTGACTCCCAATCCTACAGACCACCGGGGCCGATGCGGTCATTCGTCCGTCCCGAAGTTCTCCTCGGTTCGCTCGTGCTCAGCGACGGCCGCGACCTGTCCGTGTTCGTCGAGGATTCGGATCCCGCCGTGTTCATCGACGCTGTAGGCTTTCGCCTCCGGAGCTTCAACCAGCACCGAGGTGGCTCTGCCGTCTTCGAACACGACCGCGGCGTGATCGTCGATGGCGATCCCGGGGCTGGGAAGTCGGCCCTGTTCGATCCAGCGGATGAAGGATTCCTCCCGTCCGGGTTCGCCGTGGAAGTGAGGGCAGGCGCTTCCCGGGAGGAAGCCGAGCCCGTCATCGAGCGGGGCCAAAGGACCGAATGAGTCGGTCGAGGAGGCGGCGAACCAGCAGTTCGCTCCCGCGCTGATCCCGGCGAGGATCGTCCCGCCGTCGGCGGCTAGTGCCATCGCCTCATCGACTCCGTGCCGACGCCACAGGCTGAGGAGGTTCGCCGTCGAACCGCCGCCGACATAGACGAGGTCCATGTCGCCGAGCATGTCCGGGGCTCGGTAGTCCCAGGGACTCTGGCCGAACAGGGAGAGCACGTGGGTGTGCGCCCTCCCGGCGAACGCGGCTTCGAAGCGTTCGATGTAGTCGCTGCTGTCGCCCGACGCCGTGGGGACGAAGCACACATGCGGTCGTGGATCGTCGGCGCGTCGGTCTCCGACACCTGCAGCCTGAGCCATCCGCAGGAGTGCGTCATCGATGGCCGACTCCCCTGTCTCCGACATGGAGAACCCGCCTCCGCCGAGGGCGACGATCGTGCCGCGGAATGTCGGGCGATCGGCGAGGTTCGGCTCGCCTGCGGTCGCCTCGCCAGCCACGGTCGACTGGCCTGCGGTCGCCTCGCCGGCCACGGTCATCTGCTCGTCCAGGATCGCCTGCTCGGCCTCACGGGACTCGGTGCGTCCACTTTTCGGTGCCGAACTTCTCGTCGACGAGCTCCTGCGCTCGCTGCAGCTCCGCCTCGGTGTAGGTGCCGTAGGTGGCCCCGTACCGGGTCGCGAAGGTGTCAGCCATGACGTCGATGATGTCCTTGCGTGCCTCACCGGTCTGGCTGCGCAGCGGATCGACGCGCTTCTTCGCACTCGCTACGCCCTTGTCGGAGATCTTCGCCTCGCCGATGCGCAGGACTTCGACCATCTTGTCGGCATCGATGTCGTAGCTCATCGTGGCGTGGTGGAGCAGGGTGCCGTCGCGCATGCGCTTCTGCGCGGCGCCGCCGATCTTGCCGCCGGTCGAGGAGATGTCGTTGATCGGCTTGTAGAAGGCTTCGACGCCGAGAGTCTTCAGCGCAGCGAGCACCCATTGGTCGAGGAAGACGTAGGACTCCTCGAAGTCGAGGCCGGCGACGAGGGCGGGCGGGACGAACATCGAGTAGGTGATGCAGTTCCCGCCCTCCATGAACATGGCACCTCCGCCGGAGATCCGACGGACAACCTGCACTTCGTGCTTCTCCGCCCCTTCGGGCCGCAGCTCGTTGACGTAGGACTGGAAGGCACCGATGACGGTCGCGGTGTCCTCCCATTCCCAGAACCGCAGGGTCGGCTTGCGGCGGCCGGCAGCGACCTCTTCGAGCAGCACCTGGTCGAGAGCGACGTTGAGCTGGGTCGGCAGCACTTCACCGCGGATGACCTGCCAGTCGAAGTCGGTGAAGTTCGCGGCCGAGCCGAGGGCCCGGCGCACGACCGTGGCGATATCGGCGGTGGAGAACCCGTGCATCGCCAGCTCCGAACCGTAGCCGGCGAGCGCCTCGTCGAGGCGGCCGCGCAGTGCCGCATTATCGGCGCTGACGCTGGCGCCGACGAGTGCCGGGGCGAGGTCGAAGTAGGCTTCTTCGGGTTCGAGGAAGAAATCGCCGGAGATCTTCACCTCGGTGATGGTCTTGCCGTCGGTCACCACATCGGCGACGACGAGTTTGCCGCCGATGACCTTGTATTCGCCGTGGAAGTGCTGTGTCTCGTTCGTCATCTCTCCAACCTACTCCCCTGTCAGGGCGTTCCACAGGAAGCGGTAGCTCAATGCTCTGGTGAACGCTGTCTGCTCATTGTCCGACGCCGCCGAGTGGCCGCCTTCGGTGTCCTCGAAGAACCACACGTCATCGATTCCTGCCGCCTGCATTCGGGCCGCCATCTTCCGGGCCTGGACCGGTCCGACTCGGTCGTCGGACGTGGCGGTCCAGAACAGGACCGGTGGGTAGTCACGGTTGTCTTCGATGAGGTGGTAGGGCGAGAAGCTCTTGATGAACTCCCAATCCTCAGCCACGTCCGGGTCGCCGTATTCGGCCTTCCACGAATATCCTGCGCTGAGCTTCGTGTATCGCCGCATATCCAGCAGGGGTACACCGCAGGACACGGCGCCGAAGAGATCCGGGTACTGGGTGAGCATGTTTCCCACCAGCAGTCCGCCATTGGATCCGCCCGCGCAGCCCAGGCGGCGCGGGCTCGTCACTCCGCGGTCGATGAGGTCACGGGCCACGGCGGAGTGGTCCTCATAGCAGCGCATGCGGTTCTCCCGCATCGCCGAGGTGTGCCATTCGGGTCCGTATTCGCCTCCCCCGCGGATGTTCGCCAGCACGTAGACGCCTCGGCGACCGAGCGAATCGGTGCGGGTCTGTCGGCCGAGCCAGCCGATGCCCACGACCGGAGAGTATCCGGGTGTCCGGCTGACTTCGAAGCCTCCGTAGCCGTCGAGGAGTGTGGGGTTGTTCCCGTCGAGTTCGAGGTCTGAAGCCGCGATCTGGAAGTACGGGATCGTCGTTCCGTCGGCGCTGGTGGCGAAGTGCTGCTCGACGCTGAGCCCCTCGGTCGGGAACAGCGCCGGTGCCGTTTTGATCACCTCGGCGATGGGCGTGCGGGTGGCACCGTCCTCCGAGGTCGAGGTTGCGGGAGTCTCACCCAGCGTTCCGTAGGACAGGGTCGAAGGCGTGAGGAATCCGGTGCTGACCATCCAATAGTCGTTGGCTGTGGCGGGGTCGAACTTGTCGACGGCGCTGAGGCCGACCATGTGGTTGGCGGGGACGCCGGGCAGGGTGGACTCGGCGAAGTCGTTGCCGAGGTCGAACACGGTGAGTTTCGACTGCACATCGGCCAGCAGCTCGAGGACGAGGTAGTCGCGGGTGAAGGTGAACGACTGGAGCGAAGTGTGGGCATCGGGGGTGAAGATCACACGCGGAGTGACTTCGCCCTGCTTGACCGCGCTGATGTCGGCGACGGCGAGTCCGCCGGCGGGCACCTCGGTGGTGGCGGCGTTCCAGTTCGACTGGGGGCGGAAGAGGACGAGGTCGCGTTCGAAACCGACCTCGACATCGGTGGGCACGTCGACCGCGGTGAGTGCTTCGGTCCACTCCGCGGGGTCGGTGGTGAGCGTGCTGTCGGTATCTGCGGTGTCACCGGCGACGCGGATGTCGTCGAGGTCGAGGAAGCTCAGCTGCGAGTTGAAGAAGTCGATGGCATCGACGATGACGGCTCGGTCCGTCGTCTCCGCTCCTGGTCGCACGTCGCTGCCGACGAAGATGGCGACGTGGTCGCGAGGCACCTCGGCGATGATCGGGGCCTCGGATACGGCCTGTCCGCGTTTGAGCACTCGAGCTTGGCGGGGGTAGGACGAAGTCGTCAGCGAGTCGGCGTCGGTTTCGGTGGCGACGAGCACGGTGTCGTCATCGAGCCAGGCCAGTCGAGTCTTCGCGGCGGGAATGTCGAATCCTCCGTCGACGAAGGTTCGGTCGTCGAGGTCGAATTCGCGGACCCTGTGCGAGTCGCCCCCGTCCGGAGACAGGAGGATGAGGGCGCGGCGGTGGTCGCTGCGGCGGACCATGGCACCGGACCAGACCCAGGATGTGTCTTCCCGGGCGGCCAGTTCGTCGACGTCGAGAAGCACGTCCCAGTCCGGCTCCGCGGTGCGGTAGCTGTCCCAGGTGGTGCGTCGCCACACACCTTTCGGGTTCTTCTTGTCTCGCCAGAAGTTGAAGAAGTGGTCGCCGCGTTTGGTGACCATCGGAATGCGGTCGTCGGAGTCCAGGGCGGTGCGCAGATCACCGGCGATCGAGTCGAAGAGAGGGTCGTGGAAACGCTCAAGCGTTTTCGCGTTCTGTTCTTTGACCCAGGCGATCTGCTCGTCACCGTAGATGTCTTCGAGCCAGAGGTTTTCGTCTTCAGGCGTTTCAGCACTCGTCGTCGGGGCTGTCGCTGTGGTGGGGTCATCTTCACGCATGTCCCCATCCTAGTGATCACGGCTGACGTGGACACTTCGCCGGTCCGCGACGCTGCCGAGGGCTGTCAGCTCGGTGCCGGCCGGAACATCACCAGGCCGGGGTGCCCGTTGGGCGCTTCGGGGCCGTGCCCGAGCTCGGTGAACCCAAGGCTCTCGTAGAGACGGCGGGCCGGGCTGTCGATGTCGTCGGTCTGCAGCCAGCACCCGTATCCGGCGACGGCGTTCAGCCACGCTTCGAGAGTCCGTCGGCCGATCCCCTGATCGCGGCGTCGCGGGTCCCGTGCGAGCAGGTTGAGTGCGAACGTCGATTCGAGTTCGGTGCAGCGTTCGCCGAGGCTGCTCTGCAGTTCGAATGCCCACGGATACTTCTGTTCTTCCCAGTTCCAGTAATGCCCGTAGGCGAAAGCGCTCAAACGTCCGTCGGTCTGGGATCGGGCCAGCGCCATCACCACTTGTCCTCTGCGGACCGATACATCGTAGACGTCGGCGAACAGCGTGGCGTATTTGGGATCTTCGCTGAGCGGTGGTTCCGCGGCTGCAGCACCGTAGATCGCTTCGACCTCTCCCCGTGGAGGAAGCACGCCGGACACGCCCGGACCTGAGGGCACGCCCTGCCACCCCGGGCCCAGCCCCGACAGGCGTCCCCACACGACTTCGATCATGGGAGCGACGGACTGTTCGCCGGACACCGGTTGTCCATTGCCGTCGTTCATGGCCATCACCCTAGTGCAGTGCCACAACGATCGGTTGAACTTCCGGTGACCATCTGCCGTTTCAAGTCCAATGACCGGCCGTTCTTCGGGCCGAACGTCCACCCGTTGCTTCAGCTCGAATGACCAGCCTCTGTTTCACGCCGACCGTCCAATCGTGACTCAGACCGAGGGCCAGGCCGCCGCCCCGTCTCACCGGAATCCTGCGTGCGCCTGGATTCCGGTGAGGAGCAGTTCCTCGATGGGGCTCAGCGTTTCATCGTCGGCGTCGAAGATGTCGATTCCGATGGCGGTGCCGCCGACATCGACGGTCGACGGCTGGCCTCTTCGTCGTTTGGCCAGCCATGGGAGCAGCACCTGAATCGATGTGTCGGCTTCCGGCAGTGACGCTGCGGTCCTGTTGTCCGGCGGTGACGCTGCGGTCCTGTTGTCCGGCGGCGCAGTCGTCTCTGCCACGACCTCGCCGTGAACCAGCCCCGGATCGGGGCCGCTGATCGGTTTGGTCCGGGTGCGGTAATGGTGACCAGTCGGAGTGATCACCTCAAGAGCATCTGGGGTCGCCTTGTGGCGCCATCCCGTGAGTTCTTTCGCATAGTTGCAGGCCGCGCAGAGACCGGACGAGTTGTCCCAGTCGGTTTCGCCGCCGGAGGCGAACGAATCCGCGTGATCGGCATGTTTGATGGGCGCCTCGCACCAGGGTGAGCGGCAGACGTCGTCACGGAAGGTAACCATGCGCCGAAGCAGGCCCGAGAATTCCCTGCGCCGCGAGTCCATCCGCACCAGCTGGCCGTCCTCCGGACGGGTGTAGAGCCGTCGAATGAACATGGCGGCGTCGTTTTCGACCACGAAGTCCCGGGCCGACTGCGCGGGGATCGGGCCGGCTCCGGGGAACCAAGCAGGCTCGTCTCCCGGCCCGAACAGACTGCTCGCCTGCATGATGAGGTGGATTTCTGTGGGCACGGCGGCGGTCGTCTCCTGCCCGGTCAGCCGCTCAACCAGCAGGTCAGCGGTGATCTGGCTCTGTGTCCGTCCGTCGGCCTCGCCGGTGGCGATGAGGCTCTGTGCCGACTTCTGCAGGTTGGTGTAGGCGGCAACTGCCTGCGGCATCGGCAGCAGTGCCGTCAGGTAGGCCATGTTCCCTGGTGCCGGGCGCACGGTCACCGCGCGCTCTTCGACGCAGCGTTCGAGGTGGTCGACCGCAGCTTTTTGGTCGAGTTTCTGTGCCAGCGCTCGCACCTCGTTGCCGAGTCGTCTGACTCCCACCTCGGGGAGGCGCTCGGCCATACGTTCATCGAGTTCGTGCTTCTTTTCGCGCGGCAGCCAGTCGGATTCCTTCGCGACGACGCGGGCCTTCTCCTCCGAGATGTCGCCGCCCTTCATCGCCGCATAGGTGTGGGGCAGGTCCATGAGAAGCGTGCGCGAGAACTTCAGGAGCCCGTCGCCACGGTAGCGGGAGACTTTCCTCGCCAGGCCGACCTCGGCCCCGACTCCGAGTCCCTGCTTCTTGCTGGCGACTCCGTCTTCGGCTTCCCGGTTTCGGCGGAGCATGTCGAATGTCAGGGTCTCCCGCGCCTGCGCGGCCGCGCCCGCTGCGGTCAGTTCCTCCAACGCCGTGATCCGGTCGATGGCCTCTTCCTCGGTCGTTGCCGGGGGCAATTCGGACAGGCGGGTGCGCCACCGACGGATCTCGGTGAGTACGTCTGGAACCTGCGCTGCCTCCATGCCTCACACACTATACGGAGGCACTGACACGACTTTTCCCGTGCACGTATCCCCAGGTCACAAGCCTGCAAATCGGCTGACGGCCGCCTTCGACCCAGGCAGCCGCCAGGCGGATTCCCGACCCGTCGATTGACTGGCTCAGCGCAGTAGACTGGCTCAGCTCAGTTCTTCGCCGGTGGTCTCTCGAGCGAGGAAGCTCATGAGCACGACCGCTGCGACGACGAGGGCACCGGTGAGGATGAACGTCAGCGTGAGTCCGAGCACCGGCCACATGAACGCGCCGAAGACGATCGGCGCAATGCCCGTCGCCAATCGTGATGCCGCTGAAGCCCACCCGAATCCAGAGCCGCGCAGACGCGTCGGGTAGAGCTCGGAGACATAGGTGTAGAGGGTCGGGATCGCGATCTGGATGACGAACCCGAATCCGATGATCGTCGCTTTCGCAGTGAAGGTGAGTTCGGCACCGGAGGCTTCGATGAACACCGCTGCCCCGACGAGGAGCACAGCGGCGAGGATCGAAGACACACCCAGCACAGCCTTGCGTCCGAATCGCTCGACGATGAGGGCCGAGACGACCACGCCGAGGATGCCGACCGCAGTCATCGACCCCGTCACGAGGAAGGCCGCCTGGTCGGCCAAACCCTGCTTCTTGAGGATTCCGGGCAGCCATGTCAGTGCCGCGTAGTAGACAAGGAGAACAGAGACGAACAGCGACCAGGAGACGAGAGTCGTCTTGGCCGAGTGCTGCCAGAGCTGCACGAGCTGACCGCTGGCAGCACGCAGCTGCCGGTTCACGCTCGAGCCCGCTGAGCTTGCTGAGCCTGCTGGGCTGGGTAGGCCCGCTGGGTCCGCTGAGTCCGCCGGGTCCGCGGGCCCTGCTGAGGAGTCTGAGTGCTGGGCGGTTTCATCGTCCGGAACAGGCTGGACGTCGCCGTCCGTGCCAACAGCACTCGGCGCATCGTGCGTCCATTCACGGACATCGGCGCCGGTGCGCTCGACAAGCCGGGTGATGACTGCGTCGGCTTCCCGGTAGCGGCCGACCGAAGCGAGATAGAGGGGTGATTCGGGGATTCCGAACCGGACAGCGACGGTGAGCAGCGCCGGGACGATCATGACGAGCATGATCAGTCGCCAGTCGCCGAAGTCGAGCAGATAGGCAGACACGAAAGCACACAGAGATGCACCGATCGGCCACCAGCCGTCCATGGCAGTGAGCACGCGTCCACGATGACGACTGGGAGTGAACTCTCCGACCAGCGCATAGTCGACGGGGATGCATCCGCCGAGTCCGAATCCCGCAAGGAATCGGAAGAGGATGAACCACCCGTAGGCTGGAGCGAAGGCCCCGGCGACCGTGAAGATCGAGAAGACGAGGAGCGTGAGAGTGAATGCCTTCTTCCGGCCGATGACATCGGCGATGCCGCCCCAGATGAATGCGCCCAGCGCCATCCCGATGAGGTTCGCTGTGGCGATCCACGCGGCCTCGCCGACGCTCAGGCTCCAGTAGTCGCTGAGCAGCGGGATGAGGAACCCGTTGAGGGCGACGTCCCACGCGTCGAACATGAAACCGAGCCCACCGATGATGAAGATGGCACCCTGAGTGCGCCATTTCCAGGGGAGCTGGGCGATGACTTCGGAGGCGGTCGGTGTCGACGCCGAGGTTGTCGTGTGCACGAAGACACAGTACCTCAATTTACGCACAATTGAGTAAAACAGTCCATGTGCAGGCACGGAACGTACGCGCCGCCTCAGCAACAAGTAACATCCGCACGAACGCAGAAAGGCCGGACGCTGCGATCACCGCAGCGTCCGGCCCGCCAGCCGAGCCGGGGCCCGTCAACCCCGAGCCAACAACCCCGAGGCAGTCCCCGAGCCATCAGCCCCGAGGCCGTCCCCGCCCCGTCAGTCCCGGTCAGCCCCAGCCTCAGGCCAGGCGCACGAGCCAGTTGTTCTTGTCTTCGAGGCGACCGTACTGGATTCCGAGCAGCGTCTTGCGCAGCTCCATGGTCTTCTCGCCAGCGGCTTCGCCGTGGTCGATGGTGAAGTCTTCACTGACGAGCTTGGCGATCGGTGTGATGACCGCGGCGGTGCCGCACGCGAAAGCTTCGACGATCTCACCGCTGGCCGCACCCTCGCGCCATTCCTCGACGGAGATCTGGCGCTCTTCGGGCTCGAGCCCGAGCTGCGGTGCCAGCTCGAGCAGCGAACGACGGGTGACGCCGTCGAGGATCGAGTCGCTCAGTTCCGGAGTGAGCAGCTTGCCGCTCTTCGTCACGAGCATGAGGTTCATTCCACCGAGCTCGTCGATGTACTTATTCTCCACCGAATCGGTGAACAGCACCTGCTGGCAGCCGTTGGCCGCCGCCTCGTTGGTCGCGACCAGAGAAGAGGCGTAGTTGCCGCCGCACTTGGCGAAACCGGTGCCGCCGGCTCCGGCGCGCTTGAGCTTGGGAGAGAGCCAGATCGACACGGGCTTGATGCCGCCGGAGAAGTACGGTCCGGCAGGGGACGCGATGACGTAGTAGTCGACTTCGTGGCTGGCCCGCACGCCGAGGAACCGCTCCGTCGCGATCATGAAGGGACGCAGGTACAGGCTCGACTCGTCGGCGTCCGACTCCGGCGTCGGAACCCAGACCTGATCCTGGGCGACGAGGGTCTTGAGCGAGTTGACGAAGTCCTCTTCGCTCAGCTGCGGCAGAGCGAGACGCTCGGCTGACTTGTTGATGCGCGCGGCGTTGCGCTCGGGACGGAAGGTCCAGACCGAGCCGTCAGCATGACGGTAGGCCTTGAGCCCTTCGAAGATCTCCTGAGCGTAGTGCAGCACAGCGGCCGCCGGGTCGAGGACGAGCGGACCGTAGGGCTTGACCTCGTGCCCCTGCCAACCGTCATCGACCGTGTATCGGATGTGCGCCATATGGTCGGTGAAGTACTGGCCGAAACCGGGATCCTTCTTGATGTTCTCGCGGACCAGCTCGGGTTGCGGCTGGAGATTCTTAAGAACGGTGAAATCAGTCATGGGAGCTCTCTTCTCATTGTGATGAGTGACACTGTCAGGGTAGTCCATCACCCCGGCACGAGTCGCGCCGGGGTGATGTCCGCTTCGTCCCGCGGTCGGGATGATCGCCACTTCGCCGAGGTGGTTGTGAAGTCACACTCCCGCCCTTGCCCAGGTGGCCGTGAAGTCAGACGCACGCCTTCGCCGAGGCAACCGTGAAGTCACGTGCCGACCGTCGCCGACGACGTGGTGAGGGCTCAGCCGAGCCGTGCCGCGATCGCGTCCCCCACCTCGGTGGTGGAGCGCTTCGTTCCGTCGCGATCGGCGAGGTCGGCTTCGACGGCGACCTCGATCGACTTCGCTACGGTCTCGAGCCCGAGGTGAGAGGCCATGAGTGCACCAGAGAGGATCGATGCCGTCGGGTCCGCGATCTGCTGTCCGGCGATATCCGGTGCCGATCCGTGGATGGGCTCGAAGAGGCTTGGCGCGGTGCCTTCGACGTTGAGGTTGCCCGAGGCGGCCAACCCGATTCCGCCGGTGACTGCGGCGGCGAGGTCGGTGAGGATGTCGCCGAAGAGGTTGTCGGTGACGATGACGTCGTAACGGCTCGGGTCCGTGACCATGTAGATCGTGCAGGCATCCGTGTGCTCGTAGTTGACGGCCACCTCGGGGTACTCCTGCCCGACCTTCTCGACGACGCGGCGCCACAGGTGTCCGGCGTGGACCATGACATTGTGCTTGTGGACGTACGTGAGCTTCTTGTTCCGGGCCTGCGCGCGAGCGAAGGCGTCGCGGACGGCGCGCTCGACTCCGTACCAGGTGTTGACCGAGACCTCGGTCGCGACCTCCTGCGGGGTATCGGTGCGCACGGAGCCGCCCGAACCCGTATAGGAGCCTTCGGTTCCCTCGCGGACGACGACGAAATCGATCTTCCCGGGCGCCGCCAGCGGGCTGGTCACCCCGGCGAACAGCTTCGAGGGACGCAGATTCACCGCATGGCCGAGCCCGAAGCGCATCTTGAGGATGACTCCGCGCTCGAGCACGCCCGAGGGCACGGACGGATCTCCGCAGGCGCCGAAGAAGATGGCGTCATGGTCCCGCAGCGACTCGAGCTCCTCATCGGTGAGCGTCTCACCCGTCTCATGCCAGCGCTGCGCGCCGACCGTGTAGTCGGTGAGCTCGAGCTCGACGGGCTCTCCCGCGACTTCGATGGCACGCTGGAGGACTTTGAGGCCTTCGGGGACGACCTCGTTGCCGATTCCATCTCCGGGCATGACTGCGATTGAGAACTTCATGCTCACAGAATAAGACTTCATCTCACCATTCAACTCCCCTGTCCTATAATGTGGACAGTCGTCTGCGCCGACGCAATGGCGCGGGGGTGCAGCGACGTTCGCGCCCGACCCCCGTGTGCCACCATGAACAAATTCACGTCTCAATCCCTGCTGTCGGCTACACATCTGCGCCGGCAGCGACGAAGATGGACATAGCACCCCAAACCCCGTGGGGGCCGCCAGTTCCCAGCCCCGAGAGAAAGTCGATCATTGACCGAAACCATCCGCAATGCCCGTGCCGCAGCTCTGCCCGCCAAGCTCTCCCGGTCCTGGCTGCTCGTCAACGCTGCCAAAGAGGAGAGCTTCACTCCCGCGCAGACCTCGGAAGCGGATTCCGTCATCTTCGACCTCGAGGCTTCCGTCGCCGAAGACAAGAAGCTCGACGCCCGCGACAATGTCGTACGCGCCCTCGAGAACGGAATGTCCGCCTGGGTGCGCATCAACAAGATGGAATCCGAGTTCTGGGATGACGACCTCGCCGCGATCGCGATGCTCCCCGGCCTGCGCGGAGTGATGCTGCCGGAGACCGAACGCCCCGAGCAGGTGTCCTACACTGCGATGCGCGCAAAGGCAGGCCTGCCCGTGCTCGCGCTCCTCGAATCCGCACGCGGAGTCGAGAACGCCACCCGAATCGCCGAGGCGCCCGGCACTTTCCGGCTCGCGTTCGGCACCAATGACTTCCGCAAGGACACCGGCTTCTCCGGTGATCCCATGGCCCTGGCCTACGCACGATCGCGCCTGACCATCGCCTCCCGTATGGGTGGCCTGCCCGGCCCCATCGACGGCCCGTCGGCCGCCGATGCCGATGCCGAGAAGGTCTGGTCCGACGCCGAGATCACCCACATGATGGGCATGACCGGCAAACTCGTGCTCAGCATCGACCAGGTCAACACCCTCAACGAGGCGATGAGCCCGAGCGAGGACGAACGTGACTGGGCCCGGCAGATGCTCGAAGCCGCGGAGGGCGGATCCGAGATCACCGACGGCTCCTACCTCCCGCGCCTGGCCCGCGCGAAGAAGATCGCTTCGCTGGCCGACACCTACGGCCTCTGGAACGCTTGAGCAGGCAGCCCAGCTGGCTGCTGTGGTCGACGCTGCCGGCCGTCCTGCTCGTCATCGCCTTCGGCTTGTGGCTGCGCCTCGACCACATCGGCCCCACTCCGGTCGATCAGTCCTGGCTCGGATTCGTCGGCCTCGACCACGGCTCCGTCCCGTACTGGGTCGCCGTCGTCCTCGCTGAAGTCGGCGGCGGCACCGGTGTCGTCATCTGCACCGGGCTGCTCACAGCACTCTTCGCTCTGCTTCGACGGTGGAGATCCGCTGCCTTCCTGGCCACAACGATGCTCGCCGGCATCGCCACCTCGGAGATCCTCAAAGCCATCGTCACGCGACTGCGCCCGAGCGATCAGCTCTACGAGTCCCTCGGATTCTCCTACCCTTCGGGGCACTCGATGGGAGCCGCCGCCCTGGCGATGAGCCTGGCGATCATCGCCTCCCGTGCTCACGAACAGCGCAGGGAAGCGCGACGCGCACACGCACAATGCGCGGATGCCGACCGTGCTCACGAACAGCAGATGAGGGCTCCGGCACCGAGGCTGCGCTTCCATTGGTCGTTCATCGCCGCGGGCGTCTGGATCCTGACGATGATGTGGTCACGCACCGCTCTCCAGGTCCACTGGCTCACCGATACTCTCGCCGGAGCACTCATCGGCATCGCCGTTGCCGTACTCGCCGATGAGTTCTGGACTCTGCTGAGACGAAGGACCCGCTCACCCCGCTTCGCTCTGTGGCTGGCGGGATGAACGGGCCCTGATACGGACGCTTCGGTGAGTCAGTCCTCCTGCAGCGACACCGCGGTGAACGTCGATGCATTCACGGCCCCGGCGACGGCCTTGACGACCTCGTCGGAGACGACCGAGTCGACTGCGAGCACAGACAGCGCCTCATTGCTCGTCGACGCGGGCGAGACCTGCATACCGGCGATGTTGACGCTGTTGGCCCCGAGCGCCAGACCCAGCTGACCGATGATGCCCGGCCGATCCTCATAGCGGAAGATCAGCAGGTTGTCGGTCAGCTCGATCTCGAGCGAGTAGCCGTCGACCTCGGTGAGCTTCTGCACGAGTTTCGGTCCGGTCACGGTGCCCGCCACGGAGATCCGCTGTCCTGTGCTCGTCGTCGCCGTGAGTCGAGTGATATTGCGGAACGACTCGCAGTAGGGATCGGTAACGAGCTCGACGCCGATTCCGCGCTCCTCGGCCAGCAGCGGTGCATTGACGTAGGAGACCTGGTCGGACACGACGTCCTTGAACAGGCCCTTGAGAGCGGAGAGCTTGAGGACGGAGACGTCCTTGTCCGCGATCTCACCGTTGACCTCGACCTTGAAGTGCGTGACCGAGGAGTCGGCCAGCGCATTGACGACCCGGCCGAGACGCTCAGCCAGCGGGATGCCCGGGCGCACATCCTCGTGGATGGCACCGCCGGCGACGTTGACCGCATCGGGCACGAGCTCGCCGGCCAGGGCCTTGCGCACGGACTTCGCGACGGCCACTCCGGCCTTCTCCTGTGCTTCATGCGTCGAGGCACCCAGATGCGGGGTGACGTTGACGGAGTCGAGCTCCATGAGTGCCGAATGCTCCGGCGGCTCGGTGTTCCACACGTCGATGCCGGCACCGCCGACCTCACCGGCCGCGATCGCCGAGGCGAGTGCCTCCTCGTCGATGATGCCGCCGCGGGCGACGTTGATGAACCGGGCACCGGGCTTCGCGGCCTTGAGCTCCTCGGTGCTGATCATGCCGATCGTCTCAGGTGTCTTGGGCATGTGCACGGTGACGAAGTCGGACACGGCGAGCAGGCCGGGCAGGTCGACGACCTCGACGCCCATCTGCGCGGCACGGGCCTGCGTGATGTAGGGGTCGTAGCCGACGAGACGCATGCCGAACGACTTCGCGCGCTCGGCGACGAGTCCGCCGATGCGACCGAGTCCGACGATGCCCAGCGTCTTCTCGTAGAGCTCGACGCCGGTGTACTTCTTCCGGTTCCACTCCCCCGCCTTGAGTGAGGTGTTGCCG
Organism: Brevibacterium sp. FAM 24630; assembly: GCF_049804075.1. NCBI lineage: Bacteria > Bacillati > Actinomycetota > Actinomycetes > Micrococcales > Brevibacteriaceae > Brevibacterium > Brevibacterium sp. FAM 24630. Next base: position 214,756 of record NZ_JBNBZD010000001.1, read on the forward strand.
GCGCCGAAGTAGCGTGCGGATCCCAGGATGTGGGCCATGGTCAATTCGGCAGCCGAGACGATGTTCGACGTCGGTGCGTTGACGACCATGACACCCGCCGAGGTGGCAGCCGGGACATCGACATTGTCGAGTCCGACGCCGGCGCGGGCGATGACCTTGAGATTCTTCGCCGCCGCGATCGCTTCGGCATCGACCTGCGTGGCCGAGCGGACGAGGATCGCATCGGCATCGGCGATGGCGGGAAGGAGCTGGGAACGGTCAGCACCCTCGGTGTGGCGGATATCGAAGTCTCCTCCGAGAGCTTCGATGGTGGCCGGCGACAGTTCTTCGGCGATGAGCACGACGGGTTTGGGCACTGATTTCCTCCTGGTGGTGCATCCGGGACGTGTCCATCTTATGAGACTTCGCGAATGCGCTCACAAGGTCTCAGATTCTGGGAAAATCGCTCAACAGACCGGGCCCTCAGAAACCGTTCGGCGAATACGGTGCCCGACCGAGGCTGAACATCGCGCTGGCGAGCACGGCAGCCCCCGGAGTCTTCTCATCGAGGCGCCCAGCGCGGGAGAGGATGACCGGATCGGCCCCGCCGAAGTACAGGGAGCCGAGCTCGGCGATGCCCAGCCCGAGGTCTGCAGGCGTCGAATCCGAGGCGGGTGTCACCTCGGCGCTCTGCCCGTCCGAAGTGATGGTGAACCGTCCCCCGGTCAGGTCGAGCGAATCGTCGACATCGATCGTCAGGGTCCCGGGCACGTACCAGGGTCGGGCCTCCAATGCGGCCTTGACGTCGAGGATGCGGATCCAGATGTTGTCTTCGGTCGCTACGGTCTTCACGCGTCGCGAATCGGTGAGCAGCCACGGCAGCGGAGAGTATTCGGCGGACTCGGCGAAGGTCACCCGCGTCGAAAGGTCGATCGCGGCGAGGAATGACCACAGGGAGGCGTACGCGGCATCGGTGACGGCCACGAAATCGATGATGTCGACGGTCGGCGGGGTCTTCGACCAACCGGCGAACTTGTAGGAGACATAGCCGTCGGGCTCGCCCTGCTCATCGAAGTGCAGTGCCGCGCGGACTCCGCGGTCCTCTTCCCCGGTCTCGACATTGAGCGCACCGGTGGCGCGCTCGATGTAGGTCTGCTGGCGCTCCATGGCTCCGGGCGAGCTCCGCATGAATTCGCCGTAGATCTTCGGAGCCAGCTCCCGCAGCTCACTGGGCAGGCACATCTCCACCCGCCGGTCGGGTTCGCGGACCATCTTGAACCCGGGCGAGGTGTCGACCTCGATCGAATGCGACCACGTGGCCACACCGAAGCCGAATCGGGAGTAGATTCCGCCCTCGGTCGCCGTCAGCGCGGCGAACGGATAGCCGTTGGCCTTCGCCTCGGCGAGGTCGGTGGTCATCAGCGTGCGGAGCAGTCCGCGCCGCCGATGGGTTGGGCGCACCGTGATCCACGTGATGAGGTGGCCGGGCACGAGGCGTCCCCCGCCGACGTTGACGAGCTTCTCGAACCACGCGAACGTCGCCACCGGGATCGCGGAGTCGAGCCCATGGGCGAACTCCTGATCAGCGTAGACGGCCGTGAGGTTGCGCCCATCGGCGATCGCCCGCTTGACCCGATTGAGCAGGGCCGCATCGGTCGACCGCGGGTCGTGGAAGCCCACGCTCGTCGACGCGAAATAGCCTTTCGTGCGCTCATCGGGCTCGCCGGTGGACTCGTCGATGGTCGGTTTGAAGTCTTCGAATCTGTAGTTCGTCACCCCTCCACAGTAATCGAGATCACCTCCCCGTGCCGCCGAAGGCGTGAGAAACGGCAGAACCTGAGCAGAGAACCGTCGAACAGCTCGCCACCTCGGCGAGGCGGATCCATCGGGCACACCATGACCCGGCAACTCGTCTCCGCACCTGCGCCGGCACACGACGAAGCCCCGGACACCTGTCGGTGTTCGGGGCTTCTCTCACCTCATCCGGCGGTGCTCAAGCACCGCCGCCTCGGCGAGGGGACTCAGCGAGCGGCAGTGCCCTCGGTGTAGTCGTCGTCGCTGTCCTTGAGCCATGCGAACATCTTGCGCAGCTCGCGACCGGTGGACTCGATCGGGTGCTGCTCTTCCTTCGCACGCAGCTCGTTGAACTCCGGTGCACCGTTCTTCTGGTCGTTCATGAAGCGCTCGGCGAACTTGCCGTTCTGGATGTCGTCGAGGACGCCCTTCATGTTCTCCTTCACCTCGGGGGTGATGACCCGCGGGCCGGAGACGTAGTCACCGTACTCAGCGGTGTCGGAGCAGGACCAGCGCTGCTTGGCGATGCCGCCCTCGACCATCAGGTCGACGATGAGCTTGAGCTCGTGGAGGACCTCGAAGTAGGCGATCTCGGGCTGGTAGCCGGCCTCGGTCAGGGTCTCGAAGCCGTACTGCACGAGGTGCGAGACTCCGCCGCAGAGCACGGTCTGCTCACCGAACAGGTCGGTCTCGGTCTCCTCGGTGAAGGTCGTCTTGATGCCGCCGGCGCGCAGGCCGCCGATGGCCTTGGCGTAGGACAGGACGGTGTCCCAGGCCTTGCCGGAAGCGTCGACCTCAACGGCGACGAGGACGGGCACACCGCGTCCGTCGACGAACTCACGACGCACGACGTGGCCGGGGCCCTTCGGGGCGACCATGATGACGTCGACACCCTCGGGAGCCTGGATGTAGTCGTAGCGGATGTTGAAGCCGTGGATGAACACGAGCGTCTTGCCGGGAGCCAGCTGATCCTTGATCTCGCTGTTGTAGATCTCGGCCTGCACCTGGTCGGGTGCGGCGATGGTGATTACATCGGCCCATGCGGCCACCTCGGCGGGGGTGCCGACCTCGAGGCCTTCGGCAGCGGCCTTGTCGCGGCTGGCCGAGCCCTCCTTGAGGCCGATGCGGACCTCGGCGCCCGAGTCGCGCAGGCTCAGCGAGTGCGCGTGGCCCTGGCTGCCGTACCCGATGACGGCGACCTTCTTGCCCTGGATGACGGACAGGTCGGCATCATCATCGTAAAAGCGTTCTGCTGCCATAGTTCTAGCTCCTTAGGATTACGGGGTGATGTCCCCATTGTTTCACAGTTCGGTACTGATGTTCATTTATTGAGATGACGGACGTTCCACCAAATGGAACGCGAATACCTCACCGAGGCGGCCGCCCGGGCGGGCCCGGACGGGGTGCGCGGTCGGTCAGCCGCGCAGGGCGCGGTCGGTGATCGACTTCGCCCCGCGTCCGATCGCCACGGTGCCCGACTGCACGATCTCCTTGATCCCGAAGGGCTCGAGGACCTCACGCAGCGCCTCGACCTTGCCGAGCTCACCGGTGGCTTCGACGCTGACCGACTCCGGACCGACATCGACGATCTTCGCGCGGAACATCTCGACCGCCGAGGCGACCTGCGGGCGGGTCGCGGCGTTGGCCTTGACCTTGTAGATCACATGGGCCCGCCGCACCGAGGTCTCGGGCTCGAGTTCGACGATCTTGATGACGTTGACGAGCTTGTTCAGCTGCTTGGTCACCTGCTCCAGCGGCACATCGTTGACGTCGACGACGACGGTGATGCGGGAGAGTTCGTCGCGCTCGGTCACACCGACGGCGAGGCTGTGGATGTTGAAGCCGCGCCGGGCGATGAGTCCGGTGAACCGGGTGAGCACACCCGGCTTGTTCTCGACCAGGACTGAGAGTGTGTGCCGGTTGTTCATTCCAGGCCTCCTTCGATCTGAGCCACGGAACGCACCGTGCCGTCTTCCTGCTCCCCGGCCTCGGCGATGGCCGCTTCGGCCTCCTCTTCGCCCTCACCGTCGAATTCCGGGCGGATGCCGCGGGCGTATTCGATCTCGTCGTTCGACACACCGGCCGCGACCATCGGCCACACCATCGCATCCGCCGGAACCGTGAAGTCGAGGACGACGGGCCGGTCGTTGATCGACAGAGCCTTCTCGATCGCCGCATCGACATCCTCGTTGCGGTCGACGCGCAGCGCCTCGCAGCCGTAGGACTCGGCGAGCTTGGCGAAATCGGGGATCCGGATCGTCTCATGCCCGGTGTTGAGATCGGTGTTCGAGTATCGGCCGTCGTAGAACAGGGTCTGCCACTGGCGGACCATCCCCAGCGAGGAGTTGTTGATGATCGCGACCTTGATCGGGATGTTGTTGAGCGCGCAGGTCGCGAGCTCCTGATTCGTCATCTGGAAGCATCCGTCGCCGTCGATGGCCCACACAACTCGGTCGGGCTGGGCGACCTTCGCGCCCATGGCCGCGGGCACGGAGTAGCCCATGGTGCCGAGTCCGCCGGAGTTCAGCCAGGACTTCGGGCGTTCGAACTCGACGAACTGCGCCGCCCACATCTGGTGCTGGCCCACGCCTGCGGCATAGACCGCCTCGGGGCCGGTGAGCGCAGAGATCCGCGAGATGACGTACTGCGGATCGCACAGTTCACCGTGACGCTCGTAGCCGAGCGGATAGGTCTGCTTGAGACGATTGAGGAAACGCCACCAGGGTTCGCGCTGACGTTCGAGCGCCTTGGGGAACTTGCTGCGCATCTCCGAGAGCATCTCGGCGAGCACCTCGCGGGCGTCCCCGACGATCGCGACGTCGACGTCACGGTTCTTCCCGATCTCGGCCGGGTCGATATCGGCGTGGATGACCTGCGCCTCCGGAGCGAAGGAGTCGAGCTTACCGGTCACCCGGTCGTCGAAGCGGGCGCCGATGGCGATGAGCAGATCGGCCTTCTGGAATGCGGTCACCGCAGGCACGCTGCCGTGCATTCCGGGCATGCCCAGGTGCAACTGGTGCGAGTCGGGGAAGGCGCCGCGGGCCATGAGCGTGGTGACCACGGGAATGTTCGTCGCCTCGGCCAGGCGCAGCAGCTCCTTCTCCGCTTCCGAGCGGATGACTCCGCCGCCGATGTAGAACACCGGACGCTGGGCTTCGGAGATCAGCCGTACGGCCTCGCGGATCTGCTTGGCGTGCGGTTTGAGGATCGGACGGTAGCCGGGCAGCACGGGCTCATCGGGCCACACGAACGGTGCGGTGCCCGTCTGCGCGTCCTTCGTGATGTCGACGAGGACGGGGCCGGGCCGGCCGGTGGTGGCGATGTGATGAGCGTTGAGCAGCGCAGTCGGAATGTCCTCGGCCTTGGTGACGAGGAAGCTGTGCTTGGTCACCGGCATCGTCATTCCGACGATGTCGGCCTCCTGGAAGGCGTCGGTGCCGAGCAGGCTCGAAGCCTGCTGACCGGTGATCGCGAGCATCGGCACGGAGTCCATATGCGCATCGGCGAGCGCCGTGATGAGGTTCGTCGCACCCGGGCCCGAGGTCGCGATGCACACGCCGAGCTTGCCCGACGCGGCCGCATACCCTTCAGCCGCATGGCCGGCGCCCTGCTCGTGGCGGACGAGGATGTGGCGGATCTTGTCGGTCTCGAACAGCGGGTCATAGGTGGGAAGGATGGTTCCGCCGGGAAGCCCGAACACCGTCTCGACCTCAAGCTTCTCGAGGCTGCGGACGATCGCCTGCGCACCGGTGAGGACCTCCGGTCCGGTGTTGCGACGAATGCTGGACGGTGTGGCGGTGACCGGCGTGGCCGCGGGGGGATTCCCCGTGGGCTTCGCGGTCGAGGGCTTGGCTGCCATCGATTCCTATCCTTCCTAGGTGTCCTTCTCGTCTCCACATGAAAAAAGCCCCTCCGGTTTCGGTAGGGGCGCGCGGAACGTGTCGTCTTGACAGGCTACGGAAGATCCGCGCGCTGATGAATAACGACGACAAGAAGGTGAGTCATGCCTCAATAGTTCACCTCGCCCAGTGGGGGTGTCAAACCTCGCAATCTTTTGTCTTGCCCAATGAGACGCGTTCCGGTTGGCAGGTGAGACAGTGCGCAGGACCTCTGCCCTTCCGGGCGCGCTCAGCCCCGCGTTCAGCGCGGAGTGAAAAGGGAACCGGCGCTGCCGCAAACGTGGAATACCTCACAGTCTGCGACTAGGCTTGATACTCGTGCGCCCCCTCCTCCGCTTCTGGCCCGATCTCCGCTCCCGCATCGGCGTGTACATCCTCGTGCTCGTCCTCACTCTCCTGGCCAACGGCATCCAACTCGTCGTGCCGATGATCACCGGCTACATCATCGACGGACCGATCGCGCACCGTGATCTGTCGGCCCTGTGGCTGCCCGTGCTCGGAGTCCTGGCCATCGGCGTCGCCGAGGCGGTGGGCATGTGGGCCCGTCGGATGATCGTCGCGCCCGTGGTCTCGGGCTGGGAGATCATGTGGCGCTCCCGTCTCTTCGATCGCCTGCAGTACACCTCGGTGGCGATCCACGACTCCTGGGAATCGGGTCAGCTCCTCTCCCGCGCGGTCAACGACCTCTCGCAGATGCGCCGCTTCTTCGCGTTCGGGCTGCCCTTCCTCCTGTCGACGCCGATCGTCATCCTCGTCGGCACTGTCATGCTCTCGATCCTGCAGCCGGTCTTCGGCCTCATCATGATCGCGATGGCCGTGCCGACGATCGTGTCGGTGTCGATCTTCGAACGCAGGTACCGGGAGACCTCGCGGCGGTCTCAGGACACGATCGGTGAGATCACGACAGAGGTCGAGGAGTCCATCCAGGGCATCCGCATCCTCAAATCCTTCGGCCGCTCCCCCTGGGCCGCCGAACGGTTCTCCCTCGTGTCGCAGAAGTTCAAAGGTCTCGAGATCCGCAAGGCCAAACTCGACTCCTGGTTCTGGAGCGTCCTGCTGCTTCTGCCGACCCTGGCGCAGGCCGCCATCGTCGGCGTGGGCACCTGGGGCGTCGTCCAGGGCTGGACGACCATCGGCACCGTCGTCGCCGGTGTGACCATCTCGATGGTGCTGCGGATGCCGATCGAGATGCTCGGCTTCCTGCTTGCCGATGCGCTCATGTCGCTGACCGCGGCGACACGGTACTGGGAGGTCATCGACATCCGGCATGACATCACCGACACCGACGGCAGCGTCGACGACGATCCCGATGTCGGATCCTATCGCGGAGCGCTCGAATTCGATTCCGTCGACTTCCACTTCGCCGACACCGACCGTCTCACTCTGCACGGCCTCGATCTGCGCATCGAACCGGGACAGACGCTGGCACTTGTCGGCGCCACCGGTTCGGGCAAGACGACGCTGGCTTCGCTGGTTCCCCGACTCCAGGACGTCACCGCCGGCGCGGTGCGCATCGACGGGGTCGACATCCGGGACATGCCGGTCAATGAGCTCCGTCATCTCGTGTCGGTGTCCTTCGAGGATCCGATCCTGTTCTCGGCCTCGGTGGCCGAGAACGTGGAGATGGGGGCTCCCGGCTCGGACGAGGACGAGATCTGGACGGCTCTGGAGATCGCCTCGGCGAAGGACTTCGTCTCCCGACTGCCCGAGGGCCTGGGCACTCGGGTCGGTGAACAGGGCCTGTCCCTGTCCGGCGGTCAGCGGCAGCGCTTGGCGCTGGCGCGTGCGGTCATCGGTCGTCCCCGCATCCTCGTCCTCGACGATCCGCTCTCGGCCGTCGACGTCGACACCGAGGACCGGGTGCAGAGGGCCCTGCGCGAGATCCTGCCCGATTCGACGACGCTCATCATCGCCCACCGTCCCTCGACCGCGGCCTTGGCCGATGTCGTCGCCGTGCTCGACGAAGGCAGGATCGCGGCCCTGGGCACCCACGAGCAGCTGCTCGAATCATCACCTCTCTACCGGGAGCTGATGGGAGCGAGCGCGAAGGCCGAAGCACATACGACAGACGCACACAGCTGGGAAGGAGGCCGCCGATGAGCATTCCCCGCCTCGATCGCGACGACGAAGTCGACGAACTGCCGCCGGACATCGCCGCGAAGGCTCGCGCCCTGCTCAAGTCCCTGGTCCGGCCGCACCTGGCGATGGCGATCTTCCTCGCCCTCATCGTCGTCCTCACCGCGCTCATGCTCGTCATCGGGCCGGTCTTCATCGCCGATGCCCTCGACCAGGGCATCCCCCGCGCCGTCGACGGCGACACCGGGCCGCTCATCACGGCGGTCTCCCTGTTCATCGCCTCGGCCGTGGCTTCGGCGGTGCTCGCCTTCACCTCCACCCGCCTCGTCGGGATCACCGCGCAGAAGATCCTCTTCACCCTGCGGGAGAGGGTCTTCACCCACGTGCAGCGACTCGACCTGGGCTATCACGAGAAGTCGACCTCGGGGCGCCTCGTCTCCCGCCAGACCTCGGACATGGAATCCGTGCAGCAGTTCCTGTCCTATTCGCTCTTCGATACGGCCCTGGCGCTGCTGCAGATGATCTTCATCGCCGTCACCCTCATCGTCCTCGACATCCCGCTGGCCATCGTCGTCTTCGCCGGGTTCATCCCGCTGTTCTTCATCACGAAGGCCGCACATTCGACCCAGCGCAACGCCTATCGGCGCACCCGGACCTCGATCGCCAAGGTCATCGTCCACTTCGTCGAGACGATGGGCGGCATCCGCGCGGTCCAGGCCTATCGGCGCCAGCCCGAACGACGTGGGACGCTGAGCGATCAGGATTCGCGCTACCGCGATGCCAACACCGATGCCCTGCGCGGGGTGGCCTGGTTCGCCGGGTGGACCCGGCTGATCGGCAACGTCACCCAGACCGTGATCATCGTCGTCGGTGCCTGGCTCGTCATCGAAGGGTGGACCCAGATCGGTGTGCTCGCCGCGTTCATCCTCTATCTGCGACGGTTCTACGGCCCGCTCGACGAACTCGTGCAGGCGTTCAACCTCTATCAGTCCGCCTCCGCGGCGCTGGAGAAGATCGCGGCCGTACTCGACACCGACCCCGAAGTGATCCCACCCTCCCAGCCCCACTCACTGCCCGCGCAGGACAGCGGCCAGGCCAGCGGCCGCTCGGTCGATCTCACTCATGTGCGATTCTCCTACGGCGACGGGCCCGATGTGCTGCCCCGCTTCGATCTGCGCATTCCGGCGGGCCAGATCGTCGCCCTCGTCGGCGCCACAGGGGCGGGCAAGTCGACCCTGGTCAAGCTCGTCACCCGGTTCTACGATCCCACCGAGGGCCGAATCACCATCGACGAGGTGGACCTGCGCGACCTCGATGACGCGCAGCTGCGATCACACGTCGTCATGGTCACCCAGGAGTCCTTCCTCTTCGCCGGCACCATCGCCGACAACATCAGGATCGGCAACCCCGAAGCCGGTGATGATGAGGTCATCGCCGCAGCGAAGGCGGTGGGACTGGACGGGTTCATCCGCCGCCTGCCCGAAGGCTATGCCACGGATGTCAAGAAGCGCGGCGGCCGGCTGAGTTCGGGTCAGCGTCAGCTCGTGTCCTTCGCCCGAGTCTTCCTCGCCGACCCGGATGTCGTCGTCCTCGACGAGGCGACCGCCCATCTCGACATCCCCTCGGAGAGGCTGGTGCAGAACGCTCTGGCCACCGTGCTCGAGGGCCGGACCGCGATCATCATCGCCCACCGCCTCTCGACCGTCGAGATCGCCGACCGCGTGCTCGTCATGGATGCCGGACGGATCATCGAAGACGGAACCCCGGCCGACCTCATCGCCGGAACGGGCAAGTTCGCGCAGCTGCATCGGGCCTGGAAGGACTCGCTGGTGTGATCGATTCTCCTGTTTCAGCAATGTATATTGCACATTGACAGGAAGTCGACGCGACGAGGAGGACGCATGGATGCCGATGTCGACGATCGTGAACGTCAGATCATCACTGATGCCATCGCCCGCGGCTATACGGTGGCCCAGTGGATCGCCTGCGTCATCTGTCTGGTGTTCATCGCCTCGGGCCTGTGGTGGGCCGGCATCCTCGTGCTCGTCGGCACGCTGTTCGAACTCCCCCGCAGAGCGACACAGCGCTACGCACGCAAACGCGGTGTCGATCTGAGCGTTCCGCCTGGTAAGGAAGTCGAGAAGACGTCGCTGTCGGGCTTGGCGTTCGGGCTCGTCTTCATTCCCCTCGTCTGCGGACTGATCATCGCCGAAGGGAGGCTCGGACACCCCCTGCTGCCCTGGTCCTGGCGGGCGGGGTTCGACGGTTCGGACATCTTTACGCTCATACCCTTCATCTTCCTCGGACTCGTCGTCACCATCTCATGGTTCGTCCACCGACGCAGGGAATCCCGGAAGGTCGATCATGCTCCGTCCCGGTGAGCCTGGGGGATGTGGACGGCCGGCCAGCGCGATCACTCGCGGATGAGGGGAACGAAGCGGTACCGACCGTGCCCCGTGATCGCGATGTCATCGACGTCGACTCCGGTGCGCGTGACCTTGAGCATCTCCCCCTGCACAGGGATGACCATGATGCCGCCGATCTCCAGCTGAGCAACCAGCTGGACGGGCATCTCCTCGGCACCGGCCGAGACGAGGATCCTGTCGAACGGAGCGGCATCGGGCAGCCCGAGCACCCCTGACCTCGCCTCATGAATGTCGACCGCAGCGAGTCCTCCCTCGATTCGTCGAGCGCTCTCCTGCTCGAATCCTCCGATCACCGCTCGCGAGGACTCGACGAGTCCACGGTGCCTTTCGACACCGTTCACCTGCCCCTCCTCCCCGACGAGCACTGCCAGCAGCGCCGTCGTCCACCCCGAGCCGGAACCGAGGTCGAGGACCCGATCGCCGCGGCGGACATCGAGGAGTTCGAGCATATCGGCGACCGTGCTCGGTTGGGAGTTCGTCTGACCGTGGCCGATCGCCAAGGGCACGTTGCTGGCCGAGTGCCTCCGTTCGGCTGCGGGCAGAAAATGGGCACGCGGCACCGCCTCGAACGCCTCGGTCACCGACAGTCGCCTGCGATCGTCGGCCATCGTCGCCTCCTGTCCGGGTGCATGACGGCGGGTGTCGCCCTCATCGGCAGTCTGCGGCGAGCGCCCGCAGATTTCAAGACCCGTGCCGGACCGGCACGAGACTCTGTGGGGCCACCGAGTATCGTTGACCCGTGACGATTACCGAATTGGACCGCGCGAAGTCCCTCATCACCTCGATCCCCGACCATCCTGAGCCGGGAGTGAACTTCCGCGATATCTCACCGCTCATCGCCGACGGTCCCGCGCTGCGGGCCGTCACCGAGGCGCTCATCGCACCCTTCGCCGGTCAGTTCGACTTCGTCGGCGGACTCGAGGCCCGTGGGTTCCTCTTCGCCGGTACGATCGCGGCCATGACCGGCGTCGGCATCCTGCCCATCCGCAAAGCCGGCAAACTCCCGAAGCCCGCTGCTGCAGCCTCCTACTCACTCGAATACGGCACCGCCACGATCGAAGCACCGGATTTGCTGGGAGAGGGCGCACGCGTCCTCCTCGTCGACGACATCCTCGCCACCGGAGGAACACTGACTGCGGCTCAGGCACTCGTGGCCGACCTCGGCGCCGAGGTCATCGGTTCGGCAGTCGTGCTCGAACTGACCGGCCTCGGCGGCAGAGAACACGCGGGAGAGGTCCACGCCCTCTTCTCCGACTGAGGCGACTCGCCCGAGCCGCGAGCAACACCTGTCTCAGTCGACGCGGATGATGGTCTCGCCCGCGGCGATCGGACCGGCCTCGGCGATCGTCAGCGCCTGCGCATCGGCTTCGAGGACCACGACCGGCACGACCACGGACTTCCCTGCCTCACGTGATTCCGCGGTGTCCCAGACGATGACTTCCTCACCTTCCTGGATCTGCTGCCCCACCTCGGCGCACATGGTGAAACCCGCACCGGACAGGTGCACGGTGTCGATGCCGAGGTGGACGAGCACCCCCTGATCGGGTCGGTGGGAGATGACGAACGCATGAGGCTTGAGACTCGTCACCGTACCGGACACGGGGGCCTTGACCGTCAGTGTCGCGGCGTCTCCGGGATCGATGGCTGTCCCAGGGCCGACGAGCGCTTTCGCGAAGACGGGATCGGGGACTTCCGTCAAAGGGATCACCGTACCGGTGATGGGAGATGAGATCGTCACTGTCACTCTCGTCTTCCTGCCCTTCATCGACTGCTGGATTCGTTCACCACTGGATCGGAGCTTTTCACCTAGACTGTCGTGTGTCAAAGGTCACAGACAAGGTTCGCTGTTGAACAAGGAGGGCGAGTACATGACTCAGCCCATGAGGTCTTCGATGTCGTCGACGAGGTTGTCGGCCTCCGGACCGACGACGACTTGGACCGCGCTGCCCTGGACCATGACCCCGAACGCGCCGGCGGCAGTGAGCGCCTGCTCGTCGACGAGTGCGTCATCGCCGACCTCGACACGCAGCCGAGTGATGCACGCTTCGATGTCGTCGATGTTGTCGGCGCCACCCAGGCCGGCGAGAATCTGCGCTGCTTTGTCCATATCTGTCACCTTCATCTCCGGCGATGAAGCGCCGGCGTCGATTTCACATTCTGCGATCTGTGTCACAAGTCTACGGCGACTCGTGGCCGTGTCGCACGGCATCGACGAACCACCGGTCCTGTGCCGAGGGTCCGATCATCGCCCGGACCCCGGCATCCGATCGACCCACCCCCGAGGAGGAATCCGATGACCACTGCATCCGCCGAGTCACCGAAGAAACGCAAGAGGACGGTGCCGGGATTCGCGCAACTTCAGCGCGTCGGCCGTTCTCTCATGCTCCCGATCGCGGTGCTGCCGGCCGCGGCCCTGCTGATGCGGTTCGGACAGCCGGACATGCTCGGTCCCGATGGTCTCGGCAAGTTCGCGGATTGGCTGCTGCCGGTAGCGACGGTCTTCGCCGCCGCCGGCTCCGCTCTGTTTGACAATCTGCCGCTGATCTTCGCCGTCGGTGTCGCCATCGGCTTCGCCAAGAAGGCCGACGGTTCCACGGCACTGGCTGCCGTCGTCGGCTATATGGTCCTCAACGGCGTCTTCACCGCGCTGGCTCCGGTCTTCGGCTCGGACAATGGTGAGGGTGAGAACGTCATCAACTACGGAGTGCTCGGCGGCATCGTCGTCGGTATCGTCACCGCGCTTCTCTATCAGCGCTACCACCGGATCAAACTTCCGACCTACCTCGGTTTCTTCGGCGGTCGCCGCTTCGTTCCGATCGTCACCGCGATCGCCTCGATGTTCATCGCTGTGATCATGGGCCTCATCTACCCTGTCTTCGACACTCTCATCAACAAGGGCGTGGGCGGCTTCCTCATGGAACACGGCGCCAACCCGGGCACTGGATTCGTCTTCGGCACCGTCAACCGACTCCTCATCCCATTCGGGCTTCATCACCTTCTCAACAATCTGCCGTGGTTCCAGTTGGGTTCGTGCACGAATTCCTCGGGAGACACCGTGCACGGCGACATCACGTGCTTCTTCTCCGGGGTGGACGGCACTGCTGATTGGACAGGATCGTTCATGACCGGCTTCTTCCCGATCATGATGTTCGCCCTGCCGGCCGCGGCCCTGGCGATCTATCGCACCGCCCATCCGAAGCGCCGCAAGGTCGTCGGCGGCATCATGCTCTCCGTGGCTCTCACCGCCTTCATCACCGGAATCACGGAACCGCTCGAATACGCATTCGCCTATGTCGCGTTCCCGCTCTACGCGGTCCATGCCGTGCTCACCGGTTCGTCGTTGGCGCTGGTGAATGCGCTCGGCATCAAATCCGGGTTCGGCTTCTCTGCCGGCGCTCTGGACTACCTGCTCAACCTGGGTCGCGCCTCCGAACTGTCAGGAGGCATCGGCCCCGTCCTCCTCCTGCTGGTCATCGGCCTGGCCTATGCCGTCGTGTACTATTTCCTCTTCCGCTGGGCGATCATCCGATTCAATCTGCACACACCCGGTCGCGAAGACGAAAACGAGAACGGCACCGAGGCTCCTTCCGTCTTCGATGAGGCTCAGGTCGCTGCCGAGGAGTCCACGGGCAAGAAGCGGGCTCAGGACGAAGGGCGAAGTTGACCTTCCGACGGCCGGCGTCGACTGCGCAGATCCGCGACCCTGGGCTCAGCCGCAGGTGTCATACTTTCCTCGCAGCTGATCGCGGACCGCGAGCGCACTGGGGGTGTAGTATTCGTCGGGCTCACGCTCCCACTTGCTGTCATGCACGTAGTCGCATCCTCCGACGCTCACGGTCGCTCCGGTCGCCAAACCGCTGCCGCTGTGAGTCGGCTGCCCTGCCGTCCACGAGAGCGTCCACGGCTGTGAGGTCCCGGCATCGATCCTGTCGATGATCGTCATCAGGCGCGGTGCTGCATCCGTTCCGGCTTCCAGACGCGCGGTCACAGAGTTGAGTCGGTCGTCGCTGATCTCAACCTTCTCCACTTCGGGAATACTCGGTCGAAGCACCCCGGCCAACCTGTTCTGCTCCTGTGCGGAATAGGGGAACATCACGGTCCACGCGGCTTGCCGATGGGGTGCGACGGTGGCCTGCACCCGGTCTCGTCCGACCACGGCTCGGACAGCGGAGACAGCGGTGTCAGCGTCGGCGCTCAAGCCCCGGACATCCAACGAGTCCGCCATGTCCGTGTCATTGCGGATCTGCCAGCTGATATGGTCGGGATGCAGTGACGCGTTCAGCTTCTTCATCCCCACCAGCCGCGGCCGCAGCTGATCAGCATCGGGCACGCCTCGAATATCTGCTGTGAAGTCCTCGAACCCCAGCGTCAGCCCACGACTGTAGTCTGCGAACTCTGATCCGACTTCGGCATTGAGCGTTGTTACGACATCGATGGCTTCGTCGTCAGCGGCTCCGGTCCCCATCCGGACTCGAAAGTCGAGTACCTGACCGGAATCGAACCCGTTCCGATAGGAGTGGTCGACGTCATCGACCCCGGGCATGCCAGAGAGCACACCGGCGATCTCTTCGGCCCGGTCGCTGAGGTCGGGGGTCGGGAGGCATCCGACCAGGCCGAGGAGGATTGCCGTCACGGTGAGGGCAAGCGGTGTCTGCCGGGGTCGTCGTCTGCTTCGCTGCTGCATACCCTCAGCCTATTCTCACCGCTCTGGCCGGGCCGGAGCAGGCAGTGACAGTTCTGGCACATGACTGCTTCACGCCTCACACCTGGGACGTGGCCATGGAATTCCACCGTCGACCTTGACGTTATAGGCTCGTGGCAAGACCACCACACAACCCGTGACGAAAGGCGGCACCATGACGGTTCCCACACTCACCCTCAACGACGGCAAGACGATCCCGCAGTTGGGCTTCGGTGTCTTCAAGGTCGACCCCGAGGAGACCGAGCGCATCGTCACCGATGCCCTCGAAGTCGGCTACCGCCACATCGACACGGCTGCCATCTACGGCAATGAGGAGGGCGTGGGCCGAGCGATCGCGAAGTCCGGGATCGCCCGTGACGAGCTCTTCGTCACCACGAAGCTGTGGAACGACCGCCACGGTGCCGAGGAGTCCAAGCGGGCGCTGGGCGAGAGCCTCGAAAAGCTCGGCCTCGACCACGTCGACCTCTACCTCATCCACTGGCCGACCCCGGAGAACAAGAACTCCGTCGAAACCTGGGAGGCCTTCCCCGCCTACCGCGACCAGGGGCTGACCACCTCGATCGGCGTATCGAACTTCGACCACCGCTACCTTCCGGAGATCCTCGACACCGGCATCATCCCGGCTGTCGACCAGATCGAGTGCCACCCGCAGTTCCAGCAGGTCGACACTCGTCCCGTGCTGGCAGCCAATGACATCAGGATCGAAGCCTGGGGACCGCTGGGCCAGGGTCAGGTCGACTACGCGAACACCGTCATCGGTGAGATCGCGACGGCCCACGACAAGTCCTGGGCCCAGACCATCATCCGCTGGCACCTGCAGAAGGGCCACATCCTCTTCCCGAAGTCGAACAACCGCGACCGGATGGCGCAGAACTTCGACGTCTTCGACTTCGAGCTCAGCGATGCCGAGATCGCGTCGATCGATGCGCTGGAGAACGGCGGCCGCGTCTCTGCCGATCCCGCCGAGGTCAACTGACACTGTCCTGACAGACCGGCCCTCGCCGAGGCGGACCGCCCCTTGGCAGGGCCCGCCGGGCAATGCGGAAGCCGCCGGAGAGTTCCGACTCTCCGGCGGCTTCGTCGTCGTCAGCGGCTGGGGTCTCTAGCCGAGGACGCGGATCGGCTCGCCTGCGGCCCAGGCTTCGATGTCCTCAACTGCCTGAGTGAAGAAGATCCGGTACGTGTCCTCGGTGACATAGCCGAGATGCGGGGTGAGCACCGCGCACGGGGTGCTGCGCAGACGGTGGCCGACCGGCAGCGGTTCGAGATCATGGACGTCGAGTCCCGCGCCGCGGATCCGTCCCGCCTCCAGTGCCGCGATGAGCGCGTCGGTGTCGACGAGCCCCGCCCGGGAGGTGTTGACGAGGATGCTGTCTGGTTTCATGAGCCCGAGCTCGGCTGCCGAGACCAGAGCACGGCTGCGCGCACTGAGCTTGTAATGGATCGTGACGACGTCAGCGGTCGAGAACAGTTCCTCCCTGCTCACCGCTCGCACCCCCAGTGCTGCGGCCCGTTCGGCCTCGAGGTTCTGGCTCCACGCCACGACGTCCATCCCGAAGGCCGCACCCACCCTGGCCACCTTCGTTCCCAGCCGGCCCAGACCGACGACGCCGAGGCGGTGTCCGTCGAGGTCTCCCCCGACACTCGTCTGCCAGCCTCCGCTGCGGACCGAGGCGTCCTCGGCCGGGATGCGGCGCAGAACGGAGAGGATGAGTCCCCAGGTCAGCTCCGGCGTCGCCGAGGTGGTCGACTCGGTTCCGCAGACCACGATCCCCTGCGTATGCGCCGCCTCCACATCGATGGAGGCATTCACCCGCCCCGTGGTCACGAGCAGCCGCAGATCCGGCAGTCGTGCCAGTCGGCCGGCCGTGAACGCGGTTCTCTCCCGCATCGCCACAACCACCTCGGCGCCGGTGAGCACCTTGACCAGGTCATCGTCGTCGACGATGGGACGGTGGACGAACTCGACCTCGGAGTCGAGACGGGACCAGTCCGCGAAGTCCGCGGCCACCTGCTGATAGTCATCGAGTACGACGATGCGCATGTCATTCCCCTCGGTCTGTCCGCGAGTCCGAGCGACGACTTCGTCGCTCCATCACCATCTGAACAAATCCTCGTGCAGACACGATCAGCGCCCCGCAGCCGATACCCAGAGCACCAGCCGCAAGCCATGAACTGTAAGTCAGACCCGCGAAGATGAACCCAGCCACCGCGATGAGCCCAACCGGCCATGTCGGCAGATTTCGATGTCCCAGGACATCGCTCACCGCGACCGCGGCAACGGCCCCGACAACCACGATGGCGACATCTATCCAAATCACGAGACTAATCATATCGTCAAATTTTTTAGGATGCCTTGCCGAAATTGTCCAAATGTCGGATACCCTGAATGTAGTACACGTCACATCTGATCACCGTCGACCACAAGGGTTCCACCTGGAATGAAGACTTTCCCCAACCTGAGCAAACGACAAAGGATTCACAGTGCTTAGGTTCATGTCCATCCGAGCACTGACCTACCTGATTCTGGCATTCGTCGCCTCCAGCTTCGCCTACCTTCTGGCCGCCGGCCTGATGCATCCCGAAGCAATCCTCTACCCTCCCATCGCGAAGGAACCGGTCCCCCTCGAGACCGCGCAGCAGTACTTGGATGCTCGCAACATCAATCCGGATGTGCCGCTGTTCCAGCGGTATGCGAACTGGCTCGGCGGATTGGTCCGCGGTGACCTCGGCGTCACCACAGGCACCAATAAGGCGATGGTCCCGGTCTGGGAAGAGCTGCTCAACCGTGTGCCCATCAGCCTGCGCCTGGTGCTGCTCGGTACGATCATCGGAACCGTTCTCGGCGTCGCCCTCGGAATGGTCTCGGCTGTTCGCCGCCGTTCGATCGACGACCGGGCCTTCACCTTCGCTTCGTTTCTCATCCTGGCCCTGCCGACACCGGTGATCATCCTCATCGTCCAGCAGATCAACCAAGGTGTCCTCGACCTCACCGGCTGGGGCCTGCCGGCTATCAACCCCATCAATCCTCTCCTCGAGCCCGGGTCATGGGACGCGATCTCCTATCAGATCAAGGCTCTGGTGATGCCGACGATTGTTCTCACCGCAACTGCCGCAGCTTCGTATTCCAGGTATATGAAAGTCACGGCCCTTGACGTGCTCGGCAGCGACTATCTGAGAACGGCTCGCGCGAAGGGGCTTCGCCGCGGCCAAGCGATGACACGCCACGGTCTGCGCATGGCTCTGATCCCCATGGGACAGTACTTCGCGTTTGCAGTCGGGGCGGCTTTCGCCGGCTCGCTGTTCGTTGAGCTCATGTTCAACTGGCAAGGCATCGGCCGCTTCGCCATATCCTCGATTTCGCTGGCCGACGTGAACGGAACGGTGGGAGTTGTGCTCTACACAGCCGTACTGACCCTGCTGTCAGCAACCCTTGCAGATTTCCTGCAGGGCGTCCTCGATCCCCGGGTGAGGTGAGAGCATTGAGTAAAGAGAGTTCAGGAGTCTGGAACACGACGCTCGGCACACCCGATCCGACACATGTGCCAGATCCGGACCGAACCGACGAAAATGTCCACGTGCCGGCACCCCTCGGACGGACGGCTCTCATCCGACGCAGATTCTTCCGCAGCTCGGGTGCCTGGATCGGACTGACGACCTTCGTGCTGCTGATCCTCGTCGCGATCTTCGCGCCGATGATCTACCAGTACGGGCCGTTCGAACGCGATCTCGCGAATTCACTGACCGGACCGACGCAGTACCATTGGTTCGGAGTCAACGAAAACGGACTCGACATCTTCGCCCGGACCATGCAGGGACTGAGGATCTCGCTGGTCATCGGTATCGGCACCGCCATCCTCACCTCGCTCCTCGCAATACTCGTCGGCACCGTTGCCGGCTACGTCAGCAGCAAAGGAAAATGGGGCGCGATTGCCGACGGGTTCCTCGTCAACCTGACGAACCTCTTCCTCGTCGTCCCCGCGCTTCTGCTGATGATGCTCTTCAGCCCGGCGCTCCAGCAGGCATCATGGCTGTGGATGATCCCGCTGCTGTCTCTGTTCGCCTGGATGCTCACCGCTCGTGTCCTGCGCGCCATGACCCAGCAGCTGGTCAGGACCGAATACGTCGAAGCGGCCAAGTTCATGGGAGTCAATCCTGTCGTCAACATCCTGCGTCACATCATTCCCAATATCGCCAGCTGGATCATCATCGACACGACGCTCGGCGTCAGTGCTGCGATCCTCGGCGAAACCGGTCTGTCGTTCATCGGCTTCGGCATTCAGTACCCGCAGGTCTCGCTGGGAACTGTGCTCCAGGACTACAACATCTCAGCTCCGTACACCTGGATCCCGCCCGCAATGGTGCTCGCGGCGCTCGTCATCTCCATCAACATGATGGGCGAGGCGCTGCGAGACGCCCTCGACCCGACCAGCGATTCCAGCAGACTCTGAGGCCGATGACAATGACTGACACTGTGCTCACAGTGAACGATCTGAGCGTATCGTTCCCGTCCGAAACCAACACCGTTCATGCGGTCCAGAACCTGTCCTACGAGGTCAGGAAGGGCGAGGCCCTGGCGATCGTCGGGGAATCCGGTTCAGGCAAATCCGTCAGTTCGCTGGCCGTGATGGGGCTGCTGCCGGCCAACGCGAGCGTCTCTGGTCGCATCGACCTGCTCGGCCGCAACATGTTCGAGCTCAATGACAGACAACTGTCCACCCTCCGCGGAAACACGGTTTCGATGGTGTTCCAGGACCCGTTGTCGGCTTTGACTCCCGTCTACGAAGTCGGTCGACAGATCTCCGAGGTCGTTCGGATCCATCACCCCGAGGTATCACAAGCCAAGGCTGATGCGCGCTCGGTCGAGCTCCTCGACTCTGTCGGCATCCCGGATCCGAGCAGGCGCGCCAAACAGTATCCGCACGAGTTCTCCGGCGGAATGCGGCAACGAGCCATGATCGCCATGGCGATCGCCAATGAACCCGAACTGATCATCGCCGACGAACCGACAACCGCCTTGGACGTCACTATCCAGGCGCAGGTGATGGACCTGCTGAAGTCGGCACAGGAAATGCTTGGTGCCGCCACCGTTCTCATCACGCATGACATGGGCGTGGTGGCCGGGTTCGCCGACCGCGTCTTGGTCATGAAGGAATCGCGGATGGTTGAGGAAGGGGATGTCGAGGAGATCTTCTACAGACCCAGGGAGAAGTACACCCGAGACCTCTTGGCCGCAGTGCCGCGTATCGATCTCGACGATCCGAGCGAATCGAAGAGCATCGCGGGTTCGGCGATGGCCAAAGTTGCTGAGGTCTCCGAGACCCTCCTCCCTCGGGAGAAGCGTCCCGTCGTCCTCGAGGTGACCGACCTCGAACGCATCTTCCCTATCACCAAGGGTGCGCTCATCCGTAAGAAGATCGGCGAGCAACGGGCCGTAGACGGCATTTCGTTCGACATCCGTGAAGGCGAATGCCTTGCTCTGGTCGGTGAATCCGGATCGGGTAAGACCACTACCCTGCTGGAGATCATGCAGCTGCGCAAGCCGCAGAAGGGCGCGATCAGGATCAACGGCAAAGACACTTCTTCGCTCACTCGCGCAGACCGAGCGACGATGCGCAGCGACGTGACGGTAGTGTTCCAAGACCCGATGGCGGCACTGGATCCGAGGATGCCGATCAGCGACATCCTCAAGGAGCCGATGCAGGTTCAGGGGTACAGCAAGGAACGTATGAATGAGCGGGTCGATTGGCTGCTGACGACCGTCGGCCTCACGCCCGAACATGCTTCTCGGTATCCGGCACAGTTCTCCGGCGGTCAGCGACAGCGTGTGGGGGTGGCTCGCGCACTTGCCTGCGAGCCGAAACTCATCGTTCTCGACGAGCCGACCAGCGCTCTGGACGTCACTGTTCAGGCCGGAGTGCTGAAGATGCTTGCCGACCTCAGGTCCCGATTGGGCGTGAGCTTCCTCTTCGTCTCCCACGATCTGTCGGTCGTCCGTCACATCTCCGACCGCATCGCGGTGATGAAGTCCGGAAAGCTGGTCGAAATAGGAGACACCGCAAACGTCTTCGACGACCCGCGGCACGAGTACAGCCGCGAGCTGCTTGCTGCAGTTCCGATCCCTGATCCGGCCAAGGCCCGGGCTCGCCGCAGCACCACGATCGATGCCGAGGCGTTCTCCGGTTTTGGTGAGTCCCGATGACGAGAGAACTCATCGCTCTTGCCGGCTGTCACTCGCCCCCGGCCGTTCGACTGCGTGACCGAACCGTAAAGGAGCATCCACCAGGCAACGTCTCAAGAGCTTGACCACCATGTGAGTTCGTGGTGCGGACCACCACCGGCTCAGATTCTCAGCCCCCACCGTCCGAATACCGTCGCAAGGCGGCGGCCTCGAAATCAAAGGAGATGCAGAAAATGATTCTCAGACAGAAGTTCACCTGCGGAGTTGCCGCCATGGCAATCGCGGGTCTCGCGCTGGCAGGGTGTTCTCAAGCACCCGAAGGCGGCGGCAAGGACGGCGATGACAAAGCGCTCGACGCCAGCGCCAATGAGATCAATGCGAAAGACCGCGGTGAGGTCGGCGACGGAGGCGACCTGCGGCTGACCAACAATGCCTTCCCAGCGAATTGGAACATCCTCAATCTCGACGGTTACGAGCGCAATACCACCGACATGATGGAAGGCATGTTGTATCCGAAGCTCTACAGCTACACGGCCGATGGCGAGGTCGTCCCGAACAAAAATTACACGAAGCGTCTCGACGTGGTCTCCGAGGATCCTCTCGTCGTCGAGATCGAGCTCAACGAGGGGATGAAGTGGTCGGACGGCACTCCGATTGACTACAAGTCCATTGAAAATGTCTTCAAGACGATGGACGGTTCGAAGGAGGACTACAATATCGTGTCCTCCGAGGGCTATGACCAGGTCAAGAAGATCGAGAAGGGCGACAACGACCTCACTGCCAAGGTGACGTTCAAAGAACCCTACGCGGACTGGAAGGGGCTGGCCGACGTTGCCCCTGATTCTCTCGTCAAGTCTGCCGAAGCGTTTAACGAGTCGTGGGTCAAGGAGCCGAAGGTCACGGCCGGGCCGTACAAAATCAAGAAGATCGATTCGAAAAACAAGACCGTTCAGGCTGTCCCCGACGACAACTGGTGGGGAGACAAGGCTCCCCTGGATTCTGTCCTCATCACCACGATCGAAGATCCTTCGGCAGCGGCCTCCAGCTTCCAGAACGGACAGCTCGACGCCATCGAAACCACGGTTCCCGCCCAATACTCCGTCGTCAAGCCGATGATCGACAATGGTGCCGAACTGCGCCGCGCATCAGCACCAGACTGGAGCCACATCACCCTCAACGGCGAAAAGGGCGGACCGTTGGCTGACGAGACTCTGCGCCAGGCGGTCTTCAAGACCCTCGACCGCGAAGAGATCTTCCTCTCGGTCAACTCGACGATGCCTTACCCGAAGGACACCGAGCAGCTCAACAACCGCATGCTCATGACCAACCAGAACGGATACAAAGACACTGCCGGCGACCGCGCAGATGCTGACCCAGCCGCCGGAAAGAAGATGCTCGAAGACGCCGGCTACGAGTACGACGACTCGGGCAAGGCGACGAAGGACGGCGAGCCGATCACACTCGAATACGTCTACAACGACGGGTCGAAGACGAACGAAGCAGTCCTGCCCGTTGTCCAGGAGAACCTCAAGGAGATCGGAGTCACAGTCAAGGAGCACAAGGTCCCGCCGACGGATCTCTTCGCCAAGTACATCGACCCCGGCAAGTACGATATGACGCTGTTCGGCTACGTGGGCAATCCGTTCCTGTCCAGTGGTGACTCGATCTGGAAGACCAACGGTGGCCAGAACTTCAGCAATACCGGCGATAAGGAAGTCGATAAGCTCCTCAACAAGGCAGCGGCTTCCACCGATGAGGACGAGCGAACAGATCTGATGAATCAGGCAGACGATAAGCTCTGGGACGTCGCCGGCGTCATCCCGCTGTGGCAGTCCTACGACTTCTTCGTTGTCAACCCCGACCTCGCCAACTACGGCGCCTTCGGCTTCGAAAGCCCCGACTGGACGAAGATCGGATACGTCAAGGGATCTGACAAGCTCAAGTGATCCTCAGGTGATTCTCGTCTGAGTGGCTGGGGCCGCTGCCGACAGGCAGCGGCCCCAGTTGCTTCCTCCGTTCCCTCTCCCTGCTTCGGCAGTGCCAACGGAAAACGCACAGAAACGCCGAGGCGGTGCAGATGATTCGTCTGCACCGCCTCGGCGCTGGTGTTGGTTCTGCCGCGGACGACGGTCAGCGGCTGATCAGGACATGCTCAGAAGCAGACCGCGCCCTTCGACGCCGACTGCACGAGCTTCGCGTACTTGCCGAGCACACCGGTCAGGCGGTGGTTGTCCGGAATCGTCCAGGTCTTGCGACGTTCGGCGAGCACCTCCTCATCGACGTGGAGCTCGATGGAGCGAGCGGCGATGTCGACGGTGATTCGGTCCCCGTCCTCGACGAGCGCGATCGGGCCGCCGTCGACGGCTTCGGGAGCGATGTGGCCGATGCACAGCCCCGTCGATCCTCCGGAGAAGCGGCCGTCGGTGAGCAGCAGGACGTCCTTGCCGATCCCTGCGCCCTTGATGGCTCCGGTGATCGCGAGCATCTCGCGCATTCCGGGGCCGCCCTTGGGACCCTCATAGCGGATGACGACGACATCGCCCTTCTTCAACTCACCGCCCAGCACAGCGTCCATGGCCGGCTTCTCCTGGTTGAACACGCGCGCCGTGCCTTCGAAGACGTCGGCGTCGAAGCCGGCCGACTTCACCACGGCACCTTCGGGTGCCAGCGATCCCTGCAGCACGGTGAGACCGCCGGTGGCGTGGATCGGGTTGTTCAGGGCCCGCAGGATCTTCCCGTCCGGGTCCGGAGGGTTGATGGACTCGAGGTTCTCGGCCACGGTCTTGCCGGTCACCGTCATGCAGTCGCCGTTGAGCAGCCCGTTGTCGAGCAGGGCCTTCATGATCACGGGCACGCCGCCGATCTTGAAGACGTCGTTCATCACGTACTGGCCGAAGGGCTTGACGTTGCCCAGGTGCGGGACCTTGTCGCCGATGCGGTTGAAGTCGTCGAGCTCGAGGGTGACACCGGCCTCGTGGGCGATGGCCAGCAGGTGGAGCACGGCATTGGTCGAGCCGCCGAAGGCCATGACCACGGCGATCGCATTGTGCAGCGATTCGCGGGTGATGATGTCCTTCGTCGTGATGCCGCGACGCAGCAGTTCGACGACGGCTTCGCCCGACTTCCGCGCGAACATCGTCCGGTTGCGGTGGATGGCCGGCGGGGCGGCCGAGCCGGGCAGCGACATCCCCATGGCTTCGGCCGCAGAGGCCATGGTGTTCGCCGTGTACATTCCGCCGCAGGCACCCTCACCGGGGCAGACGGCGCGCTCGATGGCGTCGACGTCACCTTGGGTGATCGTCCCCGCCCGGCAGGCGCCGACGGCTTCGAAGGCGTCGATGAGGGTGACTTCCTCCTCCGAACCGTCCGAGAGCTTCGCCGTTCCCGGCATGATCGAACCGTTGTAGAGGAACACGCTGGACAGCCCGAGGCGGGCGGAGGCCATGAGCATTCCGGGAATCGACTTGTCGCAGCCGGCCATGAGGACCGAACCGTCGAGCCGTTCGGCACTCATCACCGTCTCGACGGAGTCGGTGATGACCTCGCGGGAGACCAGCGAGTAGTGCATGCCCTCATGGCCCATGGAGATGCCGTCGGAGACCGAGATGGTTCCGAACTCCAACGGGAAGCCGCCGGCCTCGTGGACACCTTCTTTGGAGGCCTGGCCGAGGCGCTGCAGCGACATGTTGCAGGGCGTGATCTCGTTCCACGAGGTCGCGATGGCGATCTGGGGTTTGACCCAGTCGTCGTCGCCCATGCCGACGGCGCGCAGCATGCCGCGCGCAGCGGTGGCTTCGAGCCCATCGGTGACATCGCGGGAACGGGGTTTGATGTCGGGGGTGTTCGTGTTCGTATCGATGCTCATGCAGGCATGCTACGCCCGATTCCAGCATCCGCACGCCCGACTCTCGCATGGTGGAACCTCTCCTGGGCACCATGCGAGAGTCGGTCGCTCAGCCGACGATTCGAACCTGCTTAGGTCAGGCTCTCGTGACCTATTGTCGGTGCCTCAGATCTTGACGAGGTTGACCGGTTTCTCACCGTCGTTGATCCGGCGGACCTGCTCGGCGAGGATCTTCACGACCCGCGGTTCGAAGGCCGAGGTGTCCCCGCCGACATGCGGAGTCACGAGCGTATTCGGCGTCCCCCACAGCGGGTGATTCCGCGGCAGCGGCTCGGGGTCGGTGACGTCGAGAGCGGCGTGGAGGCGCCCGGTCGTCAGCTCGGCCACGAGAGCGTCGGTGTCGACGACCTTGCCGCGGGCGACATTGACGATGAGCGCATTGTCGGGCAGCAGTCCGAGGAACTCGGCATCGACGAGGTGGTGCGTGCCCTCGTTGAGCGGGGTGATGAGCACGACCACCTCGGTGTGGGGAAGCAGCTGGGGCAGCTCATCGACGCCGTGGATCTTGCCGCGGTCGTCCTCACGTGCACTCGAGGCGACTCGGGTGAGCTGAACTTCGAACGGGTCGAAGCGGTCGGCGATGGCCGAACCGATCTCGCCGACGCCGACGATCATCACCCGGCGATCCTGCAGGGACCGGTACCGGTGATGCTCCCACGTCCGGGAGACCTGTGAGCGCACGGCGTCATCGATGCCGCGCAGGCTCGCCAGGGTCAGGGCGAGCGCGAGCTCGGCGGTTCCTCCGGTGTGCACTCCCGAGGCGGTCGCGACCTCGATGCCGCGCTCGGGCAGATGCGCCACGGGGTCGTAACCGGTCGTCTGGGTGATGACGAGCCGCAGGTTCGTCAGCTCGTCGAGCATCTCGATGGTCGGGCCGGAATTCAGATACGGCAGGACGACGACGTCGACGTCATCGTGGCTGAGCTTCGGTGAACGCTCGGCGTCGGAGAAGACGACGAGGTCGACATTGGCCCGTTGGTGGGCGGGGATCTGGGCGATCACCCGGTTGCGGAGCTCGGAATTCGGGAATGCGATCGTGGTGATGGACATGCCCTCATTCTGACACGCCGCCCGAACCGGCGCCGAGACCTTCATCACTCTGAGATGACCGGCCTCGTCACTCAGGCAGAGCGCGTCCGATCCGCGCGAACACCGATTGGAGGACCTCAAGCTCCTCATCGCTGACATGCTCGAAGAAGATCTCGTCGACATAGTCCTTGTGCTGCGATCCGGCGGCGAGGAACGCCTGCGCCCCGGCCTCGGTGAGCGCCACATTGTGGGCACGCCCGTCCTCGGGACACGGAGTCTTCGTCACCAGCCCCGAGTCTTCGAGGACCTTGATCCGGTAGTTCAGTCGCGACGGCGAGAACACGAGTTTCCTGGCCAGGGCGCTCATCGTCAGCGTCCGCTCGGGCGCCTCCCACAGCAGGAGGAGCGTGTTGTAGTCGCTGACGGTCAGGCCCGCATCGTTCTTCAGCTGCGCCTCGAGGGCCTGGCGGACCCGCTGCGATGTCTCGAAGTAGGTCCGCCAGGCGTTCTGCGCCAGGGCCTCCCGGCCGAGGCCGAATCTGATCTCGGTCATCTCAGCCCTCGAGCAGCTGCGCGAACGGAGTGATGCGTTCGGGGTCGAACTCATCGCCGCCGCGCTCACCCGAAACCGCGCCGAAGACGGATCGTGCGGGCGCGGATTCCGGGTCGTCCGCCTCGGCGAGGTCATCGACTCCGAGCCCGGTCAGGCTCGCGGTCAGCGAGACGAGCTCTTCGGCGGCCTGCCGGATGCGCGCATTGAGCGCCCGGCCGCTTTCGACGGAACCCCAGTCGTCGGTGGCGGCGAAGACCGTGGTCGGCACGACGATGCCCTTGAGATAGGCGAGCATCGGCCGCAGCACCGCGTCCCCGGCCAGGGAATGTCGGGCGGTGCCGCCGGTGGAGGCGATGAGCACGGGGGTGCGTGCCAGCGTCCGATCGTCGATGAGCTGCCAGAACAGTGTGTGCAGCCCGACCGGGGCGGCCTTGTAGACGGGGGCGACCGAGACGATGGCGTCCGCGTTCGCGACCGTCGTGAACGCCGCTTCCAGCGCTTCGGACCGGAAGCCGGTCAGGGTCATATCCGTGAGCGCGGTGGCGAGGCTGCGGACGTTGATGATCTCGGTGACCACCTCGGTGCCCACGGACTCCCCCACCGAGGCGGCTGTGGCGAGGATCCGTTCGGTGAGTTTGAGTGTGGTCGAGTCCTCGCTGAGCGAGGTGTTCACGGCCACGATCTTCATCGTCTGTGTGCTCATGCCTGGTCGGCTCCTTCCTTCTTCGCTTCTGCGGCGCGTGCCTGCCGGTCCTCGTATGCTCGCGAACCGGGTGCGCCGCCGGGGACCGGGTCGCGGCCCTCGCGGTGGCGGATGACGAGCGATTCGTGGGTCGGGGCGTCGGGAACTTCGGCGGGCCGGTCCTTCGCGAATTCCTCACGCAGCACCGGGATGACCTCTTCGCCGAGGAGGTCGAGCTGCTCGAGCACGGTCTTGTGCGGCAGCCCGGCGTGGTCGATGAGGAACAGCTGGCGCTGGTAGTCCCCGGCCCAGTCGCGGAAGCCCAGGGTCCGCTCGATGACCTGCTGCGGCGAGCCGACGGTCAACGGGGTCTGCGTCGAGAAGTCCTCGAGGCTGGGGCCGTGGCCGTAGACCGGGGCGTTGTCGAAGTAGGGCCGGAATTCGCGCACGGCATCCTGAGAGTTCTTGCGCATGAACACCTGTCCGCCGAGGCCCACGATCGCCTGGCTCGCGGTGCCGTGCCCGTAGTACTCAAAACGCTGCCGGTACAGCTGGACCATCCGGGCGGTGTGCGAGGTGGGCCAGAAGATGTTGTTGTGGAAGAACCCGTCACCGTAGTAAGCGGCCTGTTCGGCGATCTCGGGACTGCGGATCGAGCCGTGCCAGACGAAGGGCGGCACCTCGTCCAGCGGAGTGGGCGTGACGGTGAAGCCGTTGAGAGGAGTGCGGAACTTGCCCTCCCAGTCGAGGTTCTTCTCCCGCCAGAGACGGTAGAGCAGATTGTAGTTCTCGACGGCCAGCGGAACACCCGAGCGGATGTCCTTGCCGAACCAGGGGTAGACGGGCCCGGTGTTGCCGCGCCCCATGATGAGGCTGATGCGGCCGTCGGAGAGGTGCTGGGCGTACGAGTAGTCTTCGGCGATGCGCACGGGGTCGGTCGTGGTGATGAGCGTGGTCGCCGTGGAGAGTTCGAGCGTCTCTGTCTGTGCGGCGATATTGGCCAGCAGCACCGGCGGGTTCGCGGGAGCCACGAACGGCGGATTGTGATGCTGGCCGGTGGCGAAGACGTCGAGGCCGACCTCTTCCGCCTTCTTCGCGATCTCCACGGTGTTCTTGATCCGCTGGTGTTCGCTGACCGTGGTGCCGTCGGTGGGGTCGGTCGTGACATCCCCGATGGTGAAGATTCCGAATTCCATGTCTGCTCCTGCTTCTCGGGACTGCGTTCACTAGCTTCAATTTTGAAGTAACTAGTTGAAAGCTTAACAGACATGGTCGTGGAAGTATTCCCGGGGACCGATCGAGGCTGAGAACGGGGACCGAACGAGGCTGAGGACACAGAAGTGCCCCACCTCCGAGGTGGGGCACTTCGCGGGAAGTTCGGCTGAGTTCAGATCCAGAGCGCGGGATCCTCGAGGACGAAGTCCGGGTACTTCGCTGCGCTCTCCGCGTTCGCGGAGGACGTCGAGTCGGCGGCATCCGCGCTGGACTTCGCGCCGCCAGAGGCGGAGGAGGCGGCCCCCGTCTCCTCGGCGACGGCGTCGGGCTTCCTCTTCGCGCGCACCGTCGCGGGAATTCCTACGGCACTCGAATCCGCTGCGACGTCCTTGACGACGACGGCGTTAGCGCCGACAGCAGAATTGTCGCCGACGACGACGGGACCGAGGATCTTCGCCCCCGCGCCGATGAGCACATGATTGCCGATCGTCGGATGCCGCTTCGTCTGCGCCATCGAGGTGCCGCCGAGCGTCACCTGGTGGTAGAGCATGACATCATCGCCGATCTCCGAGGTCTCGCCGATGACGACTCCATTGGCGTGGTCAATGAAGAACCGACGGCCGATCTTCGCTCCCGGGTGGATCTCGACCCCGGTGAGCGTGCGCACCATCTGCGATATGAGTCGCGCCGGGGTCTTGCCGGAATCGCGCTGCCAGAGTCTGTGCAGTCCGCGGTGAGCCCAGATCGCGTGCATTCCCGGATACGAGACCAAGGAGACGAAATCACTCGTCGCCGCGGGATCACGCCGGCGCACGGTCTCGAGGTCTTCGCGCAGGGTCTTGCGCACCTCGGGGCGGCTGAGCCCATAGACCGCCGCTCCCGCGGCCGCAGCGGCCGCCGTCCACAGTGCTTTCATCATGTCCGTCCTCGTGCTCACTCGTCGTGTCTGGTCTGCTGTGCTTCTGCACCTGCGCCACCTCGGTGTGCGGCCTGCGCCGCCTCGGTGTGTCGCTTCGCTTCGCTCGGGCCGTGCCGCCTCGTGGTCGTCGACAGATCCGAGACAGCGAGGGCGCCAAACCGGAGTTTGACGCCCTCATGCCGATGCCTCGGTGTCAGTCGAGGTACTCGGAGAACAGCGGGGTCGACAGGTAGCGCTCACCGAAGTCGGGCAGGATCGCGACGACGCGCTTGCCGGCGTTCTCCGGCCGGGCGCCGACCGCCTCGGCGGCAACGAGCGCGGCACCGGAGGAGATGCCCACGAGCAGCCCCTCTTCCTTCGCGACTTCACGGGCACGGTCGATGGCGGCATCGTTCTCAACGGCGACGACCTCGTCGTAGATCTCGGTGTCGAGGATGCCGGGGACGAAGTTCGCGCCGAGGCCCTGGATGGCGTGCGGGCCGGCCTTGCCTTCGGTCAGCAGCGGCGAGGCGGCGGGTTCGACGGCGACGATCTTGACGTCGGGGTTGGCCTCGCGCAGGGCAGCGCCGGCACCGGAGATGGTGCCGCCGGTGCCGATGCCGGAGACGAAGATGTCGACCTTGCCGTCGGTGTCGGCGAGGATCTCGGGGCCGGTGGTCGACTTGTGGATCTCAGCATTCGCCTGGTTCTCGAACTGGCGCACGAGCACAGCGCCGTCAGCGGCGAGTTCCTCAGCCTTGGCGACAGCGCCCTTCATGCCCTCGGCCTTGTCGGTGAGGACGAGCTCGGCACCGAAAGCGCGCAGCAGTGCACGACGCTCCTTCGACATCGACTCCGGCATGGTCAGCTTCACCTGGTACCCGCGGGAGGTGCCGACCATCGCCAACGCGATGCCGGTGTTGCCCGAGGTGGCCTCGACGATCGTGCCGCCGGGCTTGAGCTCACCCGACTTCTCTGCCGCGTCGATCATGGCCACGCCGATCCGGTCCTTGACGGAATTGCCGGGGTTGTACGACTCGAGCTTGGCGACGATCTCGGCACCGGTTCGCTCGCTGGCCTTGTTGACGCGGATCAGCGGCGTACGGCCGACCAGGTCGGAGACATTGTTGAAGATGGTCAATGTAAGTCCTTTCACGCTTCTGTATTCACCCACCGCCACAGGCCCTCACTGTTTGGCAGACCTGCTGAGACAGGGATTGAGCGACAGCTGGCATCTCGTGGTCCGAGACGGCTTGTGCTCATCTTAACCACGCCTCCCCTGAACATGTTCCCAGAATTGTTGCTCAACAATCCGTGTTCGCTCGCGGCGAAACCATTCGACTTATCGTGTAACATTCGGCGTTCCTGCGGCGAGGACTCGTGAACGTCGATCGCATACGACCCTTCAACCGCTGAGCAATCGGGACCGGCTTCTCGCGCCCGCGGCAGCACGGGTGCCGGGCGCGGCGCGGACGTCGATACCGATACGATTGTGCTCATGGCTATTCATCCCATCGTCGTCTACGGCGAGCCCGTTCTGCATCGCCGGGCCGAGAAGATCACCGAGTTCGACGAGGCTCTCGCCGCGCTCGTCGCTGACATGCACGAGACGCTTGACGCCAGCAACGGCGTCGGCCTGGCCGCACCGCAGATCGGCGTCGGCAAGGCTATCTTCGTCTTCAACGCCGATGACGATCACGGCGTCCGCCGCCGCGGCACCTTCGTCAACCCCATCCTCATCGCCTCGAAAGTCCCCGATACCCGCCCGGATCCCGAGGACGAGTCCGAGGGGTGCCTATCGGTGCCCAGTCTCGACTTCCCCCTCAAGCGCGCCGACCGGGTCACCGTCAACGGCGTCGATGAATCGGGACGGCCGGTGACGCTCACCGCCGAAGGCTGGTTCGCCCGCATCATGCAGCACGAGTACGACCACCTGCAGGGGACTCTCTACGTCGACCGGTTGGACAAACGCTGGTCGAAGAAGTGGAAAAGTGCGCAGGCGGCCCACGGCTACAACGAACCCGGCCGTTCCTGGATGCCGGGAGTCGACCCGGACCCCTTCGGACACTGAGGAGATCGGGCCTCGAGTTCGTCGATGGACTCAGGCCTCGAGTTCGTCGATGGACTCAGGCCTCGAGTTCGTCGATCGACTTCTGTGCCGCGGCCAGTCGGGTGTCGAAGTCGTCGAAGTCATCGGCCGTCTCGTCGAGTTCAGCGACGAGACCGGAGATGATCGACGATTGTGATTCCGCATCGATGCGCAGCTCCCGGAACTGCCAGTCGGCGGAATCGTCGGCGGCGGTGCGGGAGAGCACGTCGAGGACGCGGTCACCGAGTTCGCGTGAGCGTTCGGAGTTGTGCAGCAGCATGAGCTGCTCGTCGAGTTCCAGCAGCCGTTCATAGTACTCGTACATCGACTCGACTCGATGCGCCATCGAGGTGAAGGCGACGGCCAGCTTCTGCAGATAGGTCTCAACCGACTTCGCGGTTCCCGCATCGCGGATGCCCTCGATCTCCTCCCGCAGGCTCACGAGTTCCTGCAGACGGATGCCCACGGATGCCACAGCATGGTCGAGGTCGACTCGCGAGACATGGTCTCTGAGGATCGGATGGGTCCACGCACGGGTCCGAACGATCTTGCGGGCGATCATCACGGCCAGGTGGAACAGCCGCTGCTCATCGGTGTCGCGCCCGTCCTTGCGCCCGGCGATATAGCCGAGGCTGGTCGGGGTGATCCAGCGGGCGCCGGTGGCCGTGGAACGATTCTTCCGGCTCAGGCGCTTCGGATCACGCAGGTATTTCGGCCCGGTGACGGCGGCGAAGATACCGGTGCCCACCGCTGTGGCCGCTCCCATCCCGCCGAAGGTCAGTGCCGCGTCCCCGAACCCTGACAGCAGGGCGATCCCTCCGGGTGCGGCGAATCCGGCGGTCATGGCCGTACCGGCGGCGGTGCCGCCTTTGAAGAGAACACTCGAGCGGAAGAAGTTGCGGCCCATCCCGCCGGTGAGCATGATCGCGCTCGGCGCTCCTGCCGTGTATCGGTAGCCGCGGGCATTCCACGCGCGCATGACGTCGTCGTTGACGCTCTCGGGCACGAGGACCCGATAGATCGGGGCCGTCTTCCCGCACTCTCTCTTCCACAGAGACTTCCACTCGGACACCGTTTCACCTCCACGCGTGTGGTGCACGACTGCGGCACCCAGACTGCCGAGGGGAATCGGCAGCGACCGCAGGAGAATGCGGAAAAGCCACACCCTCCGCTGTGCTCGGGAGCCGGTCGGCTCCCTTGGACGCACAGTCTAGAGGGTGTGGCTGGATCAATCCTGAGTCGAAGCTCAGCCGTTGATCTTCGCGAGGATGAGATCCTTGGCCTTGCCGGCATCGGCCTGACCGCGGGTGGCCTTCATGATCGGGCCCATGAGCGCACCGATGGCCTGCATCTTTCCGCCCTTGATCTTCTCGACCACATCGGGGTTGGCTGCGATGGCCTCCTCGACTGCGGCTTCGAGAGCTCCGGTGTCCTCGACGATCTCGAGGTCACGGGCCTTCATCACCTCGGCGGGGTCGCCCTCACCGGCAGCGACTCCGGACAGGACGTCCTTGGCCAGCTTGTCGTTGAGTTTGCCCTGACCGATGAGCTCGACGAGCTCGGCCACCTGTGCAGGGGTGACGAGCTCGGTGGGGCGCTTCTCTTCCTGGTTCGCCAGGCGGGCGACCTCACCGGTCCACCACTTGCGGGCCTGGGCCGGCTTCGTGCCGGCGGCCACGGTGTCCTCGATGGCCTCCAGCAGTCCGGCGTTGACGATGTCACGCATCTCGAGATCGCTGAAATTCCACTCGGCGAGCAGCCGCCGACGCTTCTGCGCCGGCAGCTCGGGCAGAGTCGCCCGCAGCTGCTCGACCCAGTCGCGGCTGGGCTCCAACGGTACGAGATCCGGTTCCGGGAAGTAGCGGTAGTCATCGGCATCGGACTTCGGCCGTCCCGAGGAGGTCTCGCCGGTCTCTTCGTGGAAGTGACGGGTCTCCTGGACGATCTTCTCGCCGGCCTCGAGCAGGGTCGCCTGGCGGGCGATCTCGAAGCGCACGGCGCGTTCGATCGAGCGGAAGGAGTTGACGTTCTTCGTCTCCGTGCGGGTGCCCAGCGGAGCATCGGGGCTCTCGCGCAGGGAGACGTTGACGTCGGCGCGGACATTGCCCTGTTCCATGCGGGCCTCGGAGACGTCGAGGGCGCGGAAGATGTCCCTCAGCGTGCGCACATAGGCTGCGGCCACCTCGGCGGCGCGTTCTCCCGTCCCGGTGATCGGGTGGGTGACGATCTCCACGAGAGGAACACCGGCGCGGTTGTAGTCGACGAGCGAATGGTCCGCGCCCTGGATGCGGCCGGTGGCCCCGCCCACATGCGTGTTCTTGCCCGCGTCCTCCTCCATGTGGGCGCGTTCGACGGGGACGGTGACGATGGTGCCGTCCTCGAGTTCGACCTCGACCTGACCTTCGGAGGCGATGGGCTCATCGGACTGGCTGGTCTGGAAGTCCTTGGGCACGTCCGGGTAGAAGTAGTTCTTGCGTGCGAACCGGCAGGTCTCGGCGATCTCGCAGCCGAGCGCCAGACCGATCTTGATCGCGTACTCCACGCCCTTCTCGTTGACCACGGGCAGGGACCCGGGCAGACCGAGAGACGTGGGGGTCACGTTCGTGTTCGGTCCCCCGCCGAAGGTGTTGGGGGCGGCATCGAACATCTTGGTCGCGGTGCCGAGCTCGACGTGGACCTCGATGCCGATGACCGGATCGTACTTCTTGATCGCGTCTTCGTATTTCACTTGGCTTCCAGTCCTTCCGCGAGAGTGTCGAGCACACGTCCGCCGGCAGATTCGAGTGCGGCTTCGAGCGGTCCTGCCACCTCGTAGAGCTTGATGTCTTCGCGGGCCGGGGCCAGTATCTGGAATCCGACGGGCAGACCGTCGGCCAGTCCTGCCGGCAGCGACAGACCGGGGATGCCGGCGAGGTTCGCCGGGATCGTGGCGACATCGCCGAGGTAGAGGGCCATGGGATCCGCGGCCTTCTCCGCGCCGAACTTCAGCGCGGTGGTCGGAGCGGTCGGGGACACGAGGACGTCGGCGGCTTCGAAGGCCTTGGCGAAGTCGTTCTGGACCAGGGTGCGGATCTTCTGCGCCGAACCGTAGTAGGCGTCGAAGTATCCGGCCGACAGCGCGTAGGTGCCGAGGATGATGCGGCGTTTGACCTCATCACCGAAACCGGCGGCGCGGGTGGCCGACATGACGGTCTCCGCGGTGACGGGCCCGGACTCGGGTTCGACCCGCAGACCGTAGCGCATGCCGTCATAGCGGGCGAGGTTCGATGATACTTCGGAGGGCATGATGAGGTAGTAGGCGTCGAGCGCATAGGAGATCGCCGGGCAGTCGACCTCGACGATCTCGGCACCGGCGGCTGCTGCGACATCGAGGGCGGCGGAGAACGCGTCGCGCACTCCGTCCTGGTAGCCCTCGCCGCGCAGCTGCTTGATCACGCCGAGCTTCTTGCCCTTGAGGTCACTGGTCTGTGCGGCATCGAGGAACCCGCCGACCGGTTCGGGCAGCGAGGTCGAGTCGAGCGGATCGTGTCCGGCCAGCAGCTCATGCAGGGCCGCGGCGTCGGCGACGGACCGGCCCATCGGGCCGACCTGGTCGAGGCTTGAGGCCATGGCGATGATGCCGAACCGGGAGATCGATCCGTAGGTCGGCTTGACGCCGACGGTGCCGGTGAACGCGGCGGGTTGGCGGACGGAGCCACCGGTGTCGGTGCCCACGGACAGCGGTGCCTGGAATCCGGCCAGTGCAGCCGCCGCACCGCCGGAGGAGCCGCCGGGAACATGGTCGAGGCTCCACGGGTTGCGGGTGTCACCGAAAGCCGAGTGCTCGGTCGTCGATCCCATCGCGAATTCGTCGAGGTTGGTCTTGCCGAGCACCGGCAGACCGGCGGCCTTGACCTTGTTGTGCACCGTCGACTCGTACGGCGGCACCCAGTTCTCAAGCATCTTCGAACCAGCGGTCGTGCGCACCCCCTCGGTGACGACGAGGTCCTTGAGCGCGACCGGCACACCGGCGAGCGCATGGACGTCCTCACCGGCTGCGCGCTTGGCGTCGACGGCCTTCGCGGTCTGCAGTGCCAGCTCGTCGGTGACGGTGATGAAGGAGTTGAAGTCATCCTCGGTGGCGGCGATGCGGTCGAGGTGCGCCTGAGTGACCTCGACGGAGGAGAACTCGCCGGACTTCAGTCCTGCCGCGAGTTCGAGTGCGCTCTTATTCGTCATCTCTGTCATCTCATTCCTCCCCGAGGATCTGCGGAACGAGGAACTTGTCATCGGCTGCGGCCGGGGCCGAAGCCAGGGCCTGCTCGCTGCTCAGCGTCTCGCCCACGACATCGGGTCGCATGACGTTCGTCAGCGGGATCGGATGGCTCGTCGCGGGCACATCGTCGCCGGCCACTTCGTTGATCCTGGCGACGTTTCCCAGAATTGTGCTCAGGTCACCGGCGAGCGATTTCAGCTCGTCTTCGCTCATGGCGATCCGAGACAGTGAAGCCAGATGCTCCACCTGTTCGGGGGTGATTGCGGAAGACTCCGTCATTCCCTGCCTTTCATCGTCGTTAACACTGCCACCCAGTCTAGTCTCTCAGCCGGGCACGACCGTCGGCTGCGGGAGTCGGCGTCGGTCACATCTCACATTCGTCGGATCACCTCCAGCGTCGTCCGTCGGAACGCTGCCACAGCCGCA
Organism: Brevibacterium sp. FAM 24630; assembly: GCF_049804075.1. NCBI lineage: Bacteria > Bacillati > Actinomycetota > Actinomycetes > Micrococcales > Brevibacteriaceae > Brevibacterium > Brevibacterium sp. FAM 24630. The sequence continues at coordinate 250,864 of NZ_JBNBZD010000001.1, forward strand.
TGCTCTTCGTCCCGCCTCGTCGCCAGAAACACTCGCCTCTCTAGAGGCTGGGACAGCCTCTTGGCCACCAATGGATAACTAGCCGGGATCGCCATGATCGGCATGAGCGTCATCGCGATGCCTGAGCTGGCCATAGCGGCGGCGACAAAGTATTCCCCGACTTCGGCCACGTGGATCGGGACCACGTCCAGGTCGTCGAACAGGGCATCGAGGACCCGTCGGTCGTCGTCTTCGACCCGACCGACGATCAGGTCCTGTCCATCGAGCTGTGTCAAATCGATGGGCTCGGGCCAATGGGCGGCTGGATGCCGAAGCGCCGTGACCAGCCGAAGGGCATCGGCGAAGAGGAATTCCAGAGACAGACCCGAGGAATCTTCGTCACCTGGTGACTCGGGATGCTCATGGATCAGCGCCACATCGGCGTCGTGCTGCCTCAGCAGCTGGAATGCTTCGGCTCGAGGGACTTGGACGAACTCCAGACTCATGCGCGGAAAGCGCTGGCACAGCGGCGCGAGGATCTTCGGCAGCAGACCGGCCGACGCCGACTGGAACGTCGCAATCCGCAGTTTGGCCTTCTCCAGTCCAGCGAGCTGCCGAGCGTTGTCTTCAGCCTGGGCCAGTCGCAGGATAACTTCCCGCCCAGCACCCGCCAGTTCCTCACCGGGCGGAGTCAGCGTGACTCCTCGCGAATGCCGCAGGAACAGACACAAGCCGGTTTCCCGTTCCAGCTTCGACATCTGCTGGGAGACGGCGGCCGGGGTGTAGTTCAGAGTTCTGGCGGCGGCCGCGATGCTGCCCTCATCGTGTATGGCCATGAGCATTCGTAAACGAGGCAGATCCAACATGTAACTGTTCCTTACGGCAGAGCCCAGCAATCCTTGCTTGTGAGTCAACGATTCGAATCATACTGTGTGACAAAGCTCACTTGTCTTTCAGGAATCGGAAAGGTCGCCATGCCAGTTCTGACAGCTCTGCGGAAGACCGCTGATCGACGGCTGCACGTTCCTCATGTGTATGTCATCATCTTCGGCCTGATCATCATCGCCGCCGCAGCGACGTACATCGTGCCAGCAGGCTCGTTCGATCGAGTCGAAGATTCCGAGGGCCAGGAGGTCGTCGTTGACGGCAGCTATCAGGCAGCGGAGTCGTCACCAGCCGGCATCATGGACGTCCTGACGTCGGTGCACGCCGGAATGGTCGAGGCAGCTCCGATCATCTTCTTCATCTTCATCGTCGGCGGCGCGTTCGGGGTGTTCCGCGCCACTGGGACTGCCGACGCGGCTGTCTCCCGTATCGCCGACAAGACCAAAGGTCGGGAGATCCTGGTGGTCCCCGCGCTCATGCTCTTCTTCGCTGTCGGAGGCGCCGTCTTCGGTCTGGCGGAGGAAACGATCCCATACATCATGATCATCGCTCCTCTGGCCATCATGCTCGGCTACGATTCGCTGGTCGGAGCTGCCATCGTCCTCGTCGGTGCAGGCTCAGGCTTCTCGGCGGCGTTCATGAACCCCTTCACAGTGGGAGTCGCTCAGGGCATCGCGGGGTTGCCCATCTTCTCTGGGCTGGTACCGCGCATCGTGTTCTGGGTGCTCTTCGTCGCTGTGAGCACGACATATGTCACCTGGTATGCAGTCCGGGTGAGAAGAAACCCGTCGGCGAGCCTGGTCCACGAAGACGATCAGAAACGAGATGACATCGGACCGGCCGAGTCCACGCCGCTGAGTCCCCGGCATATCGCCAATCTCGTCGTTCTGCTGCTGACGATCTGCATTCTCGCCGGCGGCGTGATCGCCTTCGGCTGGTACATTCCCGAGATCTCCGGTCTGTTCCTCGCCATGGGGCTCGTGATGGCTCTCATCGGCGGACTAGGCTTCAGCGAAACGGCGGAGGCGTTCGTGAATGGGTTCCTCGCCATGACCATGGGAGCTCTCGTCATCGGACTGGCCTATGGCGTGCTGACAGTGCTCAGAGACGGCAACATCATGGATACGATGATCCTCGGACTGGCTGATTCCGTCCGGCACCTGCCGACGGAGTTCTCGGCCCTGGGAATGTACGGCGCACAGAGCCTGACGAACTTCGTCGTTCCCTCCGGCAGCGGGCAGGCTGCTCTGACGATGCCGATCATGACGCCTCTGTCCGATCTTGTCGGAGTGAGTCGGCAGACAGCCGTACTGGCCTTTCAATTCGGCGACGGCACCTCGAACATCCTGACGCCCACCTCCGGATACTTCATGGCCGCGCTGGCCGCCGCCGGTGTCTCCTGGACGAAATGGGTGCGCTGGATCTGGCCGCTCATCCTCATCCAGTACGCCCTCGGTGGGATCTTCGTCCTGGTCGCCCATCTGTTCATCTGGCCCGGGAACTGATGGAAGCCGTGGTGAATGCCGACTGCGGCCCGGGCCGGAACTACGAGACCTACGTCCGGGGAGGGCAATCGTGAAGATCGTCGGAGCCGAAGTCCACGCCGTCCGGTTGCCGCTGCATCGGCCGTTCGTCGTCTCCTACGGCCGGTTCGATGACATGCCCTCGATTCTGCTGCGGATCGTCACTGACGAGGGCGTCGAGGGATGGGGCGAAGCGGTTCCGGACCCCCATGTCACGGGTGAGACCTTCGAAGGGGCATATGCCTCCCTGTGCCATGTGCTCCTTCCATGTTTGGAGGGGCTCACCGTCTTCGATACGGCGCAGCTGCATCAGCGCATGGACCGCACCCTGCGGGGCAACCCATCTATCAAGGCCGCTGTCGACATCGCGGTCCATGACGCTTTGGCCACGGCCGTGGATCTCCCACTGTTTCGGGTGCTGGGTGGTCAGGCGCACTCCGAACTCACGCAGCCGTACGTCATCGGCATCACATCCCCGGAGGCTGCGGCAGACGAGGCGAGCGCCGCGGTCGCAGCCGGATACACCGAGATCAAGTTGAAGGTCGGCAGCGACGACGGCGATGACATTCGCCGCATCCGTTCACTCCACCGCGCAGTCAACGGCAGGGCTCGACTCCGGGTCGACGCCAATCAGGGATGGGACCGATCGACTGCGCTGCAGGTCATCAGTCAGACGGCGGACTGCGCGGTCCAATGGTACGAGCAGCCCCTGCCGGCCGACGAGTTGGAGAGCCTGGCAGAGCTTGCTCGTGCGACGGACGCACGCTTGATGATCGACGAAGCCGTCCACACCCCGTCCGACCTGATCCGTGCGGTCCACCTATCAGCTGCGGACATGGTCAACATCAAATTGATGAAGGCAGGCGGGGTGAGACCATCTCTTGCCCTGGCCTCGATCTCAGAAGCCGCAGGCATGCCCTGTCAGATCGGCTCGATGGTCGAGTCGGCGGTCGGAACGATGGCCGGCGTCCACGTCGCCTTCGCGCATCCGGCCATCGTGTCGAATGAGCTCGTGGGTCCCGAGATGATTGCCGAAGACATTGCGGACGTACCTATCCGCGCGGGCCGGGTTCCTCTTCCTGACGGGTCGGGCCTCGGCATTGAGGTCAACCTCAACGCCATTGCTCGGCTCAGGGTCGCCCAGTCGGAGTGGAGCACTTCGTCATCTCGCTGAGGACAGCGGGGCAGACCTCGCAGACGACATGCTGAAGAATCAGGCTGTCTGTCTCTCCGGCCATGTTCTCTCGCCCAAGATGTACCCCGACATGTCGGCGAGCACCCGGTCGGCGTCGGCCTGGGTGAACTCTCCAGCAACGACTCCGGCCTGGAGGTCAGCGGCGAGCTCGGACACGCGAGCATGAGCGGTGTCGACGATGGTGCCTTCGACAATCTGATGCGATCCGCCGTCAGCAACGGCCGACTCCTCGGGGCGGTTGGTCGGCGGTGTGTTCGTGCGCTGGGACGTCAGAGCAGGCTGAGCACTGCGTTTGGTCGACTGCGGTCCTGGATTGAGCACCAGGTCGGCCAGTCCTGCCGTCACCGGTACCGCCGTCAGGGCGCCGGCGACGACCACGCAGGTACCGGCGAGGAGTCGGGGAATCCATCTCATGTCCCACACTCTTCCATCCGAAGCTGTCTCTGAGCTTGGCTGAGTCTGTACCCGGACTTCGAGTTCGGTCACGAATGAGTAAACAGCCACACCATGGAACCGCCCGGGCCCGGGATAAATTCCCTTGGGGCGCCCGGCTCGGAACTCAGACGGTGCTCAGTCGAGGTCTCCTGTCTCCAATAGGGTCCTGAACTGGTCTTCGTCGAGGACGGGCACGCCCAGCGATTCGGCCTTCTCCAGCTTCGACCCGGCGTTCTCACCGGCGACGACATAATCGGTCTTCTTCGACACCGAGCCCGCGGCCTTGCCGCCGGCACCGAGGATCGCCTCCTTGATCCCGTCTCGAGTGAAGGAGCTGAGCGAACCGGTGGCCACGATCGTCAGACCGTCGAGAGTCTGTGCCGAAGCGTCGCCCTCTTCGTCCTCCATCCGCACCCCGGCGGCCTTCCACTCCTCGACGATCTCGACATGCCAGTCGGCGTCGAACCAATCGCGGACGCTCTTCGCGATCGTCGGTCCGATGCCCTCGACTTCGGAGAGCTCCTCAAGCTCGGCGGTGCGAATGGCATCGAGGGTACGGAACTTCGCGGCCAGAGTCCGCGCGGCGGTGGGTCCGACATGTCGGATCGACAGCGCCACGAGCACCCGCCACAGATCCTGATCCTTGGCCTTCCTGATCTCGTCGAACAGCTTCTCCGTGTTCGCGCTCGGCGCACTCGGCTTCTTCGCGGTCCCACGCGTATAGAAGTAGGGGACGAGCTCCCGCTCCCCCGTCGCCACACCCTTGACCTTCTTGTCCCGCCAGATCTTCACATCCGCCAGCGACGCCCGCAGCTGCGAATCCTCGTCGGCGAGTTCGAAGAGGAAGGCCTCGGAGGTCAGCGGCGGCGTCCCGGGCTCGGCCGGGGCCGTGAGGGCGAGTGCGGCCTCCTCGCCGAGGGCTTCGATGTCGAAGGCCGCACGGGAGGCGAGGTAGAAGATTCGATTGGCCAGCTGCGCGGGGCACGACCTGGAGTTCGGGCAGCGCAGGTCCTTGTCGCCCTCCTTCTGCTCTCCCAGCTCGGTCCCGCACGACGGGCAGTGGGTCGGCATGACGAATTCGTGTTCGGACCCATCCCGCAGGGCCGCGACCGGTCCGAGCACCTCGGGGATGACGTCCCCGGCCTTGCGCAGCGTGACGGTGTCGCCGATGAGCACGCCTTTGCGTTTGACCTCGTGACCGTTGTGCAGCGTCGCCCGCTCCACGGTCGATCCGGCCACGGTCACCGGCTCCATCACCGCAAACGGCGTGACCCGTCCGGTCCGACCGACCTGCACCTGGATGTCAAGGAGCTTCGTCGTGACCTCCTCGGGCGGGTACTTGAACGCCGTCGCCCACCTCGGCGCACGGGAGGTGTACCCGAGCGTCTCCTGCACGGCGATGTCATCGATCTTGATGACGATGCCGTCGATCTCATGCGTGACGTCGTGACGATGCTCGCCGTAGTAGGAGATGAAGTCTTCGATCTCGTCGACGGTCTCCAGCACCTTGAAGTAGTCGCTGATCGGCAGGCCCCAGGACCGAAACTGTTCGTAGACCTCGGATTGGCGGGCCGGTTCCGGATGCGAATCATCGGCCGGAGTCCACACGGCGATGCCGTGGACGAGCATATGCAGCGGCCTGCGGGCGGTGACGGCCGGGTCCTTCTGGCGCAGCGATCCGGCCGCGGAGTTCCGGGGGTTGGCGAAGGGGGCCTTGCCTTCGGCGACGAGCGCGGCGTTGAGTTCGCCGAACTCCTCGATGGGGAAGAACACCTCACCGCGGATCTCGACCTCGGCCGGAGGATGCTCGGTGTCGAGGTGGTGCGGGATGTCGGAGATGGTGCGCACGTTCGCCGTGATGTCCTCACCGATGCGGCCGTCGCCGCGGGTCGCGGCCCGCACGAGTTCCCCGTTGCGGTAGAGCAGGTTGACGGCAAGACCGTCGATCTTGAGTTCGCAGAGGAACTTCGACTTCGCCGAGGTGGCCGACCGCACACGGTCATACCAGGTTCGCAGCTCCTCGTAGTCGAAGACATTGTCGAGACTGTACATCGGACCGATGTGCTCGACCGGGTCGAAGGTCGAGGTGTCGACGACGCCGCCGACCGTCTGCGTCGGTGAGGAGTCCGTGACGAGTTCGGGGAACTGCTTCTCGAGGTCTTCGAGCCGGTGGACGAGGTCGTCGTACTCGGCGTCGGAGACGAGCAGGGAATCCTGGTAGTACGCGGCCCGATACTCCTCGATCCGCTCCGTCAGCTGCGCATGGGCCTGCACGCGTGCGGCCGCGTCCGTGAGGTCGACGTCCGACAGATCCACATTCGATGCGTCTGCGTTCGACGGGTTCTCTTTCGACGAGCCCGCGTTCTCCGGTGTGGTGGTCATTCGATCTCCTCAAGAGCGCGCCGCAGACCGGCGGCGATGGTCATGGTCCCCCGATTGTGTTCGGGACTGAGTTCGCATCTCTCGTCCAGCAGCGGCGGGTAGGTCATCGGCAGTTCGGGACCGGCGATGATGCCGACTTCGCGCAGGCTCGCTGACCCCATGCCGATGCGCGACCACGGGATGCGGATGCGCTCAGTCCAGTGGTTGACCGCATCCGGTCGCCCACCGGCCTCGGTGGGCAGGTGGATCCAGAGACCGAGCCCCGCCTCGGCGAGGATGGCCGCCTGCTCCCAGCTGTGTGGTCTCAGGGCCGCCAACGGCACGGACACCGCCGTCGCCCCGGTGCGGCGGACCGCCTCGGCGGCGGGGATCTCCTTGCCCTGCAGGTGCAGGGGATCGAGGTTGGGCAGCGCGAGCACGGTCGGCGGCAGGTGGCGCAGCGTCGATTCGAGAGCCGCCCACACGTGGGTTTCGCTGATCGCGGGCAGGCTCGCCCACCCGGAGACGCTCGGCCAGGTGCCGGTGAGGACCGGGCTGAGGCGGGATTCGACGAGGCGGACGGTCGGCTGCATGCCCAGGCCCGCGATGCGGTCGGTGAAGGCGGCGATGCCGAAGGCGTACGCCTGCACGACGTCGCGGCGAGCGCCGTGATCGCCGAGGACGCGGGCTCCCGAGCGCAGACTCAGCGCGGTCACGAGCGTCCAGGGCCCCGGCAGGGAGAGTTGGATCTGACCGGGTCGGGACTGACCGTATTCGGCGATCGCGTCGAACGCCTCATCGAGGGCAGAGTCCTCGAGTCGTTCGTCCCTTCCCGCCGAGGCGGTCAGCCGCCAGCCGAAGGAGGTGCGGTCGACGTGGAGATCGGTGAGCAGGCCGACGGCACGGCCGATGGCGTCGGCACCCCAGTGGTCCTCGGACGAGTGCGCGGTCAGCGGGACGGGCGGCAGCTGGTCGGCGAGAATGTCGAACCCGGCTGCGGCGGCCTCGCGGACGGGGCTCGTGGCGATGTAGCTGCGGTGCGGGTCCCGGACTCCGGGCAGCCAGATGCCGGTGGTCGTGGCGGCGGGCAGGACGGTGGTGGGCACGGTGGGGGCGGCGACCGCCTCGGCGGGGTGCGGGGCGTGTCCCGTCTCGTCCCGGCGTTGGCCGAGGCTCTCAGCCGCCGCGCGGGATTCCGAAGACGTCGGCATAGAATCGGAACTCGCTTTCCAGGGAATCGATGATGGTCTCGGCGCGGACGAAGCCGTGGGATTCGCCCTTGTACAGACGGTAAATGTACTCCACTCCGAACAGTTCGAGTGTATCGACGAACTCCTGAGCCTGTGAGGGCGGCACGATCGGGTCGCGGTCGCCCTGCATGACGGCCACCGGCACGTCGATCTCGGTGACACGGCGGATCGGCGAGCGGCGGATGTAGTCGTCCTGAGCTTCGGGCCAGGGTCCGACGAGACCGTCGATGTAATGGGATTCGAAGTCATGGGTGTCGACGACGAAGCGGATGAGATCGGTGACACCGAAGTAGGAGGTGCCGCAGGCGAACACGTCCGTGGCGGCCAGGGCCGAGAGCACCGTCCACCCGCCCGAGGAGGCCCCGGAGATCGCGATGCGCTCCGGGTCCGCGAGACCGGCGGCGATGAGCCCTTCGACGGCGGCCACGGTGTCGGCGACGTCGACGATCCCCCATTGTCCGCGCAGTCGGTCCCGCCAGGCCCGGCCGAAGCCGGTCGATCCGCCGTAGTTGACCTCGAGGACGCCGATGCCCTGTGAGGTGAAGAAACTCGAGCGTGCCGACATGTCCGGGGTCGCCTGACCGGTGGGTCCGCCGTGGATCGAGACGATATAGGGCGGAAGTTCGCGCTCGGAGGCGGCGAAGCGGGGATTGTGCGGCGGGTGGATGACGACGGGCACTCCCCCGAGCTCGCCGACTCGAGGTCTGGAGTAGTAGCCCTGATGGGTGTCGAGTCGTTCCCGGGCGATCTCGGTGAACTGCCCGGTCGCGCGGTCGACGGCGCAGAGGACGCCGGGCCGGCTCGTCGATTTCGCGGTCATGAGCAGGTGGGTCCGGCCGAGGGCGAGGAGCTCGATCGTGCCGAAGGTCTCCCCGACCGGGTTGATCGGCTCCCAGGTGTTCGGGGCTTGTGCGTGGCTGCGCACGAGGGTGGCCGTGGCCGACTGCGTGTGCGCCCACACTTCGCCGCTATCGTGGAGGTGCCAGCGGGTGCCCAACTGCCACAGTGCCCCGCCGATCTCATCCCCGGTGTCGAGGACGGGGCGCAGACGGTCGGGGCTGAGCACCTCGGGGGCCGGGGTGTGATCGGGGTCCGTGACGAGCGGGCGTGCGGCCACGGGGTCGAAGTCGAGACCGTGCAGCGCCCAATGACCGCCGTGATCGGAGATGACGTGAAGAGACGAGTCCGAGGTGAACTCGGGTTGGAGGAGGGAGACTCCCCCGTCGTCGGGGGTCGGCAGAGTGGGCGGGGCCTGTCGGGGGCGTGCGATCGCATCCCCGCGGACCATGGCCACCGGCGGTGTCGCAGGGGTGCGCACGTCGACGAGCCACAGGTTCGTGCCGTCCCATGGCATGTTCGGGTGCTCCCAGCCGATGAACGCCAGCGTGCTGCCGTCGGGCGAGAGACGCGGCCAGGCCATGAAATGCGACAGCGTCGAAAGCACGTTCGTCGTCCCGTGCTTGGTCAGCAGCACAACGGCGCGCTGGCGACGAGTGGATCGGCAGTCCTCGCGCACGCACAGCAGTCCCCACGGGGTCATGTGCAGATCCCCGTAGCGGATCCGACCCGAGGTGTCCGGGGTCAGGGCGTGCGGAGCCCGACCGGGGATGATCTGCCACACACGCTGATCGGCGGCGTTGACGAAGTAGATGACCTCGCTGTCGGGGTCGAGAGCCCAGGCCGCTCCCCCGTATTCGTGGACGGCGGAGCGGATGTTGAAGCCGGTGGGCAGGATCTGTTCCCAGTCGCCGGGACGAGACAGCGAGGTGCGGACGAGTCCGGTGCGGGCCTTCTCGGCGGGGATCTTCGTCGAGTAGAAGATCTCGTCTCCGCGGAAGGCGGCATCGAAGATCGGAGCGGCACCGGCGGCCACCTCGGCGGCGTTGAGAGGTGACGTCCAGGTTCCATAAGGTGCCGAGACGACATCTTGGGGAAATTCCTTCATGCCCCCAGAGTATCGCCAGTCACGGACATTCCGGCGGTGATGCCTCGCCCCGGGGCACCGGGCCAGGTGCCTGCCTCGCCCCGGGGCACCAAGCCAGGTGCCTGCGTTGCCCTGGGCGTCGGGCTCAGGTGATTAGCTGCCCGGGACCTCAGGCGTCGGCGAGCACAGCGTCCGGAGCCGGGGTGATGCGGTCCTTCGCCGTGGAGTCGATGGTCGCCTGCCCGAGCACACGGGTGCCGCGGTAGATGACCATCGTCTGCCCCGGTGCCACACCGGAGAGCTCCTCGTCGACGTCGACGTGCATGAGCTGCCCGGCCGGGCGGGCCGCAGGCACCTCGACCTCGTCGATGATGGGATTCGCTTCGTGTTCGGGCGCCTCGGCGACGAAGTCTCCGAGCCAGGCACGGGCCGGTACGGGATCGGCGTGGGCACGGATCTGGACCTCGCAGTCGATGCCGTCCTCCGGGCTGTGTCCCATGTCCGCAGGAGCCGCGCCGGCCCACGAGGTGCGGATGCCGGTCAGATGCGACACGGCGAGGTCGGCACGCGAACCCACGGTGACCGTGTTCGAGGCCGGATCGAGCCCGGTGACGAAGCGCGGCTTGCCGTCGGCGGCGGGCTTCTCGATGCCCAGGCCCTTGCGCTGACCGATCGTGTACGTCATCGCCCCGTCGTGCTCACCGAGGACCTCGCCCTCGGAGTCCTTGATGAGGCCCGGACGCATCGGGATCTTGTCGGCCAGCCACGCCTTCGTATCCCCATCGGGGATGAAGCAGATGTCGTAGGAGTCGGGCTTGCTCGCCACGGAGAAACCGCGCTCGGCCGCCTCGGCGCGCACCTCGGCCTTCGAGGCCGTGGCACCGATCGGGAAGTAGCAGTGCTCGAGCTGATCGGAGGTGAGCACGCCGAGGACATAGGACTGGTCCTTGGCCAGGTCCTCTCCGCGGTGGAGCTCCGGCTTCCCGTCATCGTCGCGCAGCACCTCCGCGTAGTGGCCCGTGGCGATGGCGTCGAAGCCCAGCGCCAGCGCCCGGTCGAGGAGGGCGGCGAATTTGATGCGCTCATTGCAGCGCATGCACGGGTTCGGGGTCCTCCCGGCCGCGTACTCGGCGATGAAGTCATCGACGATGTCTTCCTTGAACCGCTCGGAGAAGTCCCAGACGTAGAAGGGGATGTCGAGCATCCCGGCGACGCGGTGGGCGTCGCGGGAGTCTTCGATCGTGCAGCAGCCGCGCGAACCGGTGCGCAGGGTGCCGGGCATCCGGGACAGGGCGAGGTGGACGCCGACGACTTCGTGTCCGGCATCGACGGCGCGGGCGGCGGCGACGGAGGAATCGACTCCGCCGGACATGGCGACGAGTACTCTCATGAGGCTCCTTGCATCCATCGGGGTGTTGCCGAAACCATCCCGGCTCGGCGTGCCTGTTCGACGACCTCGGGCAGGGCCGTAAGCAGGGCATCGATATCGTCCTCGGTCGTCTCGTGGCCGAGGGTGAAGCGCTGAGTGGACCGGGCCGTGTCCTCATCGACCCCGCAGGCCAGAAGCACATGCGAGGGACGCGAGACTCCGGCCGAGCAGGCCGATCCCGTCGAGGTGGCCAGTCCGCGGGCGTCGAGACCGAACAGCAGCGAGTCCCCCTCGCAGCCGGTGAACGTGAAGTGCGCATTGGCCGGCAGCCGGCCCGGACCGGGCGGGCCCGAGAGCGCGACTCCGTCGATGCTCGATTCGATTCCGGCGACGAGGCGGTCCCGCAGACCCGCCAGACGTGCCGACCGTGCTTCGAGGTCTCCGGTGACGAGGTCGACGGCGGCGGCGAAGGCCACCGCGCCGGCGACGTCGAGGGTTCCCGAGCGCACACCGCGCTCCTGTCCCCCGCCGTGGAGGATCGCCGTCGGGGTGGCTGCACGGTCGAGCAGGAGGGCCCCGATGCCGACGGGTCCGCCGATCTTATGGGCGGTGATCGTCATCGCCGTGGCTCTGAACCCGGCGAAGTCGAGTGGGATCTGGCCGAGCGCTTGGACAGCGTCGATGTGGAAGGGGATGCCGAGTTCGGCGGCGACCTCACCGATCTCGCGGATCGGCTGCAGAGTGCCGATCTCATTGTTCGCGGCCATGACGCTGATGAGCGCCGTGGATTCTGGGGCCCGGCGCAGTTCGGCAAGGGCCGCGTCGACGTCGAGGCGACCGGTCGAATCGACGTCGAGATAGACGGCCTCGGCGCCGAGGCTCTCCAGCCATTCCACGGTCTCGAGGACCGCGGGGTGTTCGATCGTGGTCGTCAGCACGCGCGGGCGCACCGGGTCGACGAACGACCCGTTGTTGCGGGAGAGGTAGAGGCCCTTGAGCGCGAAATTGTCCGCCTCGGTGCCTCCCGAAGTGAAGATGACCTCCGACGAGGTGGCCGCGCCGACTGCGCGGGCAATGTCCTCGCGTGCTTCTTCGATGCGCATCCGTGCCGCCTGCCCGACAGCGTGCAGGGCCGAGGGATTGGCCCGGCGGGCCAGCTCCTTCGTGTACACCTCGAGCACCTCGGCGGGCATCGGCGAGGTGGCTGCGTGGTCGAGATAGATGGGCATCCCCTCAAGTTTAGGGCGTGTGCGGGATGACGGCCAGGATCCGTGCGGCATCTCACCCGTCCTGTGACCGCACCGGAGGATCTGCTTTGAGCCGATGCCGACTAAACTGGGTCGGGTGTTCACCGTTTTCACCATCGTCCTCTATGCCGTCACCGGTATCCTGACCGTGTGGTCGATCGTCGAGACCATCCGCAACCGACCGGCGGGCAAGGCCCTGCTGGCGGGTGCCGCGTTCCTGCTTCTGCTGCTCATCGTGCAGCTGATCCTCTCGATCGCCACCTTCGGCTCCGCGCACGATGTCGACCCGCTCCTCTACTTCGGCTATGTGATCACCGCGATCCTCGTCATCGCGTTGGCCGGGTTCTGGGCGTTCGCCGAACTCAGTCGGTGGGGGCCGGGAGTGCTGGCAGCAGCCGGACTGACGGTGATCGTGATGATCGAGAGATTGGACCAGATTTGGCAGTGACGAAAAGCAGCCGCTCCCCGTATTCGGCGATGCACAGCGGACCCGGGCGGGCGCTGACCGCCGTCTACGGGATCTTCGCACTCTCGGCCACGGCGAGAGCCGGCTACCAGCTCATCCGCGAATTCGATTTCGCCCCGATCGCGTACTCGCTTTCGGCAGTGGCCGCGGTCATCTACATCCTCGCCACGATCTGCCTCGTCATCGGCAATCGGATCTCGCATCGGATCGCCGTGGCCGCCTGCGCGATCGAATTCCTCGGCGTCATCGTCGTCGGCATCCTCAGCCACACCCATCCGGAGGACTTCGCGAAGCCGTCGGTGTGGTCGAACTTCGGCAGCGGCTACGGGTTCATCCCGCTCGTCCTGCCGCTCATCGGTCTGTGGTGGCTGTGGCGCGTCGGCCGCCGCGCGCACCGGGACTGAACACTCCCGGTGCCTGGCCGCCTCGGGGCGGAACGCACCCGGTGCCGCACCGGGACTGAACACTCCCGGTAACTGGCCGCCTCGGGATCATTCCACGCGGGAGGACAGCACATTCCAGTCGGTGGCGATGGCCGTGACGTCGTCTCCGGTCTCCATGAGCACGTAGGGGTGCGCGGTGTCGACCTTGACGGTGTCGCCGTCCTTGTCATTGGTCTTCACGGCTTCGACGGTGTCGCCGAGGTCGATTGAGTAATCGGTGGGAACCTTGATCGTCAGCGTGCAGCGGACCTCACCCATGCCGATCGCACCGTTCTCCGTGCTCAGTGTCATGTCTTCGAAGTCAAGATCCGCATAGGGCTTGCAGTCCACGTCGACCTTGTCGAAGCCGGAGTCCTTGTCGCGCAGTGTGCCGAGGTAGTCGCGGAATCCCTTGAAACCGCCCTCCTTGAGGCCATCGGGGGTGCCGGATTTCGCCTTGCCGTCGACGAGGTAGGACGCGACATCATCGGCCGCGGTCGTCATCTCCTCATCGAAGGCCTCGGGGCCCGGCTTCACGGCTCCCTGCCCGTCGGCCATGAGCGTGGGCATCTGCTCGGCCGGAATATAGGATGCGGAACGCACGAGCGGCTCAGTCGATGCCGAGTCCCGCGTCACAAGCATCACCTGCGTGAGCTGTTTGTCACCGTCGGTGGACTTCTTGTCCGCGGTGCCGAAGGCGTAGAACCACATCGGGTACTTCGTGAAGCTCGGGCTGGCGGCGACGACCTCGGTGAAGTTCGGAGCGCGCAGCTTCTGCTTGGCCTTCTCCGCGATCTGGATCTGGGCCTGCGTCTGGTCGATGAGCGGGGCGGCCTGGATCGCGTCGAGGTCCGTGCCCTTGTCACCGAGCGTCTTATCGAGCGCCTCGGTGTAGTTCGTCATGAACTTCCCGGCTTCCCCGGCCCGCAGCGCGGGGCGTTCGTATGGGGTGATGTCGGGGCTGCTCGGCTTGGCGATGGGCATGCTCGCGCATCCGCTGAGCACGAGCCCGGTGCCGACCAGCCCGGCTGTGACGGCCGTGAACGACCTTCGGTTGCGCAGGTCCCGTCGCCGAGGCGGTGGCCCGGCGGCCGTGCCCGGCTGCACGGTCGAGATCGGCTGAGTCGCCGGACCGGAACGGTCGGTCTCGGTCCCGCCGGAGCGATGGTCAGCATCGGGGCCGGAGCGGTGGTCCCGATCCTCGTCTCGTGCCGGCCCGTTCCCGCCTCCACCGCCGGTGGAGCTGTCGTGGTTCTTCTTCGGCGGGCGGATGCGCGCCTGCCACCAGCGGAGGAAGAAGAACAGAGCGAATCCGGCGAAGATGATCCCGCCGGCGAGGCCGAGCAGGCTGAGTCCGAGCACACCGTTGACACGCATCTCCAGGCTCACCGTCGTGCCGTCGAGACTGTCATCGGAATTCGCCGGAGCGATGACGAGCACCTGCGGCTCGGCCTCGAGGTTGAAGGTCTTCGCGACCGTCTTCCCCGTATCCTGGCTGATCCACCAATCCCGATCGGCGATCTCGGCCTCGGGCTTCGCATCCCCGGGAATGAACCGATGATCGGTGGCGTTCGGGAAGGACACATCACTGATCTGCTCCTGCGCCACCCCGTCGAGGTAGCTGTCCGCGTCGACCCCGTTGGCGGTGCCGACGAACAGCTCGGTCCCCTTCGAGTTCTTCGCCGTCACGGTCACGCTCGAACCCGAATAGGGCACGATCGCCTCGTCGAGGACGACGGCATAGGCTCCGTCCTTGACCTTGAAGGCCGGGGTCTCGGTGATCTCGTCGGTGCCGACGACCGAGAGCGCGGAGATGACCAATCCGGCGAGCGTGAGCGCCGCAACGCCGAAGAGGATGGCAGTGATGAGTCGGATTCGCTGGATCAGAACAATGCCCTCATGAGTGCGGTCCGTGCCTTGGTCACGGCTGGATCGTCGGCACTGAGGACTTCGAAGAGTTCGAGGACGCGCAGGCGCAGGGATTCCTTCTCGTCACCCGCGGTGGTGCGGATGAGACCGATGAGACGGGTGAACGCGCCCGCGGCATTGCCGCTGACGACCTCGGCATCGGCCGCGGCCTTCGCGGCCTCGACATCGGTCGGGTTCGCATCGGCGGCGGCGATGAGCTCTGCCGGCTCCTTGTCGATGAGGCGCCGACCCAGGCTCGCATGGGCGAGTCCGAACTTCGCCTCCTCATCGGCCGGCGACGACGCGAGAGCGGCCTTGAACAGGTTCTCCGCGGTGTCGAAGTCCCCCTTGGCCAGGGCCTCTTCGGCCTCCGGGTGGGCGGGACCTGCCGGTTCGGGTTCGGCACCGTCGGCGACGGCATGGCCGGTGACTCCGTTCTCTCCGGCGAGCTTGAGCAGCTCATCGAAGTAGGCCGTGACCTGCGGTTCGGGCAGGGCACTCTGGAACAGAGGCACGGGCTGGCCCTTGACGAGAGCGACCACCGAGGGGATCGACTGCACGCCGAAGGCCTGCTGCAGACGCGGGTTCGCATCGACATCGACCTTGGCCAGAACCAGACGCCCGCCGTAGGAGGCGATGACGCGTTCGAGGATCGGCGACAGCTGCTTGCACGGTTCGCACCATTCGGCCCACAGGTCGATGACGACGGGCACACGGTCGGAGATCGCAACGACGCCGTTGAAGCTCGCCTCGTCGACGTCGAAGATCAGGGACGGAACGGCGACCGCATTCGGGTCCTGCCCGCCGGCCGCACCGCCGGGAGCTCCGGCACCAGCGGGCGCGTGTCCGGCCTGGCCGGTCTGTTCATGAGGCAGGTTCTTCCCGCGCACCGCAGACAGGTCGAGGCCCTGATTCTGCTGCGCGCTGCCCTGCGAGGGATCCATTGACACGTGGTCTCCTTTGTGACGCGATCGGTGGGAGCCGCTGATTCCGCCCCGCACCTGGTCCATGATTATCCAACAGAACGTATCAACACCGGTGTGCCCGCGGCTATTTCCTCAACGGAGGGCCGCGGCGGTGCCGAATCGGTCGCTCAGCCTTCCTCTGCCCCGGCGAGGGTCTCGAGGCCGCCGACGAGCTTGATCTTCCCGTCCTTGGGCACGAGGAAGGTGAGCACCTGGGTGGTCTTCGTCGTCACCGGCTTCTGCGTCGACGACGAGCCCAGCAGCTCCTTCTGCGGCGAGGACAGGGTCAGGGTGCCGGTGCGGCCGTCCTTCGACTCGGGGCTGATGGTCGATTCGGCCTCGACGACACCGGTGACGATGGCGGCGTCACCGGCCGTGCCCTGAGCGACGAGTTCCTTGCCCGGAGCGTACTTGTACTTCACCTCGGCCTTGCCCGATTCGGCGCTGGCTTTCTGCTCCTTCTGGTTCTTCCAGATCGACTTCGCGAAATCGTCGCCTGCGAACTTCTTCGCTTCCTTCGAATCCGCTCCGCTGCCGAGCGCCTTCGCATAATCGGCCACGGCCTTCTCCGGGGTTGCGACGAAACCCTTGGCACCGGGTTCGAGCATCTTCGCGCCCTGCCGGGAATCGGGCAGCTCGGGCAGCTTCGTGCCCGAGACCAACTGGGTCTGCGACCAGAGCTTGTAGTCGCTGCGCGGGTCCTCCTGAGTGAGGACGAGCAGCTGAGAATTGCCTCCGGCCGAGGTGATCAGGCTCGTCACCCGCGGCCAGGCATCGGTGGCCGAGGTGTAGTTCGCCACGATCTCCTCGCTGGCCACCGCCGGCGGCAGCTTCTGATCGTCGACGTCCTTCTTCACTGTGTACAGATCTTCGCGCTGTTTGAGCGCGGGACCCGCGGCACGCTGGGCCAGTGCCTTCTTGTCGGTCTTCTTGTCTGCGGTCTTGACGTCGTCGGCCACCGCGTCGAGGATCCGCTTTGCCTGATCGTCGGTGATGCCTGCGGCCGCCGAGCTCGGCGCTTCGGAGGGTTCGGGCTTCGGCAGCTCTTCGGGCCCGCAGGCGCTGAGCGCGAGCACGGGGACGATGGCGAAGGCGGTGCCGTATTCGGCGAGCTTGCGGCGACGCTCCTGGCGTGCCTTGCGACGATTCGCCTCCTTCTTCGTCTTGTTCATGCCGAAGAAGAGCAGGACGACGCCGCCGACGAAGGAGACGCCGCCGATGATCATCAGCGGGATCGCCCACGGGGTCTCGGCGTGGTTGGGCCATTCGAGGGTGACGGAAGTGACCTGTCCGGGCTCACCGCTGCCGGCGATGAGGAAGCCGGTGCGGTTGGCTTCGTCGTTCCATTCGAGCTCCACCGAATCCGTGCCGGTGACTTCGGACTGCCACAGATCGGCTCCGGCCGGGTCGGGCACTTTCCCTTCGCCGTCGGTGGCTTTGGTCGTGAGCTTTCCGTCTTCGGCCAAGCCGGTGACGCGGTCAAAGGCGGACTGTCCGGCCCAGGCTTCGACGTTCTCGATCGGGGCCTGGGCGATCGTCAGGTCACCGCTGCCCTTGACCGTGAGCGTGGCTGGGGTTTCGTAGAGGTTGAGCATCCCGGGGTCGACGATGACCGCCGGTTTGTCGGCGTCGACCTGCGCGGTGGCAGTGATCGTATCCTCCGGCGCCCACAGGGTCTTCTGCAGGATGCCGAGGCCACCGACGACGACACCCACCACCATGAGAATCACAGCGATTGTGTAACGCACGTGCGTACCTTCCCTCAGCCGAGCAAAAATGGCACCCCTGGTTCGGGGACTCTCCAAGTTTAAGTCACACACGCGATATCCCCTTTGTGCGCACGTTCAGTGTGTGTCGACGTTCACATGATCGGGTGGGCCGGACCCGCTCGGACACCGTCGCCGAGGCCGAACCCGGCCGGCCGCGGAACCGCCCCGAGATGCCCCGAACCTCTGCCGTGTCCTAAGCTGGGCGGGTGAGCAACGACAGAATTGTGTGGATCGACTGCGAAATGACCGGCCTCGACGAGGTCAGAGACGAACTCATCGAGGTGGCCGCGATCGTCACCGATTTCGAGCTCAATCGCCTCGACGACGGCATCGACATCGTCATCAAGCCCTCCGCCGAGGCGCGGGCGAACATGAACGAGTTCGTCACGAACATGCACACCACCTCCGGCCTGATCACCGAGCTCGACTCCGGCACGACCGTCGCCGAGGCGCAGCAGCGGGTCCTCGAGTACGTGAAGAAGCATGTCCCTGAGTCGGGCAAGGCTCCGCTGGGCGGCAATTCCGTGGGCACCGACAAGGTGTTCCTCACCAAGCAGATGCCCGAACTCGTCGGACACCTGCACTACCGGATCATCGACGTCTCCTCGATCAAGGAACTGAGCAAGCAGTGGTTCCCCCGCGCGTACTTCCAGGCGCCGGCCAAGCACGGCGGCCACCGCGCGCTCGGTGACATCATCGACTCGATCATCGAGCTCCAGTACTACCGGAAGGCCGTGTTCTCCGCCGAGGGCCCGAGCTCCGACGAGGCGAAGGCCATCGCCGCCGAAGTCGCCGCAGACAGCACCAGCTGAGCACTCCCGAGCCGTCCGCCCTCCGACCGCGTTCGACGCGGCACCGCGCGTTCTCCGGCCCGTCACCCGCCGAGGTCGGTTCGAGTGCACAGCCTGAGATCGGTTCGCGTGCACGGCCTCGTCCGTGACATGATGATTCCATCATGCCATTAGATCAACGTCAGCGCCCCCTCTACGAGGTCAAGGCGAACCTGTTCAAGGGACTCGCCCATCCCTATCGGATCCGCATCCTCGAACTCCTTGCCGACGGGACCGAAGTCAGCGTCGCCGATCTGCAGTCCGAGACCGAGCTCGAGGCCTCTCACCTGTCCCAGCATCTGGCAGTGCTGCGTCGGCACCGCCTCGTGGTGTCCGAACGCCGGGCCAGCCACGTCTACTACCGCCTCGCCGATCGCCGCACCGAACAGCTGCTCGCCGTCGCCCGGGCCCTGCTCGTCTCGATGCTCGAAGACGATGAGGGACGCTTGGCGCAGGCGAGGTCCCTGCCGCAGATCGCGGGCGGAGCCGCGAAGGGGTCGCAGTCGTGAGCGCACCGAACGGCACCTCGGCTCGGGTGGGATCGGTCCTGCGACACACGCGGTCGCTGCTTCCCTCGTTCCGTGACTACAGCGAGACGACGCGCTCCTGGCCGAAGGACCTCCTCGCCGGAGTCACCGTCGGCATCGTGGCCCTGCCGCTGGCCCTCGGCTTCGGCGTCAGCTCGGGTCTGACGGCGGAGCAGGGGCTGGTCACCGCCATCGTCGCCGGCTTCCTTGCCGCCGTCTTCGGCGGCTCTCACATCCAGATCTCCGGGCCGACCGGAGCGATGGCGGTCGTGCTCGTGCCCATCGTCGCCAGCCAGGGAGCTTCGGCGGTCGTCGCCGTGACCCTCATCGCCGGCATCATCGTCGTCGCCGCGGGCCTGCTCCGTCTGGGACGCGCGGTGTCGTTCATCCCGTGGCCGGTGATCGAGGGATTCACCCTCGGCATCGCCGCGATCATCTTCCTCCAGCAGGTCCCCTTCGTCACCACGGCGCAGGAATCGCTGCCCGGCGAACACAGCACGAACGCCCTCGTCGCCGCGACCCAGCTGATCGCCGAGGCCGATTGGTCCTATGTGCCCTATTCGCTGGCGGCGGTGGGCATCGTCGTCGTGTGCATGGTCGTCTCCCCGAAGATCCACCCCTCGATCCCCGGGTCCCTGGTGGGCATCATCATCGTCACCGTCCTCGCAGCACTCATCCCCAACCCCCTGGCCACGATCGGCACGATCCCCCAGTCGCTGCCGGCTCCCTCGATCCCCTCCATCGACCTCACCCAGATCGCAGGACTGCTGCCGGCGGCCGGAACCATCGCCGCGCTGGCCGCGATCGAATCGCTGCTCTCGGTCCGCGTCGCCGCGTCGATGTCGGACTCCGGGGCCTACCATCCGGACCGGGAACTCGTCGGGCAGGGCATCGCCTCGATCGGTTCCTCACTGTTCGGCGGCATGCCCGCCACCGGTGCGATCGCCCGCACCTCGGTCAATATCCGAGCGGGCGGACGCACACGTCTGGCCTCGATCGTCCACGCCCTCGTCCTGCTCGTCATCGTCCTCATCGCGGCCGCACCCGTCGGGCAGATCCCGCTCGCCGCCCTCGGCGGAGTCCTCTTCGTCACGGCTGTGCGGATGATCCACCTGTCGACGCTGCGCGCGATCATGCTCTCGACCCGCTCGGATGCCATCGGCTTCATCGTCACCGCACTCATCACGATCTCCTTCGACCTCATCGTGGCCGTGGGGATCGGCATGGTCGTCGCCGCGGTCTTCGCCCTGCGCAATCTCTCCCGGGCCACCGGCGTGACGATCGAACGCGTCGAGGATGAGGCGGACCCGCACTTCGGGGATCAGTCGATCGCCATCGTCCGCTTCGACGGCCCGCTGTTCTTCGCCTCCTCGGACCGGGTCTTCGACGAAGTCACGAAACTCGACGAGGTGGTCGTGGTGGTCCTGCGCATGTCCCAGCTCGAACTCGTCGATGCCACGGGCGCACGCATCCTCTCCGAGGTGGTCCGTGCCTTCGAACGCCGCGGAATCACCGTCCTCATCAAGGGCGTGAAAACCGGTCACGTCGAACTGTTCCGACATGTCGGGGTGCTCGGCGCGCTGCGCCATCACAAGCACCTCTTCGACGACCTGCCGACCGCGATCGAACACGCCCGTTCGCATGTCGAGCGCGCCGCGAAGCTCTGAGACTCCCCGGCGCGGGAGGGTCGGCTCAGCCGGCCTTCTTCGCCGGCTGAGCGAAGATCGTCGCGGGGAAGGCCCCGGACTGCGCAAAGACCTTGATCAGCGTCCGCGTCGGTGAGAGCAGCGCCGCAATCTCCTCATCGCTGAGCACCGACCAGGCCGCTGCCACGGTGCCGTCGGTGAGCGCTTCGACCTGGTCCTTGAGCTCACGTCCCGCCTCGGTGATGGCGGGCAGGTCGAACCCGCGGTCGTCCGTGCCCACGGTGATCAGCCCCGCCTCGGCGAGCCGAGACTGTGCGGTCTGCCATTCCTCATCGGTGTAGCCGCGGGTCTTCTGCGCGGCACGCGGGCGGAATGAGGCCCCGGTGGCGACATCGAGCATGAGCGCGTCGATGCCGGGAACACCGGCGGTGACGAGCGAGGCGACGTGGCCGTCACCGCGGAATTCGCGTGCGACGGTGGCCACGTCCCACAGCCGTTCGAAGGCGGTGGCAGGCTCGTGGCGGCCGATGACGTCGGCGGTGGCCGCGGCCAGGGTCCGCCCGGAGAAGTCCATGGCGGCGAGCACGGGGGTCAGCGTTTCGGTGATCTGGGTGGCCGCCTCGGTGAGCAGGGCGATGTCGTCGCGGTCACCGAAGAGTTCGGCCATATAGGCGCTCACGGCGTCGAAGCGGGCCTGGACCATCTCCTCCGGACTCACCCGCTCCCACAGGCGCGGCAGCATCTCGGCGACGAAGTTCGGCGAATAGTTGTAGTAGGCAGCGCTGACGACCCCGGGATTCACCCGGCCCAGGGGTGCCGAGCGGGCTGCCATATTCCCTTCGACTCCCGGTTCGAGTCCGTGCTCGGCATATTCGGCGCCGACCGTCGACGAGAAGTAGATCGAAGAGTGGAAGGAGTTGATGCGGGCGGAGACCGTCCTGATGTCCTGTGTGCGCTGGGATTCCATATCGTCATCCTAGAGCCGGCACCGTCCCAGGTAAATGAGTGCGCACAGGCGACCGGCGGATGCCGCCCGAACGCGAGTGCGGGAGAATGGAGCCCATGACTACGGCCAGAACCCTCGAATACCCGCAGCCGCAGAACGGCCGCCCACCGCGGCGGCGCCGGACGACGATCATCGTCTCCGCGATCGTCATCGTCCTCACCCTCATCATCGGGGCCATCGCCGCCGATCGGGTCGTCGACTACATGACCGAGCAGCGCATCGCGAAGAGCCTCGAGTCCTACGGGGACGCCGAGGTGGCGGTCGAAGGGTTCCCGGTGCTCACCCAGATGGCGGCCGGCAAGCTCGATACGGTGCACATCACCGCCGCCGAGGCGAACTACGAGGGCGTCGACTTCGCCGATGTCGATGCGAAGCTCTACGACGTGCCCACCGACACCTCGCGGCCCGTCGGCACCGTCGACGCCACTGCGGTCCTGCCCCACTCCACCCTCGATGAGCTCGCTGCCGAGCACGCTTCGCTGCCGGAGGGCATGGAGTTCACCACCGACGACGGTGAGCTCGCTCTCAAGGGTTCGATGTTCGGTCAGGATCTGCTCGTCGGCATCGACCCGAAGGCCGACGGCAGGCGTGCCGTGGTCAACGCATCGACGATTCGGCTCGGTTCGGCTGAGTTCTCCCTCGACCGGCTGCCCGGGTTCCTCACCTCGGCGATCTCCGACATCGTCATCGACCTCGATTTCCTGCCCGCCGGACTCGAACTCACCGACATCACGGCCACGGAGGCGGGGCTGAAGGTCCGGCTGCACGGCACCGGGGTCAGCCTGGAATGACGACACCTCTTCCCGCCGCGACGGACGACGACTCTTCGCGCTGGCGACCCGATCCCTCCGTGCGCACCGCACTGACCTCGCCACGGCTGCTCACCCGCGAGGTCCTCGCCGGCCTCGTCGTCGGACTCGCCCTCATCCCCGAGGCGATCGCGTTCTCGATCATCGCCGGAGTCGATCCGAAGGTCGGCCTGTTCTCCGCGTTCATCATGGCCACCTCGATCGCCTTCCTCGGCGGCAGACCGGCCATGATCTCGGCGGCGACCGGGGCGGTGGCACTCGTCATCGCCCCGGTGGCCCGGGAGCACGGCATGGACATGTTCATCGCCACCGTCATGCTCGCCGGAGTCTTCCAGATCCTGCTCGCCGTCGCCGGTGTCGCGAAGCTCATCCGCTTCATCCCCCGCAGCGTCATGGTCGGGTTCGTCAACGCTCTGTCCATCCTCGTCTTCGCCGCTCAGCTGCCCCATGTCATCGGAGTGCCGTGGCTGGTCTACCCGCTGCTGGCGATCGGCGTCGCGGTCCTCGTCCTCATGCCGAAGCTGACGAAGGTCGTGCCCGCTCCGCTGGTGACGATCGTGCTCATCACTGGCATCGCCGTCGTCTTCGCCATCGACGTCCCCACCGTCAGCGACCAAGGCGAACTGCCGCGCAGCCTGCCCGAACTCTTCATCCCCCACGTGCCGCTGACCTGGCAGACTCTGTCGACGATCGCCCCGTACTCCCTGGCGATGGCTCTGGTCGGACTGATGGAATCGCTCATGACGGCCAAACTCGTCGACGAGATCACCGACACCCACTCGAACAAGACGCGCGAATCCTGGGGCCAAGGGGCTGCGAACATGATCTCCGGCCTCTTCGGCGGGATGGGCGGCTGCGCGATGATCGGGCAGACGATGATCAACGTCCGCGCTTCGGGAGCCCGAACCCGGATCTCGACGTTCATGGCCGGTGCGTTCCTGCTCGTCTTCGTCGTCGTCCTCGGAGACATCGTCGGCATGATCCCCATGGTCGCGCTCGCAGCGATCATGATGATGGTCTGCTTCGACACCTTCGACTGGCATTCGGTGCGTCCCTCCACTCTGCGGATGCTTCCGAAGTCCGAGACCTTCGTCATGGTGGCCACCGTCGCGGTCGTCGTCGCCACCGGCAACCTCGCCATCGGCGTCGTCGCCGGCGTCTTCGTGGCCAGCGTGCTCTTCGTCCGCCGCGTCGCCCACTTCGTCACCGTCGAACGAACAGTCACCGAGGCGACGGCTCACTACACGGTCCGCGGCGAGCTCTTCTTCGCGTCGTCGAACGATCTCACCACCCAGTTCCGCTACGTCCTCGATCCCGGCCGGGTCGTCATCGATATGAGCGAATCGCATGTCTGGGATGCCTCGAGCGTGGCCGCCCTCGACGCGATCGTGACGAAATACGAAGCCTTGGGCACGAGTGTGAAGATCGTCGGAATGAATGAGTACACCGAGACTCTGCACGCGCGACTCTCCGGAGGGCTCGGGTAGATCGGTCCCGGCCGCGGACGGCCGCGGTCGGCAGCGGGGAGCCGCGGCGGCGAAGGTCGTCCCGGGAGTGATCATGCGGGTCAGGGATCGATGACGGGATCGGCCAGTTCCCTCGGATCGGCGTCGAGCGTGATCCGCACGGCGTCGATGCTCTGACCATCGCGCAGCAGGTCCTCACCGTCCACGGTCCACCTCTCACCTGCCCTCTCCCCGCAGGGCTGACCGTGCGGCGCCAGCTCCTCACAGTCGACACCGGTGATCGGCACCTCGGATTCGATGATGACCTCACCCCGGTCCAGAGGTCGGAAATACACGACCACGCCCGACTCCCCGCCCGCATCTTCTGCCTCCGGGCCGTTCTCTTCTCGCACCGTCTGCGCCGGGACCGCGGCACCGGAGACCGCGTAGTCGAGCACTCCCCTGTGGAGCCCGGGATCAAGCTCTCCGGTGGAGAAGCCGATGTCCACGGAATGCAGGTGCTTGTCCACGCCGGAATCACCGGGAGCCGAATCGATGCTGCCCTGCGGCTGCGAATACTCCGCCCGCAGGTGGGGCGGCAGCGGGGATTCGGTGTCGGGCAGACGGAACCCGTCGTAGATCTCACCACCGAACGTCCAACTGGTCGGCAGCGCGAGATCGAACTGCGTGTCCATCCGCACCGTGTAGCTGCCGTCGGCGGCGATGCTCACCGTATGCGTCGCCTTCTTGCTCCGCATCGGGTTCGGGGCCGCATCCGCACCGCGGGGCAGAAGCCCGACGACGATCATCACGACTGCGGCCGCCGATAGGATCAGGGCAGGCAGCGTGGACACCATTCGCCCGGTTCGGCGGGCAGATCCGAGTCGGAGACCCGGCCCGGTTCGTCGGCCAGGTCGCAGTTGTCGTTCACTCATTGCCGTCAGCCTCTGCTGTAGGGGCGGGTCGCAGGCACGGTCATGCCCTCCGGCGGTGCGAACGCGACGACGTCGATGTTCTTGCCGTAGCTTCTTCTCACGATCAGCCGACTGCTGTGCTCTCGCTCATCGCCGCTGTGAGCTGCGGTGCCATCATGGGGCGTCGACTCCTCGTCGGTGTTCGACTCCTCGTCTGGGTGCGCATCATCGACCTGTGCGAAGTCGTTGTCCGTGCAGTCGTTCATGAGGTCGAAATCGGTATTCGACACCGGGCAGTACAGCGGCCCGTCGGTGTCGATCGACAGCGTGTGCGTCGTCGTGGTCGTCCTCCCCGCACCGAGTGTGGGCACGGGAAGAACGAGGAACTCCTCCCCTTCCACCGTCAGGAAGACCTTGTCGAGGACGTAGCTGAGCTCGACGACGTGGCGTCCCTCACCCCATGTCGTCGGCATCCCGTCAGCATCCTGCGGACGGAACGAGAAATGAGCCGAGGGGTAGTCGAAGCCCTCCTCGCGTTTCGTCTCGACGTCGATGTCGAGGTCTCCCGCCGTCTTCGGCGACTCCCGGGTCGACCCCTCCTCTGTGCTCAGCTCCACCCCGGTGACCTCGGATGCTTCGGGCATCATCCGCAAACGGCTGCCACTGGCCGGCTTCCGCCCCAGACCGGCGGAGCTGATCCACAGCCCCACCGCATCATCGCCTTCGGGCGGTGTTTCGAAGCTCATCCGCTGACGGATGGTCAGCGTGCCGTCTGTGGACGGGGCCGCCTCGGTGAGGATCTCCACCGGGGTCAGCGCGGTCTCGGGCAGGAGCTGGGACTGTCCCCGGGGTGCCGTGTACCGGATGATCGACGCGACGACGAGGACGGCGACGATGATGACGGCCACGGCCGAGACTGCGAGCCCGATGAGGAACAGCTTGGTCCGGGTCATGGTCCCACCGTATGATCGAGCGCGGTGCCGGGGGTGCGACAACCGGTGCCAGACCTGGAACATCCCTTGGCCGCGGCCGCGCGGACAACCACAACTGCTGCAGGAGGTGCTATGCGATCGCCCATCCCGGATTTCCTCGATGAGACGCTCGACCGTTTCCGTCCCGATCGGTCCGGAGAGAATGCGGACTACATCCCGGATCTCGCCGCGGCCGATTCGGAGAAGCTCGCGATCTGCATCTCCACCCTCGACGGCATCGAATACACCGCCGGGGACGCCGATCACGAATTCTCCATCCAGTCGATGTCGAAGCCCTTCATCTACGGGCTCGCCCTCGAACAGGAAGGCTTGGCCGGGGTCTTCGAGAAGGTCGGCGTCGAACCCAGCGGTGAGAAGTTCAACGAGCTCTCACTCGACAAGATGTCGGGCAAACCGCTCAACCCGATGATCAACGCCGGTGCGATGACCATCCACTCCATCATCGGCGATCCGGGCGCCAGCCTGGCCGAACGCACCGAGATCGTCCGTGCGGGCCTCTCGCGCTTCGCCGGCCGGGAGCTGACCATCGACGAGAACGTCGCCGACGGCGAATGGCGCGAGGCCTACCGCAATGTCGCGATCGCGAACATGCTCCGGTCCTACGACATCTTCTACGACGACCCCGACGAGGTCGTCCGCGGCTACATCGAGCAGTGCTCCATCCTCGTCACCGTCAAGGACCTCGCGATCATGGCCTCGACCCTGGCCGGCGGCGGCCTCAACCCGCTCACCGGGGAGCAGGTGCTCTCTCCCCGAGTCAACCGGCAGGTGCTCGCGGTGATGATGACCTGCGGCATGTACGACGCCGCCGGCGACTGGATGACAGAGATCGGGATCCCCGCCAAGAGCGGCGTCTCCGGCGGAGTCTTCGGAGTCATGCCCGGTCAGGTCGGCATCTCCACGTTCTCTCCGCGCTTGGACAAGCACGGCACGAGCGTGCGGGGGGCGAAGATCTTCCAAGACCTCTCCGACCGGTTGAGCCTGCACATCATGGACGCCCCAGAACCGGCACGCTCGATCATCCGCCGCGACCGCCGTTTCGTCGACGGTCAGGGCAAGACAGTCCGTATCTGCAGCCTGCAGGGACTCATCCAGTGGAGCGGTTCGGAGAACGTGCTGCGGGCCATGGACGAACCGGAATCGAGCACGGACACGTTCGTGCTCGACCTGCGACGGGTCAACGAGATCAACTCGGTGGCCCGGACCATGCTCACCGAGGCCCTGTCCCGCCTCGAGGACGAAGGCACCCGAGTGGTGCTCATGGACCCCGACGACATGATGCAGTGCAAGGGTCCGAACTCGGCGCTGCCGGGCGTGACGATCCTCGATTCGCTCAAATCCGTCAAGGGGCTCAAGCGCATCCGTGACGACCGCCGCCGGGAGATGGCCGAACGCTCCCGGTGACCGTACCCGGCCGTGGACACCACAAGGGTGTTTGATAAGGTGAGCCTAACCGAATCGCTGGAGAAAGGCCGTTGATGACGACCGCACCGACCACACCCGAACGCACTGCCCGACCGGCCCGCCCGCAGGCGATCCTCACCGTCCTCGACGTCACCGAGGTCACGCCGAACCTGGTGCGGGTCCGCCTCGGCGGAGATGACACCTTCGACAACATCACCTCGAACGATGCGACCGACAAGTACGTCAAGCTCCTCTTCGCCGACCCCGCCCACGGTCTCGTTCCGCCCTACGACCTCACCGAGCTGCGCGAACAGGCGCCGGAGAAGCTGCCGAGCCGCCGCACCTACACGATCCGCGAGATCGATGTGGACGAGAAATGGCTGAGCATCGACTTCGTCATCCACGATGCCGACGGCATCGCCGGTCCGTGGGCGAAGGCCGCCGCTCCCGGTGACACGCTCGTCCTCGTCGGCGCCGGAGGCAAGTACGCTCCCGCCGCCGAATCCGACTGGCACCTCATCATCGCCGACCACTCGGCGATTCCCGCAGTGAGTTCGGCGATCGAGGCGATGCCCGCCGATGCGCGCGGTGTCATCGTCGCCTATGTCGCCGAGGCGGCCGACCGTGTGCTGCCCGAGGCACCGGCCGGCATCGACGTGAAGTGGGTGGAATCGTACGAGGAGCTCATCAGCAGCGTGCAGGAACTCGACTGGCTGCCGGGCACCCCGCAGGTCTTCGCCCACGGCGAGCGCGAGAGGGTCAAGGCGATCCGGAAGATCCTCAAGGAACGCGAGGTGCCGAGGGAGGCACTGTCGATCTCGGCATACTGGGCCAGCGGCCGCGCCGAAGACCAGTTCCAGGCCGAGAAGCGCGAACCCATCGGCAAGATCGACTGAGTCGCCCCGGCCGCGACCGGACCGAGCTCAGGCGAGATCGAGGCGGTCGGCCACCTCGGCGACCTTGAGTTTCGCATCCGCGTCGAGGTCCTGGATCGGCAGAGGCAGACTGTTCGCACCCACAAGACCGAGGTGCTCGGCGATGGCTGCGCTCACTCGCAGGCTGCCGCCGAACTCGGTGAAGAGGTCCCACAGCGGCTGGAGTTCGGCGGAGAGCTCACGCGCGATATCGGCGTTGCCGAGTTCGGCCGCGCGGGTGATCTCGAGCATCGGCTCCGGCAGGGTGCCGCCGACAGCTGTGTACCAGGCATCGCAGCCGGCGTTGAGCCCCTCGGCGCCGAACGCGTCGCCGGAGATGCCGATCGACACCTCATTGCCGACGGCCGCGCGGATCTCACCGATGCGCTCGTCCCAACCCGACGGTGAGAGTGCGAGCCCCGGGATCTTGATCGACGCCACACCGTCGAGCGCGGCCAGGCGGGCGTACAGCTCGGTGGAGAAGGTGAAGTGCGTGGTGCCCGGATTGTCGTAGACGACGATCGGCAGGTCGGTGGAGGACGCAACGGTGCCGAAGAGTTCGAAGACCTCGTCGTCGGTCAGGGGCTGATAGCTCACGGGAGCGAGGAGAAGTCCCTGTGCCCCGGCCGCCTCGGCGGAGGCGACATTGGCCAGCACGTCTCTCGTCCGCAGCGCCCCGACGCCGACGAGGACGGGGATGTCGAGAGCGGATTCGACCGTCAGCTGCGCGACTCGGGCGCGCTCCTGCCCGTCGAGGTAGGCATACGACCCTGTCGACCCGAGCGCGGTGATCGAGTCGACACCGGCGAGGACGAGCCTTTCGACGAGTCCGATGAAGGCCTCCTCATCCAGTTCTTCGCCGCGCATCGGGGTGAGCGGGAAGGCGCTCAGTCCGTTGAATACAGACGGGTCGTAGGCGGGTGTCCTCGTCATTGGTCCTCCTCGAGGGGTGGGATGGTTCAAGGGCGGTCGGGAGTGCGCGGGTCTGCGCCGGCGCGGTCCCTGTGGCCGTGACGGTCACTCGGGTTCGTCCGATTCCAGTCTGCCAGGTCGCTCGCGGCCCGGCAGGTACGTCTCGAAGCGATCGAACTCCGGCTGTGCTGAGATGTCCTCGACGGCCGCGGAACCGACGGCGTTCGCCGCCTGCAGCGCCGCCTCGGGACCGAGCCCGGACCGCAGCCCGATGGTCAGGGCCGCGCAGAAGGCGTCCCCGGCTCCCACGGTACTCACGGGGATCGCCGGGGCCGCCTCGGCGAACGCGATCTGCGTGCCACGCGCCACCAGTGCCGAACCTCGAGCACCATAGGTCACGGCCACGAGCTTCGCCTCCTGCAGCTGCGGCAGGAGGGAGTATTCGGTTTCGTTGACGATGAGGAGATCGGCACGGTCGACCACCTCGGCGGGCAGGGGCTGGGCGGGTGCGGCGTTGACGGCGAGGAAGCCGGGCACACGGTCGGCGAGTTCGGTGATGAGGTCCATGGAGATCTCGAGCTGCGTGAGCACGGCCTCACTCTTCGCGAATTCCACGCCGTCGAGGCCGACCAGGGCATTCGCGCCCTCACACACGGCGATCTGGTTCTCACCGGCGGCGTCGACGATGATGAGCGCGGTCCCGGTCTCTGCGTCCACCTCGGCGATATCGGACACGTCGACCCCGGCAGTGCGCAGTGCCTGCAGCATCGCCTGACCTTCGGCGTCGGCACCGACCGCGCCGATCATTCGGGTGCGCGCACCGAGGCGTGCCGCCGCAGCGGCCTGGTTCGCGCCCTTGCCTCCGGGCGAACGGCTCAGGCGGCCGCCGCCGATGGTCTCTCCGGCGGCGGGCAGTCGGGAGGTGGTGGCGGTGATATCGGCGTTGATGCTGCCGACGATCGTCAGGGAGCAGTCGATGGTCATGTCCACCATTATGAACTGCGGGAACGGAAGAAGCCCCGTGATCCTTGATCTCCCAAGGCTCACGGGGCTTCCCGATCGGGGTGAGTAACGGGACTTGAACCCGCGACATCCGCGACCACAACGCGGCGCTCTACCAGCTGAGCTATACCCACCACATGCGCTGCACCACTGGTGCAGACAGCAAGATATATCCTAACCTCACCCACTCGACGCGGGCAAACTCGGGCCGCCCATTGCGGACAATGAGACGCAGATCTCCTCACATGCAACGATTCAGTAGCGTTGTATAACGGTTTCAGAAAACTGGTAGGAGCAGTCCTCGACATTCATTAGGATTGGTTCGGCCCTGTCCTCGACAACCTCCCAAGGAACCCTGTACATGACTCGTGCGTTGATCTCCGTCTCTGAAGACGAGTTCACCTATATCTCCCTCAACGGGGCGACGAGTCGCTATTCGGACATCGGGGAGGCCATCTCGTACCTCGGCGACTATGCACGAGAGACCGCCACTCCCCTGACCGTGACGATCGACGACGGCGAGAAGAAGACCGAAATCTCCATCGATGCGCATGGCAAAGTCGGATCCGCACCGAAGCCAGCGACCGGTGTCGATGCTGCCCAGCCCGAGGTCGGGACAGCCGATACCGTGGCCACCGACCAATCCCCCACCGGCGCCGAGGCGGCCGCGAGCACATCTGCAGACGCGGCGGCAGGGCAGACGGAGCCACCGAGTTCCGACAATGACGGCTATCCGCAGGGGACCCCGTTCTCCGGCCCGGCCGCTCCCGCGGCGCCGAAGGTGAAGAAGACCCGGGTGCGCAAGCACTCTTCTCGCAGCCGCCCGCAGCGGCTGAAGAAGATCACCGTTCCGGGTCTCGTCCTCATCGGCATGGCGATCCTCATGATCGGCGCATTCGTCGTGCCCAATATCGTCCCCGTCGACTCCGACGACACCCCGCAGACGATCGGTTCGGAACAGCAGGTCAATCCGGCCTCAGAACTCTCCGTCGACAAGACCCGCGACGTCGTGCCGAGCTTCGACAACTCCCCCGTCTGGGAAGCCAAGGTGCCCAATCGCGCTTCGGTGACCGCTTCCGATCGCGGCATCCTCCTCGTCGACAAGGGCAGGCTCGAAGTCCTCGACTCCGATACGGGCAAGACGCGTTACAAAGCCAAGATCAACGAGTCTCCGACCTTCGCCGTCGACACCATCATCGATGGCCGCCCGGCCCTGCTGTGGCAGTCCGGCGACACCGCCGAGGCGCTCTTCGACGGCGACAAGAAGCCGAAGTCCTACCAGCTTCCCAAAGATGCTCGCATCACCTCGGCCGGCAAGAGCGTGCTCATCAAGTCCGGCAACAAGCTGTCGACCTTCGGCGCCGACGGCTTGGAGAACGTGCCGACCCCACAGGCGGGTTCGACCCCGATGGCCATCGACAACAATGAGCTCTTCAGCTCCGACTGGCACGGCCCGGTCAAGGCGAAGAACATCGAGACCGGTGCCGAACGCAACATCAAACTCGAACGCCCCGCCGACGGATTCCAGATCATCGACTGGATCTCGGCCGGCCACGGCAAGACCATCACCCTGTGGGGCGAGCAGGGCGCCTCGACGAATTCGGGCCACCGGATCCAGCTCGTCGTCCACTCCCTCGAAGACGGCTCCATCCTCTCGACCGTGACGACGACGACCGACATCGTCGGCGAGAAGACGTGGGTCCGCGGTCAAGCCGGCAAACGCGCCTACATCGGCCCCTACCTCTTCGACCTGCAGTCGGGCCTGCTGCTCATGGACGTCTCCAGCCGAGACATCCACCTCTCCGAACCGCGCGGCACGATCGTGCCCTGCACTATGGACACCAGCACTTCCTGCCTGCTCGCCGGCAAGCAGGCGTTCAAGACCGACACCGACCTGCTTGCAGTCGTCGACGACGGCAACGAAGCCTTGGTGCTCGGTGACGACTCCACCGTTCGGGCCTACCCGAAGAAGTCGGAGGCTCACGATCGCTGAGCCGCCCCTCGCCCCGGCAGCACGCCACGGCGAATCACCCCCGAGGCTTTTACACATCTGTTCAAGATATTAAGATGGCAACGACCTGCCTGCCCGTCATGTCCCCTTGACCGAATGAAGTCGGAATCCCCACCGCGAAGGAACGAAGTGCCAGCAATACGCCAGTTCAACCGCAGAATCGCCGCTATCGGCGCTGCGTTTGCCCTGGCAGCACTCCCTGTTTCCAGCACGATCACCCCCGCATTCGCCGAGCCGGATCCGACCCCTTCCGCCGAATCAGGTGCGGCAGGCACAGCCGACACCGAGGCGGCCAGCAGTGCCGATGCGGACGATTCCTCCGGTGCCGACGAGGGCAGCTCCGACACCGGATCCTCGAAGAACGAGGGCTCCAGCACCGACAACGGGGTCACCGAGGTCGAAGGCGAGACTGAAGCCGGGGGCAGTTCCGATCCGGATCCCGACTACGACACGGCATGCAAGGCCCCTGAAAAAGACGAGCCGGTTCCGGGCACAGACGGGCCGTGCGAGACCGATGAACCGCTGAAAGCGAAGTGGCACCCGGGGAGCAAGACACTGACCGTCACCAAACCGAAGAACAAGCCTGGCAGCCTCCCCGAGAGCTGGGTCGGCGTAGCCTTCGATAACCCTGGACGAAACACGGTCAGCGTTCCGGTCCAGTCGGAGCGGCGCTCGGCGGGCGATGACTCCACCCGCTCGGCTCACAGTGATTCGGACACCGATGACAGTGGACGCTCCGTCGCCGAGGCTGCGGCTCAGGCAGACGCCCCCGCGAGCTTTGAGATCAATTCCGAGGGCGAGATCTTGGCCGAAGGCGCTGACGAACCCATGAAGTTCACGAGCTTCAAATCCGACCCGAAGTGGAGCTTCACCGCCGACGGCACATCCATCACCGCCGAAGGAAAGCGGTACCCGGATGACTCCGGCGGTGCCGACAGCGACGACGACGGCTCCTCTTCCAGCGGTTCGACGGCAGGTTCCGACGACAACTCGAACGCGGACAGCGAGCTCACCGCGTCAAAGGACTCGAATGCCGGTGACGACTCGTCGAATCCGTCAGGCAAGACCGACGGTTCCTCTTCCGACAGCAACACCGGTGAGGACAAATCCTCCGACACCGACGGCACCAGCGCCGACGATGGTTCGTCCTCCACCAGCGACTCTTCCCGAGACGACAACGCGTCTGGGGCCAAGACCACCTCGTCCGATAAAGACGCCGACGGACGCAACTCGAACTCCGACACCGGTTCGCGGGCCGAGGCATCAGGCAGCAGTGATTCCGAAGGCTCTGCATCCGATTCGGACTCAGGGAAAGACAAAGACAAGGACTCAGGCAAAGACAACGAGAAGGACTCGGACAAGGACGGTTCCGGCTCCACGCTCGGCACGTCCGACGCCAACGGCACCACTCCTGACCCCTCGAACGGCAACGGCTCGCAGGACGGGCGAGAAACCATCCCCGGCACCACCGGCGACGAATGGCTGCCCGGAGACGAGGACTCCGAACACCAACCGGACTACTCCGACCCGGTACCGCGCAACCCCGACGAGCCTGCCCCCAAAGACGACTCCGATCTCATCACCGGCGGCGACCAACCCTCCCCGCGGGCCAATCAGCACCCGGCGACCTCATTCGGCGAGTCCATCATCTCCACGATCGTGAGCTCCTGGCCAGTCTTCGTCCTCGCCGCCTCGGGCATGGCCGCGGTCGGCTTCATCATCTACCTCATGGGACGTCGCGGAAAGCAGGACTGAGGCCGGCCGCGGAAGTGGTCCGGCCGCCTCGGTGAGCGATTTCTTCTCCTCGTCCCGGTCCGATCCGGCAATCCTCGCCTAAGATCGCTGACATGGATCTCTTCGACTCCGAACTGCGCGTGATCGCCGCGGCCGAGGACCTCGCGCGGACGCTCGGAGCCGACGCGAACCACACTGTCGCCGCGGCCGCGATGGACACGACCGGCCGCATCCACACCGGGGTCAATGTGGACCACTTCACCGGCGGACCCTGCGCGGAACTCGTGATGATCGGCAGCGCCGCGGCCGCAGGAGCGGGCCCGCTGGTCACCATCGCCGCGGTCGGCGACCACGACCGAGGACTGCTCGCACCGTGCGGACGCTGCCGGCAGGTCATCCTCGACCTCCACCCCGACGCCCTCGTGGCGATCCCCGACAAAGCCACCGGCGAGCGGTCGATCGCGCCGATACCCGCGCTCCTCCCCCACGCCTACCGCCACCCCGACGCAGCACCGATGCGGCTGCTGCGCTTCAACGCCCGCTACCGCGAGGCGGTCATGAACGGAACGAAGACGCTGACGGTGCGCTGGAACGAAGCTCATCGCACGGGTTCCGCACTGGCCTATTTCGAGGGCACCGAGCACGGTGCCGTCCCCGTGAGCATCACCTCGGTGACGGCAGAACGACTCAGCGAACTCAGCGCAGCAGACCTCGAACTCAGCCGACCCGGCGGCCTGGACCGCTATCGTGCGAACCTCCGCGACCACTACCCGGCCATGCCGGACGACGCAATCGTCGAAATCGTAAGATTCCGTCGAACCGCGCCCGATATCTGACACTCACTGTGCCCAGCCGCTAAGCTGGACAGCGAAGCACTGTGGCACAAGGTCACAGGCGCAAGAATGCATTCTCGACCGGGAGGACTCGACCCGATGACTGACAACGTCTACACCTCAGATGTGACCGTCGACCAGGCAACACCTGCACAGCTCGCGGAGTCGATCCGTCTGCGTGAGGAACGCATCGCGGACAACATCGACGAGCTCGTCGGCCGCATCCACCCGAAGGTGCTCGCGACGCGCGCCGTCAACAAGGCGAAGTCAGAGGTCGTCGAGGAAGACGGTTCACCCAAGCCCGAGATCATTGCGCTCGGTGCAGGTGCCGTGCTCGGCGTTGCTGCTCTCATCGTCGGCCTGTCCGGTCGGGGCAAGCGTGGCTGATGCCGCTCTGCCGATCCGGATGCTCCATGACCGGATCCTGCTCGAACCCGGCGCGGAAGCCGGTGAGCGCAAATCCTCGGCGGGCATCGTCATTCCCGCCACCGCCAGCATGGGCCGGCGCCTCGTCTGGGGCAGGGCCGTGGCGGCGGGCCCGCACGTGAGGCAGGCCAACCTCGGCGACACCGTCCTCTACGACCCCGAAGAGCTCGCCGAGGTGGAGCTCGAGGGGCGGGTCTATGTGCTCCTGCGTGAGCGCGACGTCCACGCGATCGCCGAACCTGCCGAGCAGTCCAGTTCCGGCATGTATCTGTGACGTTCCGGGCTGTCCCTCAGCGGGCCTCTGACCAGGGGCTTGCGACCTTCATCACAAAATCGGACGGGGGCCGATCTCGGTTTGCATGATCGGCGAACACCTGAGTAATATTAATTCTCGTTGCGCAACATGTGCGGCACGCACCTCTAGCTCAATTGGTAGAGCAACTGACTCTTAATCAGTGTGTTCCGGGTTCGAGTCCCGGGGGGTGCACCACAGATCGAGAACCGCCATTCGGATGATCCGGGTGGCGGTTCTTCGTCATTCACACCGGCAGTCGACTCTGCCGGATGCCTCTCATCTGCGGCTCTTGATCCCGGGACGGACTCGATTGTCCATCCGAGTCCGGTACGGCCGGAGCGCTTTGTCGGAGACTCCGCACCCGGCTTCGCATTCGAGCAGCGGGGCATTCGCCAGTGGCGCCTCGGCGCCGGGTTCGATGGTGCCGGCGGTGTCGATGAGACGGCAGTAGCAGTCCGGACACAGGAATGGTGCATATCTCATACAGATGCTCCTCATGGGCCAGACTCCGCTGACCTGTCATTGGGCATGCGGGCCACGGGCCGACATGAGCGCATGCAATCTGCACGCACCGTCGTTTTCAGACTAGCAGTCGCAGATGTGTGCCGGACGCGATTCGCTCAGGCTTGGCCGGCCCGAGCATAGGCGCCGAGGACCTGACGCTCGGAGTCTCCGAGGTAGGTTGCAAGCTTCTCCGCGGCAGCGCCCGGGCTGTCCTCGAGGTAGGTCTCGAGCACCTGGTGATTGCGGCCGATGAACGGCGCGTGCAGATAGTCGAGGACCTCGACCTTGAGGAAGGCCAAACGCAGCTCGGCGAGCACATTGGCAAACGAACGCATCAGCCGCCTGCTGTCCGAGAGCGAGACCACCGCGTTGTGGAAGGCCATGTTCGCCGTGCCCACGCTCATCCAGTCCTCGGCCGCCGCCGCAGTTTCCGCGGCTTCGATGGCCACTCTCATCTGCGTCGCGTTCGGGTGGTTCCTCTGCGCGTGCTCGAGCACCGAGCATTCGACGTGATGACGGACCCGGTAGATGTCGATGACGTCGGCCGTGCTCGGCGAGGCCACGGACACGCCTCGGTGCGGGATATGTGTGACCAGCCCCTGCTCCCCGAGCACCCGGAACGCTTCGCGCAGGGTATTGCGGGAGACGTCGAACTCCTTGGCCAGAGACGTTTCGGACAAGCGGTCGCCGGGGCGCAGCTCACCGGCGATGAGCCGCTCGGTGAGTCTGTTGACCAGGGAGGATTCGTGATTCACACCTCCATCCTAATGACACATGCCCGTGACCGGTGACGTTCTGTCGACAGTTTCCGCAAGAAAATGTGATCTGGGTCTACCTCTGTTGAACAATCAATGCTAGATTGTATAGCGATCTTCCGGATTGCGGTCGAGCGCCGACACTGCGGTCACCTCGATTTCGCTTTCGGATCGTCACCACACCAGGCCCCGTCACACAGTCGGAGACTCCAATGTCGCAATCACCGGAACCCCAACCATCCGGTTCTTCCTCGAACGCCGCCACCGGTTCGCAGCCGAACACCTTGGACGGCAAGATCAGCCGCACCGCCATCATCGGTGCCATCTTCCTCATGGCCACCTCGGCGATCGGGCCGGGATTCATCACGCAGACGGCCACGTTCACCGCCCAGATGGGTGCGGCCTTCGCCTTCGCGATCTTCGTGTCGATCCTCATCGACATCGCCATTCAGCTCAATGTCTGGCGGATGGTGACCTCCTCGGGCAAACGCGCCGCGCAGCTGGCATCCTCGGCCGTCCCCGGATCGGGCATCGTCCTCTCGATCCTCATCGTCATCGGCGGCCTGGCCTTCAACATCGGCAACATCGCCGGCGGTGGCCTCGGCCTCAACGCGCTGCTGGGCATCGACCCGAAGCTCGGCGGTCTCGTCACAGGAGTGCTGGCCATCGGGATCTTCCTGTTCAAACGCGCCGGCAAGGTCGTCGACACCGTCGTGCTCGTCCTCGGCGTCGGGATGATCATCCTCACCTGCATCGTCGCGATCGTGTCGAATCCGCCCGTCGGCGAGGCGATCAAGCAGTCCTTCGTCCCCGACACCATCAACTTCGCGACCGTGACGACCATCGTCGGCGGCACAGTCGGCGGCTACATCACCTACTCCGGCGCTCACCGCTACCTCGACTCGGGCAAGATCGGACCGCAGCACGCTCCCTCGGTCATGCGCTCGGCGCTGTCGGGAATCCTCGTCACCGGCATCATGCGCTACGTGCTCTTCCTCGCCATCCTCGGCGTCGTCGCCTCCGGAGTCGCCCTCGACCTCGACTCGAATGTCGCGAACCCGGCCGGTCAGGCCTTCGCCGCCGTGCTCGGCGATGCCGGAATGCGCATCTTCGGGGCGATCTTCTGGGCTGCGGCACTGAGCTCGGTCATCGGCGCCGCCTACACCTCGGCGACCTTCCTCTCGGCGTTCTCCACGCGCCTCGCAGGCGGCTGGCCGCTGCAGCTGGCGACCGTGACCTTCATCGTCGTCTCACTCATCGTCTACCTCATCGTCGGCACCGCACCGGCTACGCTGCTCGTCTTCGTCGGCGGCTTCAACGGCCTCATCCTGCCCATCGGCCTGACGATCTTCATGTACATCGGCTGGTTCAGACCACGCCTGCTGAGCACGGACGCGTACCCGAAGTGGTTGCTCATCATCGGCACCGCGGCAACACTGGTCACGTGGTACACGGCTGTGCAGTCCATCGGCCCCATCTTCGCAATGATCGGAATCGGAGGGTGACAATGACCACCACGAACGAACTGAGAATCGACCTCAACTCTGACCTCGGGGAGAACGTACCCGACCGTGTCGTCAGCGACGATGCGGCCATGCTCGGCCTCGTCACGAGCGCCAACGTCTCGTGCGGCTTCCATGCCGGCAACCCCGAAGGCATCCGGGCCACCGTCGATGCCGCCACCCGCGGCGGCGTCGTCATCGGCGCCCACCCCGGCTACGACGACTACGAAGGCTTCGGTCGACGCGCCCTCGACGTCCCGGCCGCAACCCTGCAGGCTCAGGTCGAATACCAGATCGGCGCCCTCCTCGGCCTGACCACCGCGGTCGGCGGCACGGTCTCCTACGTCAAGCCGCACGGCGGGCTGTACAACGCGATCGTCCGCGACCAGGCGCAGGCGAAGGTCGTCGTCGATGCGGTCAAGGCCGTCGACGACTCCCTTGTCTTCTTGGGCCTCGCCGGCAGCGTGGCCAACCGGGTTGCCGCCGAGGCCGGTCTGACGGTCGCTGCCGAAGCCTTCGCCGACCGCGCGTACAACCCCGACGGTTCCCTGGTCTCCCGCAGCGAGCCGAATGCCGTCCTCCACGACCCCGAGGCCGTGGCCGCCCGCGTGCTGCGTCTCGTCCAGACCGGTCAGGTCGAAGCGATCGACGGCAGCCTCGTCGATGTCGACGCCCAATCGATCTGCTTCCACGGCGATTCGCAGGGATCGATCGACATGGCCCGCGCCGCGCGCGAGCTCCTCGAATCCGAAGGAGTCACCATCGCCGCATTCGCCGGAGCCGGGCGATGAGCGCGAAGTCCACCGCCGGTGCCGAAGCCCGCGCCCGCATCCGGGCCGGGGCCTCGGAGCCCACCTCGGGGATGGCGCCGGGCCTCGTCCAGGCGAACCTCATCTCCGTGCCCGCCGACTGGGCCTTCGACGTCCTGCTGTTCACCCAACGCAACCCGAAGCCGTGCCCGGTCATCGACGTCCTCGAACCCGGGCAGGTCGAATCGGGTCTGGCCCCGGGCAGCGATCTGCGCACCGACATCCCCGGCTACCGGATCTGGGAGAACGGCCGGCTCACCGGTGAGGTCACCGACGCCACGCATGCGTGGGAGGAACACCCGGACCTCGTGTCCTTCCTCATCGGCTGCTCCTTCACCTTCGAAAACGCACTCACCGAGGCGGGCATCCCGATCCGTCACCAGGACGCCGGACGCAATGTGCCGATGTACCGCACCTCCACCGCGTGCGCCCCGGCCGGTCGGATCAGCGGAGACATGGTCGTGTCCATGCGCCCGATCCCGGCCGCCCAGGTCGCCGAGGCGGTGCGCATCACCGACCGCTTCCCCGCCGTCCACGGCGCTCCCGTCCACATCGGCGAACCCGCTCAGATCGGCATCACCGACCTGAGCACACCGGATTTCGGAGACGCCCCAGCCATCGCCGACGGTGACATTCCCGTGTTCTGGGCGTGCGGAGTCACCCCGCAGGCAGCCGTCCAAGCCTCGGGGGTGCCGTTTGCGATCACGCACTCACCAGGGAAGATGTTCATCACCGACGAACCGGAAGACACCTACCGCCAATGACGACCGACCTGACCTTCCACACCGCTTCCCGGCGTCACCTCCTCGTCGAATGCGCCGACCTGGCCGCGACGATGACCCTGCACCAGAGCCTGGACGCGGCTGACCTGCCCGGCGTCGTCGAGCTCATCCCCGCCGCCCGCACCGTGCTCATCGACTTCGATCCCCGCCGCACCGACGCCGGGATCCTCGAGCAGGCGATCCGCGGGCTCGACCGCACCGAATCCGCCTCGGCTGCGGCTCGGGAGGTCAGCATCCCGGTGACCTACGACGGGGAAGACCTCGCCGAGGTGGCCGAACTCCTCTCCGTCTCCCCCACCGAGATCATCGCCCGTCACCAAGCGGCGACCTGGGAGGTCGCATTCGCCGGGTTCGCTCCCGGTTTCGGCTACCTCGCCGGTGACGACGAACTCTTCGATGTTCCTCGCCGCTCCTCCCCGCGCACCCGTGTGCCCGTGGGTGCGGTGGCCCTGGCCGGCGAGTTCACCGGCGTCTACCCTCGATCCTCCCCCGGCGGGTGGCAGCTCATCGGACGCACCGATGCGAAACTGTGGGATCTCGACCAGCAGCCCCCGGCTCTGTTCGTCCCCGGCACGATCGTGACGTTCACCGATGCGGAGCGGGACTCCATCAGCGTGGGACACGAGGCAGCGAGCACGAGCGCGGACGCGGACGAACAGGCCGGAGCGTCTGCTCCGGCGACGGAGGCGAGCGCGTCATCGGCACACACCCTCGAGGTCCTCCGCCCCGGTCTGCAGCTGCTCGTCCAAGACCTCGGGCGTCCCGGCTTCGCCTCGATGGGCGTCAGCAGTGCCGGAGCCGCCGACCGCACGGCCCTGACGACCGCGAACCGGCTCGTCGGAAACGCCGAAGACGCGGCCGGACTCGAGAGCTTCGGCGGCGGGGCACGGCTGCGGTTCACCGGTGACGGAGTCGCCGCGGTCGCCGGAGCCGACGGGACGATCACCGTCACCGCCGGCGATGGCACGGTGTACACGCCCCGCCTCGGCGAGGCCTTCGCTGTGGCCGACGGGGACGAACTCGAACTCGGCACCACCACCCGCGGCATCCGCCGCTACCTCGCCCTCCGCGGCGGCATCGACGTCACCACGGCCTTGGACAGTGCGTCGGCGGACACACTCGCGGGACTCGGGCCGGCAGCCCTCGGCAAGGGCACGACGCTCGACCTGCACACCCCCGTCGCCGCACCCCACCTCGTCGATCCGGTCCCAGCTGCCGCACGCGACCTGCCCCAGCCCGGTCAGACCGTGACTCTGACGGTGACCTTGGGCCCGCGGGAGGACTGGTTCACCTCGGCCGGCATCGACACTCTCCTGTCTCAGGAGTGGACGGTCACCCACGAATCCGACCGGGTCGGGCTGCGCCTGTCCGGTGAGGTCCCGCTCGAACGTGCCCGCACCGGCGAGCTGCCGAGCGAGGGCGCGGTCACCGGGGCGCTGCAGGTCCCGCCGAACGGACAGCCGGTGCTCTTCGGCCCGGACCATCCGCTCACCGGCGGCTACCCGATCATCGCCAGCGTCGACGACACCGACCTCGCCGCGCAGCTGGCTCCGGGTGTCACGCTGCGCTTCACCACCTCTGCCCGTGCACACGGGGCACCCCGCACACACGAGAACGAAAGCTGAATCATGTCGACCATCCTCATCGCCAACCGCGGCGAAATCGCCGTCCGCATCATCCGTGCCTGCGCCGAACACGGGCACACCTCGGTAGCCGTCTACGCCGATCAGGACGCCGACGCCATGCATGTGCGCCTCGCCGACGAAGCCTTCGCTCTGCCCGGGACCGGTGCGGGTGAGACCTACCTCAACATCGAATCGATCCTCAGCGCGGCGCGGGCCGCCGGTGCCGATGCCGTCCACCCCGGCTACGGTTTCCTGTCAGAGAACGCAGACTTCGCCGCCGCTATCGAGGATGCCGGGTTGGTCTGGATCGGACCGACCGCGGAGACCATCACGGCACTCGGCGACAAGGTCACCGCCCGCCAGCTCGCGCAGAAGGTCGGCGCTCCCCTGGCGCCGGGCATCGACCAGCCCCTGAAGGATGCGAGCGAGGTTGAGTCCTTCGCCGCCGAGGCGGGACTGCCGATCATCATCAAGGCCGCCCACGGCGGCGGCGGGCGCGGCATGAAGATCGTCCACGAGCTCACCGACGTGGCCGGCGCCTTCGATTCAGCGACCCGTGAGGCCGCCGAGGCGTTCGGTCGCTCCGAATGCTTCGTCGAGAAATACCTCGAACGTCCCCGTCACCTCGAAGTCCAGATCGTCGGCGACGGTCAGGGTCGTGTCGTGGCCGTCGGTGATCGCGACTGCTCCGCGCAGCGCCGCAACCAGAAACTCATCGAGGAGGCACCCGCCCCGGGCCTGTCGGCGGATCAGCGCGAGCGCCTGCACCGTTCGGCCGAAGCGATCTGCGCCGAGGTGGACTACCGCGGTGCCGGCACCGTCGAATTCCTCCTCGCCGCCGACGGCACCATGACGTTCCTCGAAGTCAACACCCGGCTCCAGGTCGAACACCCTGTCACCGAGGCGACGACCGGGATCGACCTCGTCGCCGAACAGTTCCGCATCGCCTTCGGCGACGGCCTGTCGCTCGACTCGACACCACGGCCGCAGGGGCATGCGATCGAGCTGCGCATCAACGCCGAGGACCCCGGCCGCGGCTTCCTGCCCACTCCCGGACGCATCGACGTCCTCGACGTGCCCGGCGGGCCCGGCATCCGCTGGGATTCCGGTCTCCGTGCCGGTGACACGGTGCAGCCGGCCTTCGACTCCCTCTTCGCCAAGCTCATCGTCCACGGTCCCGACCGGAGTGCGGCAATCGCCCGGACGATCACCGCGGCCAAGGAACTCCACGTCGAAGGGCCGGCCACCGTTCTGCCGTGTTCGCTGGCGATCCTGTCCGACGAGGCGTTCACCCGCCTCGGGGAAGACGGCGTCGAGGGCATCCATACTCAGTGGATCGAATCCGAGCTGCTGCCGCGCTTCGAGGCGCAGGACCGTCCCACACCGGGCTCGGGTGGTCAGATGCAGCGGATGCAGATCGAGATCGGCGGGAAGCTCACGACCCTCGGGCTGCCCGCCGGGCTGCTCGCCGCCCTCGGTTCGGCCGGTGGGGCCGGTCAGGGCAGCACCGATCAGGGCGGTGACGGCAGTGCCGCCGGCCACGGTGGAGCCGCCTCGGCGAGGGGAGG
Organism: Brevibacterium sp. FAM 24630; assembly: GCF_049804075.1. Classification (NCBI taxonomy): domain Bacteria; kingdom Bacillati; phylum Actinomycetota; class Actinomycetes; order Micrococcales; family Brevibacteriaceae; genus Brevibacterium; species Brevibacterium sp. FAM 24630. The sequence continues at coordinate 293,807 of NZ_JBNBZD010000001.1, forward strand.
CGAAGGAGGGGCCGTCGCCGGGGATGTCACCGCACCTGTGCCCGGCAGCCTCGTCGACTTCCTCGTCGACGACGGTGCCGAAGTCGCCGCCGGAGACGAGGTCGCCGTGCTGTCGGCGATGAAGATGGAGACCCGGGTCGAAGCACCGGTCGCGGGCACGTTCCACCGGGTCGCGGCCGTCGGCGATGTCGTCGCGGTCGACCAGGCCATCGCACGCATCGGCTGCGGCATCGCCCAGTCCATCGCACGCATCGGCTGAGGCATCCCAGGCGACAACGGAATAGAGTGGTGGACAGCAATGGTTATCCACCACCGATAGCGTCCACCTCAGGAGGAACATTCATGTCACGTCTGTCAGTCGGCGACACCGCCCCGGACTTCACCCTCGTCAACCAGGACGGGAAGTCCGTGAGCCTCAGCGACTTCAAGGGCCAGCGGGTCGTCGTCTACTTCTACCCGGCCGCCATGACCCCGGGCTGCACGACCGAGGCGTGCGATTTCCGGGATTCGCTCTCGGCGCTCAAGGCCGCCGGGATCAACGTCCTGGGCATCTCTCCGGACAAGCCGGAGAAGCTGCAGCAGTTCATCGAGAAGGAGGGGCTGAACTTCGACCTCCTCTCCGACGAGGACAAGTCGATGATGACCGCCTGGGGTGCCTTCGGCGAGAAGAAGAACTACGGCAAGGTCGTCCAGGGCGTCATCCGCTCGACCGTCGTCGTCGATGCCGAGGGCAAGGTCGAACTCGCCCAGTACAACGTCAAGGCCACCGGACACGTCGCCCGCGTGCGCAAGGCGCTGGGCATCGACGCAGCCTGAGCGACCGCTCGCGCGACCGCGGCCGAGGTTTTCAGCATCCCGCGACGCCCCTGCTAATCTTGAGGGCGTCGCGGTCGCCTCGGCGGGCGTTCGGCGCGAGTGGCGGAATTGGTAGACGCGCTGGATTTAGGTTCCAGTGTCTTCGGACGTAGGGGTTCAAGTCCCCTCTCGCGTACCGCAGTCCCCGGTGTGGAGATCGAACAGTTTCCGCACCGGGGATCTTTCATTCTCCGACGCTCATCGTCCACGCTCGTTCGCCCATCACAAAAGATGCACACCGCCCTACATTTCGTACACCGATTTCCACATTGCGTCCCTGCCATCAGTACGCAAACAGAGGTGCTGAACGTAATGTGGTGATTGCCCCAGAACCGGAGAGGTTTGTTGCCCCGGGACCGCAGAGGTAGCCGCGCCGGAACCACAGAAAGGACGACGATGACGTCATCTTCAGCACCGACGATCCGCCCCACCGCCCCTGCCGACGAAGCCCGCTGGAAGGAACTCTTCCGCGCCTATCGTGAGTTCTACCGGCTGCCCGAGTCCGAAGAGATCGTCTCCCGGGTGTGGGGATGGATCACCGAGCCTGATCATGAGGTGCAGAGCCTCGTCGCCGAGGTGGACGGGCGGATCATCGCCATCGCCGACTACCGCCGCTTCGCTCGCCCGTCGACCGGGTCGACGGGAATCTGGCTCGACGACCTCTTCACCGACCCCGAGGAACGCGGTTCCGGCGCCGGACGTACCCTCATCGCCCGGCTGCAGACCATCGCCGCCGAGGAGGGGCGCTCCGTCGTCCGCTGGATCACCGCATCCGACAACGAGCGGGCCCAGGTGCTCTATGAGAAGGTCGCCTCGCGGACGAACTGGGTCACCTATGACGCGAAGCCGGCAGCCGAAGCCGCGGGCTCTTAGGCCATTCGTTCGCGCAGTTCGGCGCGGAAGAGGAGCCGGAAGCGTTCACCAATCGCACACCTCCTGGCGCAGACCCGCGATGAGGGCTCGCAGTCCGAGGTCAAATGCGGCCACAGCTGATGACGACTCAGCGAAGCGCGGGTCGAGTGCCGCTCGGATCGCGGAGAACCGCTCATCCGCAGAGTCTTGGGAGATGAGGTCGTCGGGGGCGATGATGTCGAGGGCAGAACCGAGGACGTGGGCTTCGACCGTCCGCATGACCGCCACCGTCCTCGTCTCCGGCCAGCCGCCTCGGCGCAGGCCCGCGACTACTGAGTCGTACATCTGATACGTCGAAAGATCGCTGATCGATGTCGTCGCGAGCAGGCGGATGAGGTTGGGGTGGGCGGCGAACGCACGCAGATACGAGCGGGCCCACGACTCGAGCGCTTCGTCCCAGCGCACCCTGTCCGCGGATGAGGACACCGAGGCGAACGGACCGACGTCGATGTCGGAGACGATGCGGGCGCGCATGAGTTCGATGAGTTCGGCACGCCCGGAGACATGGTTGTACAGGGAGGACACCTGTCTGTCGACACGTGAGGCCAGCGTACGCATCGACAGAGCTTCAGCACCCTCCTCGTCGACGAGGACGAGCGCGGCATCGACGAGCCGCTGCCGATTGAGCCTCATTTTGCTCCTGCCTTCCTCTTCCATCGTTCCCGCTAGGAGTGTATCGTGTTCTCAGTCACAGACACGAACACTGTTCGTATATCGTGACGGGACGACGAAGACGTGCAGCGAAGCGGGAGCAGAATCGACGTGACGATCTCACATTTCCACAATGGCACCATCTGGCTCGGGTCCGCCGGCGAGACGAGCGACGCACTGCTCGTCGTCGACGGCATCGTCGCCGCGGTGGGTTCGGCCCTGGTCGCGGATTCGCTCGCCGAGGCGTCCCTCGCCTCCCGTGCAGACGTCGAGAGAGTCGACCTCGACGGCGGCTTCCTCATGCCCGCCTTCGGCGATGGTCACGCCCACCCGATCTTCGGCGGGCTCGAAGCGGAGGGACCGCAGGTGCGCTCGTGTCCCAGCGTCGACGAGGTCGTCGCCGAGGTGCGTCGTTTCGCCGCAGCGAACCCGGACATCGAGTGGATCACCGGCGCATCGTATGACGGCAGCCTCGTCGAGGGCGGACTCTTCGACGCCCGCTGGCTCGACGAGGCGGTTCCCGACCGGCCGGTCGTGCTGCGCGCTTGGGACTATCACACCGTATGGTGCAATTCGCGGGCCCTTGAACTCGCCGACATCACGGCCGAGACACCCGAACCGATGCTGGGTGAGATCCCCCGCCGGGGCGACGGGTCGCCGCTCGGCACGCTGCGCGAGTGGGGCGCGGTCGATCTCGTCGACGCCGTCCGTCCGCCGCTGGACGAGACCATTCGGCTCCGCGCTCTCGAATGTGCGGCCGACTACTACCTCCAGCGCGGCGTCACCTGGGTCCAAGATGCCTGGGTCGAGCCGGCCGACGTCGACACCTACTGCAAGGCCTCTGCCCAGGGGCGGCTCAAGCTCCGGTTCAACCTCGCCCTCTACGCCGACCCGCGCCATTTCGCGCACCAGATGCCGGACATGATCGAAGCCAAGCAGCGCGTGGATGCTCTGGCCGATCCGCACCTCAGTGCCAACACCGTGAAGTTCTTTGCCGACGGGGTCGTCGAGAACGAGACCGGGTCACTGCTCAATCCCTACTGCTCCTCGCTGCACAATCACGGGCTGCGGGTGTGGGAGGGAGAGACCCTCGCCGAGGCGGTGCGAGCCGTCGACGCCGCGGGCTTCCAGGTTCACATCCACGCCATCGGCGATGCCGCCGTGCGGCAGGCCCTCGACGCCATCGAATCGGCGATCGTCGCGAACGGGCCCCGCGATCGCCGCCCAGTGATCGCCCACGCCCAGATCGTCGATTCCGCAGATCTCGCTCGCTTCGCCGAGCTCGGGGTCATCGCGAACATGCAGCCTCTGTGGGCACAGCTCGATGACCTCATGATCGTCCTCACGATCCCCCGCCTCGGCGAGGAACGGGCAGCCACGCAGTATCGGATGCGCAGCATCCTCGACAGCGGAGGGGATCTCTCTTTCGGCTCGGACTGGCCGTGCACCTCGGGCACGCCCGTCGAAGGTCTGGCGATCGGCACAAGCAGACAGAACGAGCAGGGCGAACCAACCGGCGGATGGACACCGGAGGAGATCGTCGATATCGATCGTGCCCTCGACGCGTACTCGACGGCGGTGGCCCACCAAGCCTTCGCCGATCACTCTCCCGCAGCCTGGGGCGAGATTCGGCCCGGGGCGAGCGCTGATCTCATCAGATTCGACCGCGACCTTCGAGAACTGCCTCCGCGGGAACTCGCTGTGATGCCTGTTCACACCACCTACCTCGGCGGCGTTGCCGTGCATTCAGCACCCTGAGCGAAAGGACGACGATGCCCCACCCACAAGACACCACAGCCCCTCACGGCGACGAGAAACCTCAGGCTGGCGGCGAAGGACAGCTCCGTCGAGCGCTCGGGGTCCCGTCTCTGGTGTTCTTCGGCCTTGTCTACATGGTGCCCCTCACGGTTTTCACGACCTACGGCATCGTCACTCAGGTCAGCGGCGGTCGGGTGCCGCTGGCCTACGTGATCACTCTCCTCGCAATGGTCTTCACCGCCAGATCATACGCAAAGATGGCCCACGAACTGCCCTACGCCGGGTCCGCCTACACCTACACGCAGAAGAGCTTCGGGGCAGGCATCGGCTTCGTCGCCGGATGGGCACTGCTCCTCGACTACCTGTTCCTGCCGATGATCAACTACCTCGTCATCGGCATCTACCTGTCCGCCGCGTTCCCGATGATCCCCTCCTGGGTATTCGTGCTCACCGCGATCGTTCTCGTCACCCTCCTCAATGTCATCGGCATCGTCTCCGTGGCACGTGCCAATATCGTCATCATCGTGGCGCAGGCGATCTTCATCATCACCTTCGCGGCCCTTGGCATCGCCTCGATGTCGGGAACCGGCAGCGTCGACCTCGCCGTCCCGTTCACCGGCGATGGGACCGCGGAGGGATTCGGCAATGTCATGGCCGGCGCCGCGATCCTGTGCCTGTCGTTCCTCGGCTTCGATGCGGTCTCGACCCTGTCCGAGGAGGCCAAAGATGCCAAGCGCACCGTACCTCGCGCGATCGTCATCGCCACCATCACGGGCGGTCTCATCTACATTGTGCTCTCGTTCCTCGCTCAACTCGTCTACCCGTCGAATGACTTCGCCGACGTCGACTCGGGCGCACTCGATGTCATGGCCGCCGCGGGAGGTGAATTCCTCACGATCTTCTTCACCGCCGCCTATGTCGCCGGCGCCTGCGGGTCCGCACTGACCTCGCAGGCCTCGGTCTCACGCATCCTCTTCGCAATGGGACGTGACGGTGTCCTGCCGAAGAGATTCTTCGGACGCCTCTCACCGCGTTTCCACAGCCCGATTCCGGCGACGCTGTCGGTTGGAGTGGTCTCACTGTTCGCATTGGCCATCGACCTCGGGTTCCTCTCGGAGATGATCAGCTTCGGCGCGCTCATCGCGTTCTCCGCAGTCAACCTCGCGGTGATCAAACACTTCATCATCGATGGGAAGCGGCGCGGAGCCCACGCCGTGATGAGCTTCATCGTGCTGCCGGGAATCGGGTTCTGCCTCACTCTGTGGCTGTGGACGAGCCTGTCACCGCGCACCCTGCTCATCGGCCTGGTCTGGCTCGTCATCGGCACCAGCTACCTCACATTCGTCACACGAGGCTTCAGACGTCCGACGCCGATGCTTGACCTGAGCGAGTGACCCCTCGTCGATCATGCTTCGAAGGTCGGCAGAGGCCCAGCCGATTCGAACCGACCGGAAGGACACCTGCCCAGTTCAGCCCTCCTGCTGAAGAAACTGCTCAATCGTCTCGATCGTCGAGGCATTGCCACGGTGCACGGTTGCGTTCATGCCCACGGCACGAGCACCCTCTGCGCAGATGTCGTGGTCATCGATGAAGAGCACGTCCTGAGGTTCAGCGCCCATGCGTTCGAGCGCATTCTCATAGGCCTCCGGTTCCGGCTTGAGCAGACCGGTCTCGTGACTGTAGAGGATCGGATCGAAGACTGCACTGAACCCGAATCGGCGTTCCTCTTCGCAACGAGCGCCGTCGACCGAATTCGACAGGATCGCGACTCCAGCACGCGATCGGAGTGAGTCCGCATAGTCGAACAGTTCGGTGTTGAGTCGACCGCAGTACTCGTCCCACATGTCCGCCTGCATCGCCTCGGCCAGGTCCGAATCCATCTCCAGCGCTCGGCCCACCTTCGACCAATACTCGGTTCTCGTGTCCGCTCGACGATCGATGACCGGCAAGTCCGCCGCCCGGAGACGTGCTCGGTACTCCTCCACTGAAAATCCGGATCGCTCCTGCCACCGACGCTGGAATTGCGGCCACACAGTGTCGTCATCAACAACCTCGAGGACTCCCCCGATGTCGAAGAGCACCCATCTTCTCAAGTCCATGCGGCAACCCTACCTGCCGATACCCGCACCCCTTGAGTGAATAGCCCAGTTAGAGGCGAATAGCCCAGGTTCAAATCTGGGCTGCCCACCTTAAACTGTGCCGTGGCGAAAAATACCCCGCCTCTTGCAATAGTGTGTCCCACACACTAAAGTGTGTCGCATGAACGAGGATGCGCAGAAGGCGCTGACCACACACGAACTGGAGCTGCGGCGCGGCACCGTCGTCTTCGCCAGTCTCGTCGCCTGCAGGCGCCCGCAGTACGGCTACTCGCTGCTGACGACGCTGACCGAGGCGGGAATTCCCACCGAGGCCAACACCCTCTACCCCCTGCTGCGACGACTCGAGAAGCAGGGCCTGCTCACATCCGAGTGGAGCACCGAGCAGGCTCGCCCCCGCAAGTACTACACCGTCACTGACAGCGGCGCCGAAGTCGCTGCCGCACTCCACTCTCAGTGGCTCGAACTCGACTCCAGCATCACGAAGCTCTGGAAGGACGGCACACCATGAGTGCGCTCACCGAAATCTACGTCGACAACGTCGTCCGTCATCTGCCCGAGAACACGCGTGCGGACATCGCCGCCGAGATCACCGCCACGATCGACGATACGGTCGAGGCCCGCCTCGGCGAGGATCCGCAGCCGAACCCCGAACGCACGGCCGCCGTCGAACGCGAAGTGCTCGAAGAACTCGGCGATCCGGCCGTGCTGTCGCGGGAGTATTCGAACTCGCCGCAGCACTTCATCGGCCCGAAGTCGTACCCCCTCTTCCTCTGGACACTGCGCTGGATCCTGCCCATCGTCGGTCTGATAGCGGTGCTCGCCAACGTGGTGGTCACCGTCGCCACCACCCCCGATGTTCAGCTCGGGGAACTGATCGGCAGCACTGTCGGCAACACCGTCTCCGCACTGCTCACCGCCTTCGCCGTCATCGCGATCATCATCGGCCTCGGCGACCGCCGTGCCGACGACGCGGCACTGCCCCGCATGCCCGGGCAGCAGAAGGGCGCGTGGACGATCGATGATCTCGATCGTCGCGATGTCCGCGGCAGGCAGATCCGCGCCGAGGCGGCCCTTGGGCTGGTCTTCATCCTCGCGTTGGCGACGATCCCCTTCATCCCGACGAGCCTGCTCTACGTCGGCCACATCAACCACGGCGGGACGTTCATCAATCCGGACCTCGGCACGGGCTGGCTGCTCGGCTACTGGGGCTTCCTCGCCCTCCTGGCCGTGGTCGAGATCATCAGGTTCGTGAATGGCTCGACGCGACCGACCGTGTCGATCATCGGCGGGATCATCGATGTGGCCATGGCCGTCTTCCTCACCATCGCCCTGCTCACCCAGCCGGTCCTCCACCCCGAGATCACGAGCGCTCCGAACGCCGACATCCAACAGATCATCACGGCCGCAGCGATCTGGATCATCACGATCTGGGACCAGGTGAGCACGTGGCGGACGTATCGCGCCCAGCAGAGCCGATGAGGACGGCAGCAGTCCTCTGACGCCCGGCCGCAGTACTCGTGCAGCTCAGCTGCGGCGGCTGGAGATGACCGTGAACTTCTTGTTCCGGGCCAGCTGTTCGCTGGGCCCGATGATGGCTTCGAGGCGATCCCGGTAGCGCAGGTGCGTGTTGAACACGGTGATCACCTGTCCGCCGGGCGCCAGATGTGCCGCGGCCGTGGCCATGAGTGCCGCGGCGGTCTCGGTTTCGATCGTCGTGCCCTGATGGAACGGCGGGTTGAGGACGACGAGGTCGAACTCCCCCAAGGCCGCCACGTCGGCATCGGCGCCGTCCGCGGCATCACCGAGGACGATGTCGACGTCGATTCCGTTCGCCTCCGCTGTGGCCCTCGCCGAGGCGACCGCCGCCTTGGACACATCCACGCCGGTTCCCCGTGAAGCTCCCGTGGCACGCATGGCAGCGGTCAGCAGCCATCCGTTCCCGCAGCCGAGGTCAAGGATGGAATCCGCAACAGCGGCGGGTGAGGCGGTCGAGACCGTCGTCGGAGACGAGGAGTCAGAGTCAGTGCCGGGCAGAGTCTCCAGCAGCGCATCGAGGAGCAGCGTCGAACCTTCGTCGCTGCGCACCCCGGAGAAGCAGGCACCGTGCGCTCTGACCTCGAGGTCTCCGACTGTTGAGTGAGCGATGACTCCGCGCTTCGGGAAGCTCGGCAGGCTCGGTGACGACAGCGGTCGGCTGCCGATGATCATCCGGTGCTTGCCCACTCCCGGAGAGACGTCGACCCGACCGAAGCCGCGGGAGAGCTCCTTGTTCACCGCCCGACTCATCGAGTCGCTGCGGCCGATGACGATGATCAGCGACACATGCGGCTGGAGTGCGGCAATGGACTCGGCGAGCGCGTTGGTGGCTTTCGGCGCGTTGATGATCGCCCAGGTCTCCCGGCCACTCTCCCCCGCGAGGACGTCTGCGCCGGCCGCCGTGTCGCACCCGAGCGTCGAGCGCCCACGCCCCGCCTCGGCGAGTGAGGCGATCTCCTCGAGGGAGGTGATCAGCGCAGCGTCGGCAGCGTCGGCGGCAGCACGGGATTCGTCGATGCGATCGTGATGGACGGCCACCTCGGCGAGTTCGCTGAGCAGGCGAGCCTGGAGTCCGCGGGCATCATCGACGACGATGAGGCGATGCGGGGCGTCGGCGATCGCTTCGGCGTCGATGAAGGCACCGGCCGCGTCACGACCGGACACGTCGAGTTCACGGAGGCGGCGGCCGATGATGTATTCGACGAGCATGCGCGCCTGCGGCAGACCGGGCACATCGCGCAGCTGCGGAAATTCCGCCAGCAGATCCCGGCTGCGATGGGCGGCGACAGAATCAGGGGACAGCAGGGAGGCGGACATTCGATCAGTCTAATCCGACCGCACCGCTTGCCGCCTCATCGGCTGTGCGCCGATCAGCCCTCAGCGTCGTGATCGGACTCGATGAGCTGTTTGAGGGCAGCCAGTGCCTCATCGGCACCGTCGCCTTCGGCGCGCAGAACGACCTTCTGCCCGTATTCCGCGCCGAGGCCCATGAGGGAGAGCACGCTGGCCGCGTCGAGAGCATCCTCGGCGGGTTCGCCCTCGAGGGCGATGGTGATCTCGAGATCATAGTCTCCGGCCGCCTCGGCCAGCAGAGCTGCTGGGCGGGCATGCAGGCCGACGGTGCTTCCAACTGTTGCGATGGTCTCTGCCATGACGCTGTCCTTCCTGTTCAGACCGCCCGGGTGCGGGTCGATCGACTTCTTCGACACTACTTGGTGGTGCGGTTGTCGCGCTGGGTGCGTCTCGGGCTCACGCCCGGACGAGCCGGCTCACAGACCGAGCTCGTCGAGGATCGGCAGTTCGGCTCGAACCGCGGCCTTCGCCTCGCCCGGACTCCGTGCCGTAAGAGCACGGCGGGCAATCTGCTGTGCTTGGTCCATGGTGACACCGGTCAGCACTTCTGCCACAGCCGACAGGGCACGCGGTGCCATCGACAGGCTGGTGACTCCGAGTCCGACGAGCACGACGGCCAATGCCGGATCGGCTGCGGCCTCTCCGCAGACCCCCACCGATTTCTCGGCAACGGTGCCTTGGGTCGCGGCCATGCCGATCAGTTGGAGGACGGCCGGCTGCCACGAGTCGCTGAGTTCTGCCAGACCGCCGAGCATGCGGTCAGAGGCCATGACGTACTGGGTCAGATCATTCGTGCCGATGGACGTGAACTCGACCTCAGCAAGGATCGATGCCGCCTGCAGCGCCGCCGAGGGGACCTCGACCATGACACCGGCAACCGGCAGGCCGGCCGCGTGGACGAGCGTCGAGAACTGCTTAGCCTCCTCTGCCGTGGCGATCATCGGAGCCATGACGTGAACGGTGACCGCATGTTTCTGCGCGGCCACGGCGATGGCCTCCAGCTGACGTTCGAGCACGCCCTGGGCCCTTCGGCTGGTCCGGAATCCGCGCACCCCCAAGGCCGGGTTCGGTTCTTCGCAGTCGGTGAGGAACGGCAGCGGTTTGTCGGCTCCGGCGTCGAGGGTGCGCACGACGACCTTGTGATCGTCGAAGGCCGCGAACACCTCCCCGTAGGCTTCGGCCTGCTCTTCCACGGTCGGTTCGGTGTCACGATCGAGGAAGCAGAACTCCGTGCGCAGCAGACCGACCCCTTCGGCACCGGCAGCAGCCGCCGCCCGCGCCTGAGTTCCGTCCCCGACATTGGCACGCAGCGGGATCCGGGTGCCGTCCTTGAGCAGGCAGGGACCGGTGAAGGACTGCAGCCGACCGGCCGTCTCCTTCCACGCTTCGACGAGCTCAGCCTCGGCGGCACCGGGTTCGGTGCGCAGGACGCCGGTGCCGCCGTCGACGAAGACGGAGGTGCGATCTGGGATGTCGCGGACCCCGGCGGCTGCGACCACGGCGGGAATGCCCAACGAGCGGGCGAGGATGGCCGTGTGACTCTGCGGCCCACCCTCCTCGCAGACCAGGCCGAGCACGAGTTCGGGATCCAAGGTGGCGGTGTCGGCAGGAGCGAGATCCGTGCCGATGAGCACGAAGGGTTCGGCCGAATACGGGATGCCGGGTGCCGGCACTCCGCGCAGTCGGGCGACGAGGCGAGCACGCACATCGAGGACATCGGCCGCGCGTTCGGCCATATAACCGCCCAGCTTCTCCAACTGGGCTGCGGTCTCCTCAGCCACCGTCCAGATCGCGGTCTCCGCATCGGTGTCGGACAGGCGTTTGATCGCCGTCTTCACCAGCGTGGGGTCCTTGGCCATGAGCGCCGTGGCTTTGAGCACGTCGCGGGCATCACCGGTGACCGTTTCGGACCGCTCACGCAGTTCGGCGTGCACGGCGGCCGAGGCCTCGCGGATCCTGTTCGCCTCCGCTTCCTGGTCGGCCGGGGCCGGCTTCGCCACGGGCGCGGACACCGGTTCGGGCATGTTCAGCGCCGGGGCGATGACACGCCCGGGCACGACTCCGATACCTGAGAACTCTGCGGACATCCCCATTCCTTCCTCTCTTGCCGATCTTGCCGAAGCGTTCAGACTCGCGAAGCGTCAGCCTTCGATGACACCGGTTCGTCGGCCTGCGCCGCATCGGACGCAACGGCTCCGGAATCGGTCGATGCGGTCGCGGTCGACTTCGATGCCGCCGGGGCGGTCGCCTCGGCGAGGCCGGCTGCACCGCCCTTGCGGACGAAGATCTTCAGCACCAGCACCAGCAGGGCGCTGATGATCGTGCCGACGACGATGGAGAGCAGGAACAGCAGGAACGAGTCGATGGCGAAGAAGACGAACACTCCGCCGTGCGGGGCCTGGCTGGTCACGGAGAAGGCCATCGTCATGCCGCCCGTGACGCCGGCGCCGACGATCGAGGCGGGGATCACGCGCAGCGGATCGGAGGCGGCGAAGGGAATCGCTCCTTCGGAGATGAACGCGGCACCGAGCAGCCACGCGGCCTTTCCGTTCTCCTTCTCCGCTTGGGAGAAGATGCGGGGACGCAGCGCTGTGGCCAGCGCCATGGCCAGGGGCGGAACCATTCCGGCGGCCATGACCGTGGCCATGATCTCCCAAGGCACCGGGTTCTCGACGGAGCCTGCGGCGAGTCCGGCGACGGCGAACGAGTACGCGACCTTGTTGACCGGCCCGCCCAGGTCGACGGCCATCATGACGCCGAGGATGAGTCCGAGGAGGACGGCAGCGGTTCCGGTCATCGAGCTCAGCCAGCTGTTGAGGCCCTCGGTCAGGGCGCTGATCGGTCCGCCAAGGACCATGAACATCAGACCCGAGGAGATGAGGGAGGCCACCAACGGAATGATCACGACCGGCATCAGCCCGCGCAGCCACCTCGGCGCGGCGAAGGAACCGATCCAGTGGGCGATATAGCCGGCGAGGAGTCCGCCGATGATGCCGCCGATGAAGCCGGCGCCCATGAGCACGGCCACGGCACCGACGGTGAATCCGGGGGCGATTCCGGGCCGGTCGGCGATTGCATAGGCGATGTAGCCGGCCAGTGCGGCGACGAGGAAGCCCATCGACAGGTTGCCGATCTGGAAGGAGACGGCCCCCAGGTAGGCACCGACCGGTCCCAGCGCCAGGTCGCCGAATTCGGTGGGCAGATTCCACAGGGAGTTGCCCAGGACGATGTCCTCGGAGTAGTCGGGAATGTCGAATCCGCCGAGGAGGAAGCCCAGAGCCATGAGCAGACCGCCGGCGGCGACGAAGGGGATCATATAGCTGACGCCGGTCAGCAGCACCCGCTTGAGGTGGGCACCGATGCTTTCCCGTGAGCTTGTCGAGTTCGACGATTCCTCGTCGGCGGTGTGAGCGGCGGCGAGTCTGCGGCCGTTCGGGGTGTCCGCCTCGGCGAGGGCTTTGCGGATGAGTCCCTGCGGATCGTCGATTCCGGCTTTGACCGGCACCTGCACATAGGGTTTGCCGGCGAAACGGGCCTTGTCGCGGACGTCGACATCGACGGCGAAGACGACGGCGTCGGCGCCATCGATGATGGACTGGTCGATCGGGGTCGTGCCGCTCGAGCCCTGAGTCTCGGTGACGACGTCGATGCCCATTTCGGACCCGGCCTGGACGAGGGCGTCGGCGGCCATGTAGGTGTGAGCGATTCCTGTCGGGCAGGCCGTGACGGCAACGACGCGGCGGGGGTCTTCGGCGGCCGAGGCTGAGTCTGCGGAGGCTGGGGCCGCGGCGGTTGCGGACGCTGCTGCAGTTGCGGACGCTGCGGCGGTGTCACCGGGGTTCGCTGCGGTGGAGCCGGCGGGTGCGTGCTCGGTGTCCGCTTCGCGCAGGCCGAGGGCGGTCTCGACGAGGTCGACGACTTCCTGCTCGGTCGCGGCAGCGCGCAGGGAGGCGACGAAGTCCTTCTTCACCAGGGAGCGGGCGAGCTTCGACAGCAGTGCGAGGTGTTCCTTCCCGGCACCGTCCGGGGCGGCGATCATGAATACGAGATCGGCGGGTCCGTCCTTGGCGCCGAAGTCGACCGGCGGGTTGAGACGAGCCATCGCCAAGCTCGGCGTGGTGACCGCGTCGATGCGGGCGTGCGGGATGGCGATGCCTCCGGGAACACCCGTCGGGGTCTTCTCCTCGCGGGCGATCGCCGCGGTCGCCAGCCCTTCGGCGGAGTTCGCGCGGCCCTGTTCGGCGATTGCGGTGGCCATGGCGCGGATGACAGCGGACGACTCCGTCCCCTGATCCGCGTCGAGGATCACCAGTTCCGTTGTGATGAGCGATGTCATCGTGCCTCCTCGGCTTCGGGGACTGAGCCCTGTTGATGATGTCGGTGGGAAAGATCGTCGATCGGTGCGTATGCGGATGTGTGCTCGGGTGTGCCCGCGGATGGCGTTTCGGGGGCAGTCAGGGGTGTCACGGTCACCGCGTCGGTTCGTGCATCCTCCGGGCTCGGCACCCCGGTGCCGCGCAGCCGGGCGGCAGCGGCTCCATAGGCGACGGCCTGGGCCAGCGCCTCACCGGGTTCACGACCGCGGGTCAGACCGAGCAGGTACCCGGCCAGAGTGGAGTCGCCTGCGCCCACGGTGCTCACGACCTCCATCGGCGGGTGCTTGGCGTGCCAGACGGTCTCGGGCAGAGCGAGAACTGCGCCTCCGGCACCCAGGGTCGCAAGTATCGAACGAGGGCGAGGGCCGACCGCTGCGAGCAGGGTCGAAGCGGCTCGGGCCGTGAGCTGCGGTGACGATTCCAGCCGGGCGGCGATCTCGAACAGCTCCGCTGTTTCGAGCGGTTCCGGGGCCTCGAGCGGCTTTGGGACCTCGAGCGGCTGGGCCGATGCGGACTGTCCGCTCGGGTCACCGTCGCCGCGCGGCTGAGCTTCTTCGCGGAGACCGGCGGCCTGCAGCAGTCCTGCGGCGCCGAGGAGCTCGGCGAGTTCTTCCGCGTTCGGCTTGATGAGATCCGGTGATGCCTGCAGTGCCGCAGCCAGGGGACCCCCGGAGGTGTCAACGGCGATGGAGGGAGGTTCGTCGAGTTCACGGATGCGTACGATGGCCCGCGCGTAGAAATCATCGCCGACTCCCGGAGGCAGAGATCCGGCCAGGACGACCCACTCTGCCTCGGCGGCCAGCTCTGCCACGAGGTCGAGCAGATCGGCCTGGCTGTGCGGGCTCAGGGAGGAGCCGGGTTCGTTGATCTTCGTCGTCGTGCCGTCGGGCTCGGTGACGGTGATATTGGACCGCAGCGGTGTGCCGGTGGGAACGGAGCGGTGAGCCAGTCCGATCGCATCGAGTCCGGTGAGCACGGGATCGTCGCTGTCTCCGGGCAGAACCGCCAGGGTCACGCGATCGGCCGCTGCCACTGCACGAGAGACGTTGACGCCCTTGCCGCCGGGCTGCTGTCCGGCCCAGACCGCCCGCTGCACTTGACCGCGGAGAACGGGGCCGCCGAGTTCGATGGTCCGGTCGAGACTCGGATTCGCTGTCAGGGTGAGGATCATGGAGCGACCACCTCGACCTCCGCATTCTCCAAGTGAGTCGACATCGGCTCGCCGGGCACGGCGTCGGTGATGAGGACATCGATCTGGTCCAATGCGGCGAAGCGCACCAGGGAGACGGCACCGAATTTCGCAGAGTCGGCGAGCACGACGACCTTGCGTCCGGAGTTGACGAACGCCGACTTCGTCGCCGCCTCATCGTGGTCGGGAGTGGAGACGCCGTCGTCGCCGAGTCCGTTGGTGCCGAGCACAGCGAGATCGACACGGTGACCGTCGATGGCCGCAATCGTCTGCGGTCCGACCATGGCACGAGTGACCGGACGGAAACGACCGGGAAGGACGAAGATCTCGACTCCGGGTGCTCCGGCCAGACTGTCGATGACCGACAGGGAGTTCGTGATCACGCGCAGCTGCCGGGGAGCCTGTCCGGCAGAGCGACGTTCATGGGCTTCGTGTGCGATCGCTCGGGCGAACGCCGCGCAGGTCGTCCCTCCGTCCAAGGAGATGCTCATCGTCTCGTCCAACAGGCTCAGCGCGGACTGCGCGATCGTGGTCTTTTCGTCGAGATTGTGGATCTCGCGGTCATCGAATGTCAGCTCTTCGAGGCTGTGCGGGCGGCACGGCACCGCTCCCCCGTGGACGCGCTGCAGAGATCCGGCCCTCTCGAGTGCGGCGAGATCGCGGCGGACGGTTTCCGTGGTGATGTCGAAATCGGCTGCCAGATCGGTGACACTGACCCGCCCCGCTTCGCTGACCAGATCAGCGATACGTCGTTGCCGTTCTTCAGCGAACACGTCCGGCCCTTTCCTTCGCGCGGTTCGTCGTCGATCCGGACGAAACCCACGTGGTTATCTGTTGGTTTGAATGATCTTATGACGCTATTCACGTATCGTCAATCACATTCCAACGCATATCCACTTATTCCAACATCACGTTCTTACGAAACGTCGCAGCGTCGGTCCGCGAGCGGCGATGCAGATGACGAGTGCCCCAGAACTCAGCGTTCTGGGGCACTTGTCAGACGCGGCCGCGGCGGGCTGCCTCGGTGATGGGATCAGGGCCGACGAATCAGCGCCCGACGCGTTTGTACGCCGAGGAATCGGCATTGTCGATCGTCGAATGCTTCCGGTTGTCGTGCATGAACAGCACGGCCACGAAGCCGACGATCGCGACGATGACGACATAGATGGCGAACCAGGTGGCCATTCCGGCGTCGCGGAACCACAGGGCGACGTACTCGGCGGACCCGCCGAAGAGCGAGTTGCCGATCGCGTAGGTGAACCCGACGCCGATGCCGCGGATGTGGGCGGGGAACATCTCGGCCTTCACGATGCCGGAGATCGAGGTGTACATGCTGATGAACGCCATGGCGATGATGATGAGGATGCCGGCGGTGACCATCGACTGGGCCTTGCCGATCATGCTCAGCATCGGGATGGGCAGGGCGATCATGCCGATGACGAAGATGAGCATGTTGTTCTTCCGGCCGATCTTGTCCGAGAGCATGCCGGCCAGAGGCTGCATGAAGACGAAGATGAGCAGACAGATCGTCATCAGATCGGCGATGGAGCCCTTGTTGAAGATCTCCTCGCCGGGGGTGCCTTCGTTCTGCAGCAGCAGGAACTTCTGCATATAGGTGGTGAAGACGTAGAACACGAGCGAACCGACGCAGGTGATGCCGAGCACGACGAGGAAGGCGCGAGGGTGACGCAGAACCTCGTAGAAGCTGCCCGAGTTCTCATCCTTGCGGGTGTCAGCCGAGGTGGTCTCGGTGAGTCCGCGGCGCAGCCAGATGGAGACGATGGCGGCCGCGGCCCCGATGACGAACGGCAGACGCCACCATCCTTCCTCGATCTGCTCGGTGCCCAGGGTGTGGGTCATGATGACGGCCAAGAGGCTGGCCAGCAGCTGTCCGCCGATGAGGGTGACGTACTGGAAGGAGGAGTAGAAGCCGCGCTTGCCTTCGGTGGCGACTTCGGACATGTAGGTCGCGGTCGCACCGTACTCACCGCCGACGGCGAGTCCCTGGACCATGCGCACGAGCAGCAGCAGGATGGCCGCCCAGGATCCGACGGTCGCGCTGGTCGGCAGGATCGCCATGCACAGGGAGCCGGCGCACATGAGCAGGATCGAGATGAGCATCGAGTTCTTACGGCCCATCCGGTCGGCGGCGCGACCGAAGATGTAGCCGCCGATGGGACGCATGAGGAAGCCGACGAAGAAGACGCCGGCGGACTGCATGAGCGACAGGGTCGGGTTGCCCTCGACGAAGAACTGCTCAGCGAAGTAGACGCTGAAGAAGGCGTAGATATAGAAGTCGAACCATTCGACGAGGTTGCCCGACGAGGCCGCGATGATGGCCTTGACGGTCTGCCATTCCGATTTCTTCTCACCATCGGCGCCGGAGGCGCTCACCCGGCCGAGCTTCTCTTGCGAATCTGTCACTGAGTCTTCCTTCTGTTTCGTGTATGACGCACAGAGCGCCCAGGTTACCTTACTGCCCCGGACAAGCGGCTGACGCATCGTTGCCGCCATCGAAATCCGCAACCGGACGCACGAAACCTCGCCGAATACGGCCAGGCGGTCGCTGCTGACACCCGTGCTCTGGCGGGCCGAGTGAGGAATATCTCAATCTCGTCTGCGCGATTCTCGCTCCGAGATGCGAACCGCCGCCCGGTGGACAGGGGCGGGTGTGCTACAAATTGAGGGAGCTTCGTCCAATGTCGCACCAGGAGAGATCATGACAATCCTCGTCGGTTATTCCCCCTCGCCCGAAGGCAAGGCCGCTGTCGAATTCGGAATCGAGCAGGCCCGCGCATTCGACGATGTCCTCGTCGTGCTCAATGCCGGAATAGGTGAGACTCCCGACGAACGCGGTGTGGCCACCAGCAAAGACATCGAAGAGCTCAAGGAGACGCTGCAGTCTTCCGAGGTCTCCCACGAGATCCTTCAATTCCTCCGCGGCAACGATCCCGTCGAAGAGCTCCTGGCGCTGGCCGAGGCGACCGCCGATACCCGAATGATCGTCATCGGCTCCCGTCGCCGCTCGCCCGTCGGCAAGCTCATCATGGGCTCGACGGCGCAGCGGATCATCCTCGACTCCGAGGTTCCCGTCGTGTCTGTGAAGGTCGACCGCAGGAAGAAGTAGTCGCGCGCGCCGGCTCGCCAACCGACTTCAGTCATCGGTGCGAACCGGTGCGTCCCATTCGTCCAGGTCGGATTCGCTCCAGTCGCCATAGGTCGGATTGGGCAGGACAATCCATTCGGTGCCGAACTTCGCACGGTTCTTCTCCACCAGTTTCCTCTGCTCGTCGACGGACGCATCCGCGAATGCGCCATCGAAATCGTGCAGGGTGTCACCGAGCTGCATGAGCAGGGTGTGGTTCGCCTCGACCTTCGCACGCCGTTCGTCCTTCGGCGGGCCCAGCAGCATCACGTGGTCGTCATCGGCCTGGGGCAGGCCCAGCTTGGCAATGGCTTCGACATTCTCCGCCCGGTTCTCTTCCGTCCGGTCCGAGACGTAGTAGATGTCGACTCCGAGCTGGTCGGCATGTTCGAAGAATTCCAACGCACCGGGGATCATGGTCGGCTCCCCTTTCTTCTCCCAGTCGTCCCACGTGTCCCAGCCGCTGAAGTCATGGCACTTGGCGATATCGCGGGCCAGCAGCTTCGAATTGTCGATGGCAGTCTCATCGAGGTCGGTCATGATGGCCAGATCTTCCCCGTCCGAGGCCTTGGAAACGGCCTTGTCGAGCTGACGCGCAGCCATCTCATAGGTCTGTCCCTGCAGCGCCATCGCCTCGGCGCTCTGCTGCTGCCACTTCACACCCATGGTGTAGGCCGAGACGTCGCAGTCATCCGCCGCTTCGTCGCCCGATACCGGACCCGAATTGAGGATGTATCCGATCACCCCGACGATGAGCACGAGCAGAATCGTCAGGGCAGGAACGAGGGCCTTCTTCATTCATCTTCTTTCTTCAGTGTTCTTCTTTACGGACAACTGTCAGCTCAGGCGGGCATCAGCCGTCGTGGCCGGCACGGCCGCTCGACGGCTCCGCAGCAGCCTGGGAGCGTCGGGTCAGTCGTTGCCGGCGATGGCGGCGACGAGCGCGTCGACGTCCTCTCTCGTCGTGTCGAAGGCGCACATGAGACGGACGATGCCCGTCTCCAAGGGCCAATCCGCGAAAGCGAACTTCTGTCGCGCACGCTCGGCCACCTCGGCGGGCATGCGCACGAACACGACGTTCGACTCGACCCTCTGCACGATCTCGAGCCCGACCATGCCCTTGCTCTCGGCCGCCTCGGCGAGTCTTTCGGCAAGGTACTCGGCCATGTCGTTCGACGCGGTCGCCGAAACCCGCCACAGGTCGCCTTCGTACAGCGCGTTGAGCTGGGCGGACAGGAAGCGCATCTTCGACGCCAGCTGCAGATTCATCTTCCGCAGGAAACGCATGCCCTGGCTGATGTCGGGGTTGAGGACGATGACTGCCTCGGCGCCGAGCAGGCCGTTCTTCGTTCCGCCGAGGCTGACGATGTCGACCCCGACCGCGGTCGTGATGTCGCCCAAGCCGACCCCGAGGTGGGCGGCGGCGTTGCCGAGGCGGGAGCCGTCGACGTGGACGAGCATGTCGAGTTCATGCGCGGTGTCGGCGATCGCCGCGATTTCGTCGGGGGTGTAGGTCGTGCCCCATTCCGTGGACTGGGAGATGCTCACAGCCAGCGGTTGGGCATTGTGCTCGGAACCGCGGCCGACGATCGCACCCCTGATGGTCTCCGGGGTGAGCTTGCCGTTCTCGGTCGCGGCACCGACGATCTTGAGTCCGCCGACCTTCTCGGGTGCGCCGGTCTCGTCGTAGTTGATGTGCGCCGAGGCGGCCGTGATCACCGCAGCCCAGCGAGGCAGTGCCGACTGCAGGGCCAGCACATTGGCACCGGTGCCGTTGAAGACCGGGAACGCCTGTGCGCTGGGGCCGAAATGTCCCTTCATCACCTCGTGGAGATGCGCCGTCCACGGGTCGTCGCCGTAGCCGGGCGCATGGCCGACATTGGCCTCGGCGATGGCGGTGATGACCTCCGGGTGGGCACCCGCCCAGTTGTCCGAGCCGAAGTTGCGCGGATGGGCCGCGAGGGAGGATTCGGGTGCCGGGGCTGACGTCCGGCCGTCTGCTGTCTGTGTGTCGTCGTTCACAGCTTCAGGGTATCGCCACTTCCCGACCGGCGCATTCTGATCCGAAGCCATGGCTCATCCGCGATCGCTGAGCTGGGCTCTGGTCTGCCTGATCACCTCGGCGCTGTCGAAGCCGTGTCTGTCATTGTCGACGTCGACGATCCTCACTCCCCGCCACAGGCACTCGACGGCTGAGGCACGCGACCAGAATTCGTCCCAGTTCTCGAGCTTCCAATGATCGCGCGACAGCCCTCGGGCCGCTACCCGCTCGCGGATGGCCTCACCATCGACGGCGACGCGGACGACGACCCATTCGGCCTGCGGCCAGTCATGGTCGCCGGCATTGTCCTCGAGGAAGGCCGCATCGGGAAGGTAGCGGCCGAAGGGGGCGTCGAGGACGACGCTGCGGCCCAGCCGCAGGTTGTCGCCGGCGACCGCGAGCAGCGTCTGGTACTCGAGGTCCATCACGCGATCCTGATAGATGGGGTTGTCGTCCCGCCCGCAGGGGTCGGTTCCGGCGATCTCGAGCAGTGCCTCGGTCAGTCGCCCGCAGACGACGTCCTTGTCGAGGAGGGCGGCTCCGAATTCGGCGGCAAGTGCCGTGCTCACGCTGGACTTGCCGCTGCCGGCGGGGCCGATGACAACGAAGACCGTCGAGGTCTCTGAGCCGATCACTGCCGCTCCCGGCTGCGGTCCTTGACGAAGAAGCCATAGGAGATCGCTCCGATGACGAGCAGCACTGCGCCGACGAGGAACACCGAGTTGAAGTTGCCGGTGGTGTCGACGAGCCAGCCGGTGACGACCGGGGCCAAGGCAGCGCCGATGAACCCGCCGAAGTTCTGGATCGCGCCCAAGGAGGCGACCTGCTCGCTCGGTGCCACATCGGAGGCCAGGGTCCACAGGCAGCCGATCGGCACCTGCGAGAAGAAGTAGCCCAGGCACAGCAGCACGATGATCAGCGGCACATTGTCGACATAGGCCGTCGGGAACACCGAGGCGGCCGCGAGGACGGCGCCGCCGACGATCGGAACCTTGCGGGCGAAGATCGCGGGCCTGCCCTGTCGGATGAGGACGCCGGAGAACCATCCTCCCGCGAGAACTCCGAGCACACCCATGAGGAACGGCAGCGCCGCGAGCCACCCGGTCTCCTGCAGGCTGAAGCCGAGATCGGTCTCGATGTAGCTGGGCAGCCAGGTGAGGTAGACCCAGACCGTGTAGAAGATGCCGAAGGCGCCGATGATCATGAAGTAGGTGTTCGGCTTCGTGAACAGAGTCCCCCAGCCGACCTTCTCGGCGCCTTCGACCACGGCGTCGGCTTCGGCCTCGGTGGCCTCATCGAGCTGATCCGAGATCTCGTCGGCTGCGGCATCGGCGGCGTCGTCGCCCTTGAGGATGTGCTCCTCACGCAGCGTCGGGTCGCGGTAGATGCGCAGCCACACGAGCATGACGATGATGCCGAGGGCGCCGACGATGATGAACATGCCGCGCCAGGACATCGTGAGCATCAGGAAGGTCAGCAGCGGTGGCGCCAGCGCGTTGGCGATCTGCGAACCGGTGTTGACCAGGGCGATCGGGAACGCGCGCTCCTTGGCGGAGAACCAGCGTTCGTTGACCTTGAGGCCGGCCGTGAAGAACGGAGATTCCGCGACTCCGAGCGCCACTCGCAGCGCATAGAGCACGCCGAAGGAATTCGCCGCAGCGGTGACCATGCCCACCAGTGACCAGGCACCGGAGGCGAACGCGAACATCTTCTTCGCACCGAATTTGTCGACGAGGTAGCCTGCCGGCAGATTCGCGATCGCGTAGGGCCAGGAGAAAGCCGAAAGCAGAAGGCCCATCTGGGTCGCGCTGAGGTCGAACTCCTGCGCGATGGTCGTATTGCCCACGCTGAGGGTGGAGCGGTCGAGGTAGTTGACGATGCCGCCGATGACCAGCAGGGTGACGAAGATCCAGCGGATTCGTCGCGGGTTGCGCGTCCTCGCCGTGCGACGGGGGCTGGCCACGGCGCTCATTCCTGATCTCCGTGTCCGCGCGCCGAAGCGATGGCCGCGAGCATGGTGCGGGCAGCGGTGGTGACGTCACCGTAGTCTCCGCTGCTGCGAGCCGCCTTGGTCACTGAGCTGCCGACACCGATCGCCGCGGCACCCGCGTCAATCCACTCCGAGACGTTCTCGGGGGTCGCACTGCCTGCGGGCAGGATCGGCGCTTGGGCCAAGGGGGCGCGGACGGTCTTGAGATATCCGGGACCCGAGATCTCGGTCGGGAACAGTTTGACGATGTCAGCACCGGCGCTGAGGGTCTCGACCACCTCGGTGGGGGTGAACGCGCCGCTGATGCTCACCGCCTGGTAGCGGTTGGCGACCTCGAGCATCCCGCGGTCGAGGTTCGGGCTCACGAGCATCTGCGCGCCCGCCTCGATGCAGCTGTAGGCCGACTGCGCGTCAAGGACGGTTCCTGCCCCGATGACGACGCCCTGAGCGGAGTACTCTTCGCTCAGCGCTGTGATGATGCGCTTGGCGCCGGGCACCGAGAGCGTGATCTCAAGGGCACGGATTCCGCCGGCGATCGCCGCATGGGCGACGGCGAGTGCTTCGTCTTCGGAATCGAGTCGGATGATGAGCACGGCTCCGGTGTCATGGATGGCTCGGAGGGCCTCGAACTTCGTTAACATATTCACGCACGCTATCACATATATTCACACGCTTTGGGAATCGATGTGAACATGTGTGCATTGTTGGTACCCTGGAATCGTGCCCCCACATCCGAAGCCCTCCGCCCCGCTGATCCCCGATCAGCGACAGCACGAGATCGTCGAGCTGCTCCGTGCCTCCGTGGCGCTCAGCGTACGTGAACTCACCGAGACGATGAACGTCTCCCATATGACGGTGCGTCGCGATATAGCGGCACTCGAAGAGGCGGGTCTGGTCGAATCGGTCCCTGGGGGCGTCCGGCTGATCGGCTCTCCGCGCCAGCAGACACCCGTCGAGCGGGCACCGCGCACCGAGCTCGAGACGCCGGCGAAGCAGGCGATCGCTCGAGCGGCCGCCGCTCATGTCCGTCCGGGTTCGACGGTCTTCCTCGATGCCGGCACCACCTGCGAAGCGATCGTCGAACGCCTCCTGACCATCAGCGATATCACCGTCGTGACCAACGACTTCCTTTCGGCCATGCGGCTCATGGCCGAAGACGTCATGGCGATCCACACCGGCGGCACCATCGACAGCAACAGCGGCTCCTCGAGCGGTCCCCTGGCAGCAGCGACACTGAACGCCATGTCGATCGACATGGCCTTCCTCAGCGCCGGCGCCTGGGACCTCGATCATGGCCTGACCACCTCGGAGACGGACAAACTGACGCTCAAACGCGCGGCGGATCAGGCGGCGGAGCGCACGATCCTCGTGGCCGATTCGTCGAAGTTCGGCACTCATGCCAGGTTCAGGGCCCTCAACCTCGACGAACTCGACCTCATCATCACCGATGACCGTCTGCCCGAGAAGGAACGCACCCGCCTCGAGGACTCCGGAATCCACCTCGAGTACGCCTGAGACCTACGCTCGTCGGGCGTCTTCCACCGGGCATCACCCACCGGCAACTCCACACACTCCCGTTGCACCGGGGTGTTCCGCGGCCGCCGAGGCGAATTGTGCCGAACGCGGTGTTCTGCCGCCAACGGTGTGGGGCGCTCCCCACCAGTGCGGTTTGCTCCCGGTCCGGCTCAGTGCCGGCACGAGCAGGCACGAACCGCGCAGGCACGAGCCGAAAACCCGGTCCGAACGCGCACGATCCGAACGCGCACGGTCCGGATACGCACGGTCCGAACACACAACAGCGCGCCAGGAGTGCCTCCACACGTCACGTGTGACGTACGTGGGCACCTCTGGCGCGCTGGTGTCAGCCTCGGCCGGACCGCGCTGGTATCAGCGACGGCCGGTTCGCACTGGGACTCAGGCGAGGAGTTCGCGCATGAGTTCGGCGGTCTCGGTCGGGGTCTTGCCGACCTTGACGCCCGCAGCCTCGAGGGCTTCCTTCTTAGCCTGGGCGGTTCCCGAGGAGCCGGAGACGATGGCGCCGGCGTGGCCCATGGTCTTGCCCTCGGGAGCGGTGAAGCCTGCGACGTAGCCGACGACCGGCTTCGTCACGTTCTCCTTGATGAAGGCGGCTGCACGCTCTTCGGCGTCGCCGCCGATTTCGCCGATCATGACGATGGCTTCGGTCTCCGGGTCGGCCTCGAAGGCTTCGAGCGCATCGATGTGCGTGGTGCCGATGACCGGGTCTCCGCCGATGCCGATGGCGGTGGAGAAGCCGAGGTCACGCAGCTCGTACATCATCTGGTAGGTCAGCGTGCCGGACTTCGAGACCAGTCCGAGCTTGCCCTTCTTCGTGATGTTGGCCGGAATGATGCCGGCCAGCGACTCGCCGGGGGTGATGATGCCCGGGCAGTTGGGCCCGATGATGCGGGTGGCGTTGCCGGCCGCCTGAGCACGAGCCCAGACTTCGGCCGAGTCCTGGACCGGGATGCCCTCGGTGATGATGACGAGCAGCCCGATCTTCGCGTCGATGGCCTCGATCGCGGCGTCCTTGGAGAAGGCCGGCGGCACGAAGGCCACGGACACATCGGCACCGGTGGCTTCCATCGCTTCGGACACGGAGGCGAAGACGGGGAGCTCGACCTCGTTGCCGTCCTTGTCATTGTGCTTCACGGTGGTGCCGGCCTTGCGGGCGTTGACACCGCCGACGATGTTCGATCCGGCAGCGAGCATGCGAGCAGTGTGCTTCGAGCCCTCTCCGCCGGTGATGCCCTGGACGATGATCTTCGAATCGGAATTCAGAAAGACAGACATTGTTGTAAAGACCTTTCCTTACTTGGCAGCAGCCAGTTCGGCGGCCTTGTCGGCTCCACCGTCCATCGTGTCAGTGAGCGTGACGAGCGGGTGCGCGGCCTTCTGCAGGATGGCGCGCCCCTCTTCCACGTTGTTGCCGTCGAGGCGGACGACCAGCGGCTTGGTGGCCTGCGACCCAAGGATCTCGAGGGCCTTGACGATGCCGTCGGCCACGGCGTCACAGGCGGTGATTCCGCCGAAGACGTTGACGAAGACGGACTTGACCTGGTCATCGCCGAGGATGACGTCGAGTCCGTTGGCCATGACCTCAGCCGAGGCGCCGCCTCCGATGTCGAGGAAGTTCGCGGGCTTGACGTTCGAGTGCTTCTCACCGGCGTAGGCGACGACGTCGAGGGTCGACATGACCAGACCCGCACCGTTGCCGATGATTCCGACTTCGCCGTCGAGCTTGACGTAGTTGAGGTCGAGCTTCTTGGCCTTGAGCTCGAGAGGGTTCTCTGCGCTGATGTCGCGCAGCTCCTCGTGCTCCTTGTGGCGGAAGTCGGCGTTGTCGTCCAGGGAGACCTTGCCGTCGAGGGCGATGATGTCGCCGGCACCGGTCTTGACCAGAGGGTTGACCTCGACCAGGGTGGCGTCCTCGGACTCGAAGACGGTCCACAGGCTCGTCAGGACGGGAGCGATCTTCGCGGCGGTGTCGGCGTCGAAGCCGGCAGCCTCGGCGATCTCGGCAGCCTTGGCATCGTTGATGCCGTCGATGGCGGAGACGGGGATCTTGGCGAGCGCTTCCGGGCGTTCCACGGCGAGCTGCTCGATCTCCATGCCGCCTTCCTTCGAGCACATGGCCAGATAGGTGCGGTTGGAGCGGTCGAGGAGGACGGAGAAGTAGTACTCCTCCGCGATGTCGGCACCTTCGGCGATCATCACCTTTTCGGTGACGTGACCCTTGATGTCGAGTCCGAGGATGTCCTTGGCCCGGGCTTCGGCCTCATCAGGGTTCTTCGCGACCTTGACGCCGCCGGCCTTTCCGCGGCCGCCCATCTTGACCTGAGACTTCACGACCACGGTTCCGCCGCCGAGAGCCTCGGCTGCCTTCTTCGCTTCTTCTGGCGTCGTCGCGACCTGAGCCTTGAGCACGGGCACTCCGTGCTTCTCGAACAGGTCACGTGCTTGATACTCGAAAAGATCCACGTGTATTCCTTCGTTTCTGCTGCCGGGTGGTTGGCCCCTGCAGGTTCGTTGACGGATGCAACAACCAAGGACAACCATATTCCCAAAGGCACCCGTCCATCCAAACGCGCATGTCAAATAGACGTTGGGGGTAAGCAATGTCTCGTCAAAAAGTATCTTTGGCGTCAAGATTCTTGATATGGACGTAAAATCGTTGCATGGACGAAGTAGATCGAATAGTCGCAGCCTGGCGGCGTGAGCGTCCGGACCTCGATGTCTCTCCGATGGAGATCCTCTCCCGCGTCTCGCGATTGGCCAGGCAGTTGGATCTGGCTCGGAAGTCGAGCTTCTCCGATTACGGCATCGAGGGATGGGCCTTCGATGTCCTCTCCGCCCTGCGCCGCTCGGGCGAACCCTATCAGCTCTCCCCCTCGACGCTGCTGCAGGAGACCCTGGTCACCAGCGGGACGATGACCAACCGCATCGACCGGCTCGTCACCCGCGGCTGGGTCGAACGTCGGCCGGATCCCGGAGACCGACGCGGGGTGCTCGTCCACCTCACCGAGAGCGGTCGCGCCACCGTCGACTCCGCACTGGCCGATCTGCTCGTGAAGGAACGGGCGATCCTCAGCGGACTCACGGCCGCGGGAAGCCGCAATCTCGCGTCCCTGCTCCGAGAGCTCTCCACCGGATTCGACAGCGACGAGGACTGAGACCATGCCACCTGCTGACCTCACGGACTTCACCGGCGCACAGCCGCCTCGGCGAGAGACGATCCACGGTCGATTCGTCGACCTCGAACCCTTGGATTCGGCCGCTCACGGCGATGACCTCTTCGCGGAAGTCACGGCACCGACCGGGATCGACGACCGGTTCCGGTACCTGCCGCAGACTCCGCAGACCGATCGCGGGGAGTTCGATTCCTGGATCGCCGAGGCGGCCGGCAGCCCCGATCCCCTGTTCTTCGCCGTCGTCGACCGGTCCACCGGTCGGGCGCTGGGGCGGCAGGCGCTCATGCGCATCGATGCCGCCAACGGAGTCATCGAGATCGGGCACATCCTCTGGGGTCCGAGTCTGTCGCGGACCGCCGCGGCCACCGAGGCGCTCTTCCTCTGCGCCGAGCTCGTCTTCGCTTCCGGATTCCGCCGCTTCGAATGGAAGTGCGATGACGACAATGTGCCGTCGAAGCGGGCGGCCGAGCGCTTCGGCTTCACCTTCGAAGGCGTGTTCCGTCAGCACCTCGTGGTCAAGGGACGCAACCGCGATACCGCGTGGTTCTCGATCATCGACAGCGAATGGCCGTCCCTGCGGCAGGGATACCGGGCCTGGTTCGACGAGGCGAACTTCGATGCAGACGGCCGCCAGCGTGAGAGTCTGCGCGCGCTCATCGCCGCTGCCCGCCACGGCTGAGGCCCTCTGTGCGTCGCCGGCCCGTTCGCCGTTTCGCCGCGCGTCCGCCCGGGCTCGGGCACGGGCGGACATTAGGCTGGAACTGACACCACACGGCCCCTGACGACACCTCGAGGAACCATGCGACTTCGCCCCCTTGCCCTTCTGTCCGCCGCTGCGCTGCTGGCCACGACGACGGCCTGCGTGTCGACTCCCGAGGAGACCCGCCCCCAGCCCCGCCCTTCGGTGAGCAAGGAGGAGGTCACGCCGATCGAGACGCCCAAGGATGCGCCGAAGGTGTCCATCGTCGACTCCTCACCCGGCGGGGCGAAGGACACCGACCCGCTGTGGCAGGGCCTCGCCGAGGCGGCCGAGAAGAAGTCCGAGGCCTACCTCAAGGTCTACGTGCACACCGGCAATCCCGAAGTGCCCGACTCCGGAGAGATGACCGTGACCGCCGACAGCCCAGACAGTGTCAGCGTCACCCTCGATGCGGACAGCGTCGATGACGACCTCTCCCCGTTCCTGCTCCTCCACGGCACTTTCGAGGTCGAGGAGATCGGCAACTCGGCGTTCACGCTCAAGAACGTCGACGACAAGGACATCCCCGAGCTCGATCCGAAGGGCCCGGACGACGAGAAGCGCTGCACTGCCGAGGACGCGCAGGAGCGGATCGGTCTTGCCGCGGACGACCTCGCCGAGGATCCCGGCCGCCGCGAAGAGTTCCGACAGCAGTGGGGCGGCTCACCTCGCGTGTGGTGGGGTATCCAGATGACGGCGATCAGCCTCGGGGAAGAGGGCGAAGTCGCCGGCGACTTCCTCACCGAAGCCTGCGGCGACTACCTCCAGTAAGACCAGTCGCGTGAGCCTATGAAGATCGCCATCGTCGGAGCCGGAATCGGCGGGCTCTCTGCGGCCGTCGGGCTGCAGAGAGCCGGTGCCGAGGTGACCGTGTTCGAACGCGCTCCCGAAGTCAGGGCCGGCGGTTCGGGTCTGTCGATCTTCGCCAACGGTCTGGCGGCACTGGACGCATTGGGCCTCTCCGAGGACTTCGACGCGGTGACCGACCGCAGTGTCGAAGGTTTCGCCGCAGGTCAGCGTCGCGCCGATGGACGCTGGATCGCCCAGGTCCCCAACGACTCCGTCGGGGCGCTGCGCATCGTCGACCGCGCCGATCTCCACCGGATCCTCTTCGGGGCTCTGGCACCGGGGACCGTCCGCACCGACGCGGCAGCGGTCGCGTCCGCGACCGACGGCACCCTGACTGTCACCGCGGGTGCGGTCGGCACGGATTCCGAGGCACAGCTTGCGGCCGAGCAGCGTTTCGACCTCATCATCGCCGCCGACGGCCTGCACAGTCGGATCCGCTCAGTCGTCGCCGGAAGAACGGTCGCACCGCGGTACTCCGGTTATTCCGCGTGGCGGGGCATCACCTCGGTGCCGGTGGATCTGGAGCGTGCCGCCGGGGAATCGGTGGGATGCGGGCGCCGCTTCGGCATCGCTCCGCTGGCCGATGGCCGCGTCTACTGGTTCGCCGTGGCGAACATGCCCCAGGATGCCGTGTTCGCCCGTGAGAAGGCGACCGTCGAGGCGATGTTCGCAGGTTGGCACCGCCCCATCGCCGAACTCATCGAAGCCACCCCCGCCGAGGCGGTCCGTCGCACCCCGATCAGCGACCTCTCCCACCGGTTGGCTCGATTCCATCGGGGCCGGGTGGTGCTCCTCGGCGATGCCGCGCACGCGATGACGCCCGACCTCGGGCAGGGAGGCGGCCAGGCGCTCGAGGACGCGGCGACACTGACCGCGCTGCTCGCCCCGCTGGCTGAGCGCGGTGCTGCGCTGCGTGCAGAACTCGATGAGGCCCTGCACCGGTACGATGCGCTGCGCAGGCCGCGCTCACAGTCGATCGCCCGGAAGTCACGTCTCATGGGGCATATGTTCCAGCTCGACTCCCCGCTGTTGGCACGGGTCCGCAACGCGGTGTTCTCGGTCGTTCCCTCGCGACTCATCGCCGCGCAGGCCGCGAGCGTGCAGAGATGGTCACCGCCGGCTCCGCCTCGGTGAGTTCGCTCCCCCGCGGTGAGGAGTCCCCGCGGCCGAAACGGCACAGCGGTTCAGTCGGCCAGGGCGCGGTTCAGTCGGCCAGGGCGCGGTTGTAGGCCTCGACGACCGGGGGCAGGAAGAAGCCCATGATCACGGCGATGGCGGTGAGCAGGCAGGCCAGGCCCAGCCACAGAGATCCGCCGATGACGCTGAAGGCGAAGACGATGACGAGCAGCTCGAACGCGATCGCCGCGGGTCGCGCCCACCGGTGCAGCCGCCACGCCCCACGTGCCGCGGCACCGACTCCGGCCGCGAAGATGAGGAACATGACGGCCAGGCCGACCAGCGATGCGGCCAGCTCACCCGCGCCGATGGCCGTGATGATGAACGACAGCGCCGAACCGACCAGGGCCAGCGCCTGAATGCCGAGGACGACGACGACCAGGGTCATCGCCCGCGGAGTCGGGACACCGTGCCCGGCAGGATCCTGTGAGCCTCCGGGCACGGCAGACCGGTCACTGCGAGAACTCAAATGTTCACCCGAGCGAATCCGGGGATGAGGATCTCGTCGAGCATGCGCTCGCGCACATCCAGCGGCAGGAAGGCAGCGGTCACCGCGTTCACGGTGGCCCATTCGAGATCCGTCTGCGTCCATCCCGCCTCATCGACGAGCAGACGCATCTCCCGCGACATGGACGTGCCGGACATGAGCCGGTTGTCCGGGTTGATGGTCACGGCGAAGCCGAGATCCTTCAGCCCCGTGATCGGGTGGCTGGCGATGGTGCCGCCGATGTCGGTCTGCAGGTTCGAGCTCGGGCACAGCTCCAGCGGGATCTGCTGGTCGAGGACCCACGCGGCGAGGCTGCCGAGCTGTCCCTCTCCATCGACGATCTCCATGTCCTCGACGATCCGGGCGCCGTGGCCCAGACGCTGAGCGTGGCAGATGGTGATCGCCTCGTGGATGGATTCCTTGCCTGCGGCCTCACCGGCGTGGATCGTCACGGGCACATAGGCCTGATGGAGGGCGTTGAACGCGGAGAGGTGCGCCGAGGGCGGGAAGCCGTTCTCCGGTCCGGCGATGTCGAAGCCGACGACACCGGATTCCGAGCCCTTCTCACGGTGACGGATGGCCAGTTCCGCGATCGCCAGGGAATTGTCGGCCTGACGCATAGCGGTGATGAGCTGGCCGACGCGGATGTACTTGCCCTCGGCGGCAGCTTCCGAGACACCGGCCTCGAGCCCGTCCTGGACTGCCTCGACGACGGTGTCGAGCTCCAGCCCGCCCTCGAGATGCTGTTCGGGAGCCCACCGGGCCTCGGCATAGAACACGCCGTCGGCGACCTGGTCGAGCACCCATTCCTTGGCCACGCGACGCAGATTGTCTTCGGTCTGCATCACGGCCACGGTGTGAGAGAAGGTCTCGAGGTAGCGGACGAGATCACCGGAGTTCGCGGATTCCGCGAACCATCGGCCCAGCGACTCCGCGTCGGCGGCGGGCAGGGTGTGGCCGATCTGATCGGCCAGCTCGATCATCGTCGACGGGCGCAGCCCGCCGTCGAGGTGATCGTGGAGGGACACTTTGGGCAGCTGCAGGATGGGGTCGTCGGAGGCGACGCCGGCGGGTACATTCATCACCGTCTCAGCTTATCCGATGACACCGCCGTCGGCCGTTCATCATCTCTCCAGGTCGATATCCCCGCTCTTGATCCGCTCGCGCAGGTCCGTGATGCCTCGACCGGCATCGGAGACGCGGGAGAGGAACCCGTCCTCGGCGATGATGCGGACCCCGCCGTTGTCGAGCGTGCCCATGTAGCCCCGGTCACCGACGCGGAAGCCGCTGATCTCCTCCGGTCCGCGCTTCGGCGCGGGGGCCACCTCGTCGGGGTTCTTGCTCTGCGGCCAGTCGGGGAACATCGTGCGCAGCCCGCGGCGGACGTTGGGTTCGATGCTCGCCACGATCGACTGCGAGAACCCGCCCGCGGTGCCGTACCACACGAGCTTCGGCAGGATCGGGCTCTTCTCGTCCTCGACCTCGGTGTCGTCGGCGGCCTCGGCCAGATCCTTGCGCTTCTCGTCCGCCGCGGTCACCACCCCCATCGCTGCGGCCGAACCGAAGGGCACGAGGACGTCGGCGTCATCGTCGAAGGACTCATCGAAATAGTCCTCACCGGCCGTGCGGGTATCGGAGATCGACCTGCTTGCCGAGGCGGTGGTGCTGCGATAGGACGTCACCGTCGCCGCGCCTTCGTCCTTCTCGTCGTTGTACAGATCGACCCCGGCGTCGAAGGCGCTGCGGATGGCCCCGGCCTGCGGGAACCCGTGGGAGACGACGACGCCGACCTTCCCCGTCTCCGAGGCGGTGGCCGCGGTGTACCCGGCGATGAACGCCGGCGGGACGAGGTCGAAGTCGATGCTCAGCACGTTCTTCGGCAGGTCTTCGGTGCCGCTGGAGACCCCGAGGAAGAGCTCCTTCGGATGCGCGGCGGCGAAGTCGGCGAGCTCGTCGGCACCGCCGGGTCCGATCACCGTGGTCAGTGCGCAGTCCTGCCGGTGCATCCGATCCAGGGCCGCCGAGGTGGCCGACCCTCCCGAGACCCGTTGGCTCGAGGTGCCGGAGAAGACACCGGCTTCGCGGGCCAGTTCCGTTTCGGCGAGTGTGAGGGCACCGGCCGCATGATCGTCGAATCCGGCGGGAGCGGAGACGAGGCAGCCCAGCCGGGTCTCCTCGAGCGGTTCGGGAGCGGTCACGGAGCAGGCGCCGAGCGCCAGCGTGCTCACCGCACCGAGTGCGGCCAGCAGGGTGGACCGGGCTCTCATCCTCATGAGTCCTAGATTATCGGCCGGCGGTGCGGGCAGGGTAATCAGCCGGCAGGCCCGGGCCCGCGGCGGCGGGGCCCGTGCTCAGCTGCGGCTCGGGAGATCAGCGATCACGGTCGAGGACCCTGAGCGCGGTGGCGGTGAAGACGCGGGCTGCGATGGCCACCGCGCGTTCGTCGATGAGCAGATCACCCTGATGGATGTCATAGGTGATGCCGCCGGGCGTGCGGGTGCCCAGCCGGATGAGCGCGCCCGGGCAGTGGGTGAGGTACCAGGCGAAGTCCTCTCCGCCCATCGACTGCGGAGTCAGCTGCACTGCGTTCTCTCCCAGCTCACCGCGCACAGCGGATTCGATGAGTGTCACCTGGTCTTCGGTGTTGACCACGGGAGGCACACCTCGGCGGTGCTCGAGATCGACGTCGACTCCGTACGGACCGGCGATGCGATCGACGAGTTCGGGAAGCACCTCGGCGACCTGGTTCCACCCGTCGACGTCGAGACAGCGCAGGGTCCCGCGCAGAATCCCCTCGCTGGGAACGACGTTCGCGGCATGACCGGCGCTGATCTCACCCCACACCAGAGAGATCGCGTGGCGAGGGTCGATGAGACGGCCCAGCGTCGAGGGCAGATCGGTGGCGAGCTTGCCGAGGGCGTAGACGAGGTCCTCGGTCAGGTGCGGCCGGGAGGTGTGCCCGCCGTGCCCGGAGAGACGGATGATGACGGTGTCTCCGGCAGCCGTGATCGCACCGATGCGCGAACCCACCTTGCCGATGTCGACATTCGGATCGCAGTGGACGGCGTAGACCTCGGGCACATCATCGAGGACGCCCTGGGAGATCACGCGCAGCGCCCCGCCCGGGGTGACCTCCTCGCCCGGCTGGAAGATCAGGCGGACGCGACCGCCGAGTCCGCCGGGACGGGTCTCGTGGATGCGCTGCAGGGCAATGCCGGCGCCGATGAGGGAGGTCAGGTGCACATCGTGGCCGCAGGCGTGGGCGACACCGGGCACCGTCGAACGGAACTCCTCGTCGATGAGGTCGTCGACGGGCAGAGCGTCGATATCGGCACGCAGCCCCACGGCCACCGGCCCCTCCCCGACCTCGCAGACGACGCCGGTGCCCTCGAGTCGCCGCGGCTGGAGCCCGGCGGCTTCGAGGCGGGCGACGATCTTGTCGGTGGTCTCGAACTCTTGGAAGGACAGTTCCGGGTGGGCATGGATGTCGCGGCGGAAATCGATGAGCTCTGCACCGATCTCAGCGATTGTCGAGCTGATCATGTCAGGTCCTTCGTCAGCGGGAAGTTCGGGGATGGCTGGTGTCGACCATTGGAAGCAATGCTAAGCACAGACCGTCACATCTGTGCTCACTGCGACCAATTTCGACATACTTCCCACGAAGGGCAACTTCCCGCGAAGGGCATCGGCTCAGAGCAATTCGTCGAGCCCCCGCTCCCCTGCCGCGGACACGGCCTTCTTCACATCCTGAGCGTGAGAGCGGGAGGTGATGAGCAGAACGTCGTCGGTGTCGACGACGACGAGGTCTTCGAGTCCGACGATCGCCACCGTCCGCGGCCCTTCGGAGAAGACCACGCCCGAGGCATCGACTTCGAGCAGATCGGTGTTGCCGCCGATGGAGATGACCCCACGCGGTTCGCCGGGCACGGGCTGGCGCAGTCGGGCCACGGAGTCGAAGTCGCCGACGTCGTCCCAGCCGAAGTCGCCGGGGATGACGATGACACGGCCGGCGGCAGCGGCGGGTTCGGCCACGACATAGTCGATGGCGCGCTTCTCCAGGCCCGGCCACACCTCCTCGAGCACCTCCTGATGGTCGGGGGTGTCCCAGGCCTCGGCGATCCGGGAGAGTCCGGCGAAGAGGGCGGGGTCCTCCTCGGCGAGGATCTCGAGCAGGGATTCCGCTTTGGAGATGAACATGCCGGCGTTCCACCGGTAGCGTCCGGAATTCACGTACCGACGGGCAGTGCTCGCGGCGGGCTTCTCCGCGAACGCCAGCGCCCGACGAGCGGTGGGCGCCCCGTCGAGGCCGAGCAGATCGCCGGTCTTGATGTAGCCGTAGGCGGTCGCGGGGTTGCGGGGCATGATGCCGACGGTGACGATGTCCCCGGTCTCGGCGGCGGCCACGGCTTGGTCGATGACGAGGCGGAACTCGTCGACGTTCGTGATCGAGTGATCGGCGGAGAACGACCCGACGATCGCCGCAGGGTCTTCGCGGGCGATGAGCATGGTGGCCAGGCCGATCGCCGCGGCGGAGTCCTTGGGTGAGGGTTCGGCGACGATCTGAGTCCGTGAGATCCCGGGCAGCTGGGAGGCGACCTGGTCGAGGTGGGTCTCGCCGGTGACCACCCAGACCTTGTCCTCACCGACCATGGGGGCCACCCGATCCCAGGTGGCCTGGATCAGGCTGCGACCGAGCCCGAGCACATCGTGGAGGAACTTCGGGTTGGCGCGACGGGACAGCGGCCAGAGGCGGGTTCCCGAACCGCCTGCGGGGATGATGGCGTGGAAATGGGTATTCACGGAATCAGTGTCCCAGAGTTCGGGCATCGCTTCCCCGAGGTTGTCCGCCGTGTCGGAGGAGCTCAGCCGCAGCGTGGCGGTGGGGACAACCCCACCCCGGGGCCGCCTCGGTGACGGTCGGGGACCGCGTCGGCGTCAACCGCGGGGCTCGCAAGGGTCATGCAGGTCAGACCGGAGATCTCATCATTTAGCGCACACGACTGTGATGTAAATGAAAATCCGTGAGACGGGAAATCCCAGTTTTGAGGGAATTGCCAGGGTTGAGGTGTGATCCGGCACGCTGAGCGGTGTCTCGACTGGCACCGGAGCGGTCTTCGGCGTAGTTTCTAGACGTACACACCCCAATACTCAAGATGGAGGATGCTCCGTGGCCAAAGCGTCTACGGGCACTCTGTACCGAGGAAACGAAGGAATGTGGTCCTGGGTCGCGCATCGCGTCACAGGCGTCGGAATCTTCTTCTTCCTTCTGGTCCACGTGCTCGATACTGCACTCGTCCGCGTCTCGCCCGAGGCCTACAACGCAGTGATCGGAACCTACAAGACACCCGTCATGGCATTCGGTGAGATCGCCCTGGTCGCCGCAATCGCGTTCCACGCGTTCAACGGGCTGCGCGTCATTCTCGTCGATTTCTCGAAGAGTGGCCCGAAGAATCAGAAGAAGCTGTTCTGGGGAGTCATGGTCCTTTGGCTCATCATCATGATCGCCTTCATTCCTCGCCAGCTGATGCACACTTTCGGAGGCTGACATGAGCACAACATCCATTCCGGCTCCGCGGACCGGCTACTCCCGGCACAAGTCGACGCGTTCGAAGTTCGAGATGTTCGCATGGCTGTTCATGCGCGTCTCCGGCGTCATCCTCGTGATCCTCATCTTCGGCCACCTGTTCGTCAACCTGTGGGCCGGCGACGGCGTCCAGGCCATCGACTTCGGATTCGTCGCAGGCAAGTGGGCCAGCCCGTTCTGGCAGATCTGGGATCTGCTCATGCTGTGGCTGGCGATGCTGCACGGCACCAACGGCCTGCGCACCATCATCATGGACTACTCCGAGAAGCCCAGCACCCGCATGGCTCTGCAGGTGATCCTCTACATCGCCTCGATCATCGTCATCGTGCTCGGCACGCTCGTCATCTTCACGTTCGATCCCTGCCCGGCCGGAGCGGACCCCTCGGTCCTGGCTGAGTTCTGCAAGGCCTAAAGGAGAAACATGCAGGTACATCATTACGACGTCGTCATCGTCGGCGCCGGCGGCGCCGGCATGCGTGCGGCGATCGAATCGGGCCAGCGCGCCCGGACCGCCGTTCTCACGAAGCTCTACCCCACCCGTTCGCACACCGGTGCCGCCCAGGGCGGAATGTGCGCCGCACTGGCGAACGTGGAAGAGGACAACTGGGAATGGCACACCTTCGACACCGTCAAGGGCGGTGACTACCTGGTCGACCAGGACGCCGCCGAGGTGATGGCCAAGGAAGCCATCGACGCCGTGCTCGATCTCGAGAAGATGGGGCTGCCCTTCAACCGCACCCCCGAAGGCAAGATCGACCAGCGTCGCTTCGGCGGTCACACCCGTGACCACGGCAAGTCGGCCGTGCGCCGTTCCTGCTACGCGGCCGACCGCACCGGCCACATGATCCTCCAGACCCTGTACCAACAGTGCGTCAAGCACGGCGTGGAGTTCTACAACGAGTTCTACGTCCTCGACCTCGTCATGACCGAGGTCGAGGGGGTCAAGCGCCCGGCCGGCGTCGTGGCCTACGAACTGGCCACCGGCGAGATCCACATCTTCCAGGCCAAGTCGGTCGTCTTCGCCACCGGCGGAGTCGGCAAGGTCTTCAAGACCACGTCGAACGCCCACACCCTGACAGGCGACGGAATGGCCGTGACCTACAACCGCGGCATCCCGCTCGAGGACATGGAGTTCTTCCAGTTCCACCCCACAGGCCTCGCCGGCCTGGGCATCCTGCTCTCCGAGGCAGCTCGCGGTGAAGGCGGAATCCTCCGCAACTCCGACGGTGAGCGCTTCATGGAGCGCTACGCCCCGACGATCAAGGACCTCGCTCCGCGTGACATCGTCGCGCGTTCGATGGCCAACGAGGTCCGTGAGGGTCGCGGCTGCGGTCCGAACAAGGACTACGTCCTCCTCGACCTCACCCACCTCGAACCGGCGCATATCGATGCCAAGCTGCCGGACATCACGGAGTTCGCCCGCACTTACCTCGGTGTCGAGCCCTACACCGAGCCCGTGCCGGTGTTCCCGACCGCGCACTACGCCATGGGCGGCATCCCGACGAACATCAAGGCCGAGGTCCTCGGCGACAACGACACCGTCGTGCCCGGCCTCTACGCCGCAGGCGAATGCGCCTGTGTGTCCGTGCACGGCTCGAACCGTCTGGGCACGAACTCGCTTCTCGACATCAACGTCTTCGGCAAACGCGCCGGCATCGCCGCCGCGGAATACGCCCAGACCGCCGATTCCGTGGAACTTCCGGAGAGCCCGGAGACACAGGTCGTCGAGATGCTCGAGAAGATGCGCACCTCGGATGGCACCGAACGCATCGGCGCCATCCGCAAGGATCTGCAGGAGATCATGGACTCCAACGTCCAGGTGTTCCGCACCGACGAGACTCTGCGCGAGGCACTCGACGAGATCGCCAAGCTGCGCGAACGCTACAACAACGTGGGCATCCAGGACCGCGGCAAGCGCTACAACCTCGATCTGCTCGAGGCTGTCGAGCTGGGCTTCCTGCTCGAACTCGCCGAGGTCATCTCCGTCGCGGCCATCCACCGCAAGGAATCGCGCGGCGGACACTTCCGTGAGGACTTCCCCGATCGTGATGACGAGAAGTTCATGCACCACACGATGACCTACCTCGATCCCGAAGCGGAGACCGACGGCATCAAGGGCATGCGTCTTGAGACGAAGCCCGTCATCGTCACCCGTTACCAGCCGATGGAGCGTAAGTACTGATGAGCACCGACACCACCCCAGAGCCAGCCTCGAAGATCGATCTGCCCGAGCATGTCTCGGGCGAAGGCGGAAGCATTCCGTCCTTCGACTGCACCTTCCAGATTGCACGGTTCGACCCCGAACTCGATTCGGAGCCGCACTGGGAGGAATACAACATCACGATGTACGGCACCGACCGTGTGCTGGATGCCCTCCACAAGATCAAATGGGAGATCGACGGCTCGCTGTCCTTCCGCCGGTCCTGCGCCCACGGCGTCTGCGGCTCCGATGCGATGCGCATCAACGGCCGCAACCGCCTGGCCTGCAAGACGTTGCTGAAGGACCTCGACACGTCGAAGCCCATCATCGTCGAGGCGATCAAGGGTCTTCCGCTCGAGAAGGACATGATCGTCGACATGGAGCCCTTCTTCCAGTCGTACCGTGAGGTCATGCCGTTCCTCGTCACCTCCGGTCACGAGCCCACCCGAGAGCGTCTGCAGTCGGCCGAAGAGCGTGCGGCCTTCGACGACACCACGAAGTGCATCCTCTGCGCGGCCTGCACCTCCTCGTGCCCCGTGTTCTGGACCGACGGTCAGTACTTCGGACCGGCCGCGATCGTCAACGCGCACCGTTTCATCTTCGATTCGCGTGACGAGGGCGGCGACATGCGCCTCGAGATCCTCAACGACAAGGAAGGCGTGTGGCGCTGCCGCACCACCTTCAACTGCACCGAGGCCTGCCCTCGCGGCATCGAGATCACCAAGGCCATCGCCGAGGTGAAGCAGGCGATCCTGCAGCGCGCCTTCTGATCGCGACTGCCTGAAGTCCTACTGCTGCGGCCCCGCACCGATGGGTGCGGGGCCGTTTTCGCATTCTGCCGCCTCGGTTCCGGTGGGGGCGTCCGGTTCACGGCGCCTCGGCGCCGATGGAGGGCGGCGCGGCGGCGCTGGTGGAGGACGGCGCCTCGGCGCGGGTGGAGGAGCACGACCTGCGTCACTTCGGTGCGGGTGAGGCAAACCTGAGGACAGCGGGACGGACGCGAAAGTAGACTGGGGCGCATGCGTTTCACCCGCTCGTCAGCTTCCTCACTGCTCGCACTGCTCCTCGGTGCCGTGGCCGCAACAGTTCTGGTCGCGGCCCAGCTCGCCTACTCCCCCGCACCGGCGAAGGCAGCGCCACAGCCGGCGGAGTCGACGGCTCCGGCGTACGTGACGCCTGACGACCTCGGCGATGGGGCGAAGCCGCCGAAGCCGGTGGGCGTCTCCTGGCTCGTCGGTGACCTCGACAGTGGGAATCTGCATGCGGCGAAGAACATCGAGAAGCGGCACGCACCGGCTTCGACGATCAAACTGCTCACGGCTCTCGCTCTCGTCGATGTGCTCGATGACAAGAAGCAGAAGGTCAAGGCCGAATTCGAGGACATGGAGATCGACGGGACGAAGGTCGGGCTCATGCAGACGAACAGCTACACGGTCGATCTGCTCTTCCACGCCATGCTGATGTCGAGTGCCAATGATGCCGCGAACGCCCTCGGGCGGGCCGCCGGTGGTCAGGACAAGGCCGTGAAGCTCATGAACGACAAGGCCGCCGAGCTGGGGCTGGAGAACACGCATGCGGTGAACACCTCGGGCCTCGACGCGAAGGGGCAGTACACGAGCGCCGAGGACCTCATGAAGCTCGCGTGGGCCGTCTGCGAGGACGACTATCTCATGAAGGTCATCGGGACCGAGACTTATAAATTCCCCGGCGGGAAGAATCCGCAGACGAAAGAGAAGTTCAAAGGCTACGAGATTCAGAACCACACAAAGATCGTCGGGCAGGTCGACGGCGGACTGGGTCTGAAGAACGGCTTCACTCGCGCCGCGAAGGGCTCGTATGTGGCCGTAGCCGAACGAGACGGACACCGTGTCGTGGCGACGATGCTCGGCATCGACAACAACTCCCGGCAGGCCGCCGTCGACCTCCTCGAATGGGACTTCGCGCAGAAGGATCCGAAATCGCTGCAGACCGTTCCGGTGGGGACTCAGGCAACCGCCGAGGCGGACCCCACCGCTTCGGGCAGCGGCAGCGATGCCGGTGGAACCGACGAAGGGACGGCAGCGGCGTCGGCGGAGAAGTCGACGCCCGAAGAATCGGAGGGGGCGGCTGCCTCGGTGGCGTCTCGGTCCTTGGGTGCGGCGATGGACAATCCCCTCGCTCTCGGACTGCTTGCCGTGGGCGTCGTTCTGCTCACCCTCACTGCCGTGTTCTGGGTCAGGCTGCGGGCGCGCATGCAGGGGCGTCGCTGAGCTCTCGTCGCCCTGCATCGGCACGAAGCACCCTTCTCGACGAAGGTCTCACGGCGGTCACCGGCCGCGCATCTATGACCTCACGGGCCTCGAGTGGACAATTCTCGCTCGCGTCGGATATGCTGATTCTTTGCGTTCGAAGTTGTCCGCATTCATCGAACCGGTCGATGAGTTG
Organism: Brevibacterium sp. FAM 24630; assembly: GCF_049804075.1. Lineage (NCBI taxonomy): Bacteria > Bacillati > Actinomycetota > Actinomycetes > Micrococcales > Brevibacteriaceae > Brevibacterium > Brevibacterium sp. FAM 24630. The sequence continues at coordinate 333,880 of NZ_JBNBZD010000001.1, forward strand.
CTCCTGACGACCGACAGTGAGAGTCGTAGGCCCCGATCCTGGTTCGCCCTTGCAGATGAATGTTCCGGACACCGTGTCTCTTCGAAACGCAGATCCCCATTGGCGATCACCCAGTCGCCGACTTCAGAACCTGACGAATAGCGTGCGTAGTTGCCTGCTATTCACAACCGAAGAAAGGAGGGAACCATGTCTGAGTTCCCACAGTGGGTCCAGCGCGGACTCATCCACGCAGGAATGATCGATCCCAAGATCAGCCGCGAATCCCGCGGTGAGACCACGATCGAAGATTCGACCGGTCGCATCGTGCTGTTCACCGGCACCTCGCTGCGCGAGATCACGCCGATGGCAGCCGCCTGACCGCCTGAACTGAAGAGGACGCCCACTCGCTGCCGGGTTTTACGCAGCGCGTGGGCGTCTGCTCATTCACTCCGGCCTCCGGCCTCCGGCGGCCGGGTCCGACGCAGCCGACGATCGCCGTGAGCATGCCCATTCGCTCAGCGCATCGATTCCCGATACTGTGAATGCCGAAGAGACCTCCCAACCCCACCGGCTATGTCTGATCTCCGCACTGATTCTGCGCACCTGGACGCTTCCCCCGCAGCGTCGACCCGATTTCAGCATCTCGAGGGGCTCCGCGGGTTCTCCATCGCTTTGGTCGTCATCTTCCACGTCTTCATCGGACGTGTCTCCTCCGGGGTGGATGTGTTCCTCTTCCTCGGTGGCACACTCCTCCTGTCTTCACAGATCCGCAACGCTGAGCGACTCGACGGACGTTCCTTCGCCCGTTCGGTGCTGCGCGTCCTCCTGCGTCTGCTCCCCGCGCTCCTCGCAGTCGTCGCCACGACCGTCGGCGGAGTCCTCATCTTCTACCCGCATCTGGACTGGGGACAGTGGCTGACGGATGCTTCAGCCGCCGCGAGCTTCTGGATCAACTGGCGTTTCGTCTCTCTCGGTTCCGATTACGATGCAGCGGGAATCGACAGCAGTCCCCTGCAGCATCTGTGGTCGATGTCGGTCCAGTTCCAAATCTATATTGCGATCATCGCACTCGTCTTCGCCTCACGTGGCCGTTCGGCACGGGTGCGGATGCGTCCACTGGTGTGGATCATCGCCCTGTTGTCGATGCTCTCGCTCCTCTGTGCGACCTGGATGGCCCTCGCCGGCGATCAGGGGGTGAACTACTACTCGACCTTCTCACGCTTCTGGGAGATCGGTGCCGGTGCGCTCCTCGGCCTGGTGCTGTTCGACGCCGAGCGCATCCGAGGCTCATCATGGCCACGGTGGCTCAGTGCCGTGCTGTCATGGGTCGGAGTGGTCATGATCTTCTCCGTCGGGCTGTTCTTCGACGGTGCCGAACAGTTCCCGGGGCCCCTGACTCTCGTTCCCCTCCTCGGTGCTCTGCTTCTCATCGGGGCCGGTCTCGTTCGCCAGAGGAAGCCACCGATCATCATCCGAGTTTTGGAGTCGGCTCCGCTGACCCGCCTCGGCACGATCGCCTACTCCTTGTACCTGTGGCATTGGCCGCTGCTCATCCTCACCGTCAGAGTCACCGGCATCGATGCGAAGAACCCTCTCGTCGGCGTCCCGGTGATTCTCGCTTCTCTGCTGCTGGCCGAGCTCACGCATCGGTGGGTGGAAATCCCACTGCGCCAGCGGACGGGGCCGGAGCCGCTGCCTTCCACCATCGCCCGGGCGCGGGTCGGCATGGTGGCGGTTCTGGTCCTCCTCCTCGTCTCTCCCCCGGCCTGGGCCGTTGGTCTCGTCGCGAACAGGGCCTACGTCGAGCACAAGATCTCGGCTGTCATCGCCGAAGGCCGCCCCGACTCCTACCCGGGTGCCGGCGAGATCCTCGACGGAATCGAACCACGCCTCGATGTGCCGATCATGCCGGGCCTGGCCTCACGGGACCCGATGATGCCGCCGACGGAGGCCGACCGATGCACGACACCGCAGAGCGACGACTCGATCATCTTCGACAAAGCCGACGGCGATCCGTGCTGGTACGGTGACACCGACTCGGAGCGATCACTGTATGTCGTCGGCGGATCACACAGCGAACAGTGGCTTGGTGCTCTCGACATCATCGGCAAGCGCCGAGGCATCCGGATCGTGCCTTTCACCCGCGCCGGCTGCCCTCTGTACTACAGTCCCACCGATGATACGGACTGCATCTCGTGGTCACGAAAGGTCGAAGAACACATCAGACTGCATCCGCCTTCGGAGGGCATATTCATGTCCTCGACCCGACCCACCGGAGACCAGGAGGAGGAGCCTGACTACGTCCCGGACGAGTACATCGACGTCTTCGAGCGTCTGGCCGAAGAGGAGAACACGATCTTCGCCGTTCGCGACACTCCGTGGCTGCAACTCGGCGACGGCCCTCTGTGTCAGCCTTAGATGAGACACCCGGATGGTCCGGTTTGGTGTCGTAGAGGGCGGGAGGAGGTATCCCCGCGATGAACACAACGATGACAACTCCGATCGAGTCGAGGCATTCTGGGGG